>JAZKEJ010000012.1:0-87950 GCA_040387095.1 Pseudomonadota bacterium | reverse complement strand
ACCGGCCTGTCACGCCGGGGGTCGCGGGTTCGAGTCCCGTCCACTCCGCCAACATTTAAAAAAGCGAGCTTTAAGCTCGCTTTTTTCTTTCTGAAAGCCAAATTATTAATGCAATTAAATGGCCAATCAAGTGTCCTTTTATGTCATGCAAACCAGCATGAGATATATGTTTTCTAATAACAGATTGCAGTATTCGTTGCGCTTAAGTAATCGCTAAAGCATTCAACTGTTATATAATCTCAAGGTTTGTCTTATGTTATTAATTTTGCTGTTATTAATTTGCCATTTTTAAAGAGTTAGAAGGTTAAGATATGTTAGATGCAATTCGCAATCACACACAAGGTTGGATAGCTAAAGCTATTTTGGCTTTAATCACTATTCCATTTGCATTGTTTGGTATTGATTCATACTTTAATGATGCGGGTAGTAATGTGGCTATTGCTAAAGTAAACGGCGATAAAATATCCATTCAGGAATATAGCAATGCTATTGATAATGTGCGTAATCGCTTGCAGTCAGAAGGTCAAAAAGTTGACCCTGCAATGTTGGAAAGTGCTGAATTAAAACAATCGGTTCTGGATGGTTTAATCACGCGTCGTTTAGTTAACGAAGAGATCCAACGTGCCAATTTTAAGATTAGTGATGAGCAGCTCAGTACTTATATTTTAGGCATGCCTGAGTTTCAACAAGAGGGTAAATTTTCTGAAGATATCTATCAAAAAACACTTGCTCAAAATAAATTAACTACCAGCCGATTTGAAAATGACAGGCGTAACGAATTGTTGAACCAGCAGGCACGCGATGGCCTAGCCATGCTGGTTTCTGTACCAAGAGCTGTTACAGATCAAGCGTTGAGATTTTCGCATCAACAGCGTGATGTGAGTGTGGCGGAAATTAAAACGGCACAATTTGTAGCGCAAACAAAAGTAACGCCTGAGCAGGTTAAAGCTTACTACGAGCAACATAAAGATAAATTTAAAGTGCCAGAGCAAGTTAAGATAGAGTTTGCTTTGCTTTCTGCGGCTGGTTTGGTAGCGGGAATGCAAGTTTCTGATGAAGAAGTAAAGCAATTTTACGATGAAAATGTAGCGAAGTTCCAAGGTGATGAGCAAAGACAGGCAAGCCATATCTTGATTGGTTTTGGTGTTACGGCAACTGCAGATGAAAAAGCGGCGGCTAAAGATAAAGCAGCTGATATTTTAATGCAACTGAAAAAAGCCCCCAATCGTTTTGAAGAGCTAGCTATAAAAAATTCGCAAGATCCTGGTTCTGCTAGTAAAGGGGGCGATTTAGGCAGTTTTGGACGTGGCGCAATGGTTAAGCCGTTTGAAGATGCTGTTTTTAGCATGAAGGTGGATCAAATTAGCGATTTGGTTGAGTCTGAATTTGGCTATCATATTATTAAATTAAACGGTGTAACAGGCCAATCCTCGTCTTTTGAAAGTATGAAGCCACAAATTAAGGCCGAATTGCTTTTCCAGAAAGCGCAAGTTAAATATGCTGAACTTGCAGATGATTTTAGTAATACAGTGTATGAGCAATCTGGCAGCTTAAAGCCGGCGGCAGATAAATTTGGTTTACAAATTCAACCAACTGCTTGGATGAGTCGTGAAGAGGGTGGCAAATTCTTTAAGTCAGATAAGTTAATCAACTCGATTTTTTCAGATGAAGTATTAAAGGAAAAACGTAATTCTGAGGCAGTGGAAGTTTCGCCCAACAATCTGGTTTCCGCACGAGTGCTTGAGTACAAACCTGAGGCGCCACGTACTTTTGATGAGGTTAAAGGTGGTATTGAAGCTTATCTCAAGCTAGAACAGGCAGCAAAATTAGCGGCTGAAAAAGGTTTAGCTAGTTTGGCTAAACTTAAATCAGATGGTCAAGACAATGAGCTGGAATGGATCCCGACAGTTACGATTGACCGTAAGAATGCGCAAGGCTTAACGGAACCTGTAATGAATCAGGCTTTTAAAATTGATACAAGCAAATTACCCGCCTATGCAGGTTACATGGATGGTAATAAGTCATACACGATCGTACAGGTGAGCCGTGTAGACAATGTGTTGGACGAAAGTGAAAAACAAGCTGCTGCAGATGAATTTAAGGCAGCCGTTGCGGCAGAATATGTAAGTGCTTACGGTAAATCGTTGAAAGCTGAAAGCGAGGTTGTTGTGAACCGTAAGTTATTGGAAACTAGCTCGCAACAATGATTAAATAGTAATTATTAAAAGTTGCGTCAATTAAAAAACCGATGTTTTAACATCGGCTTTTTGTTATCTCTTTACATTAATTAATCTATCTGACCTGCGGCGGTGATATTCATACCGCCATCTACATAGGTAATCTCTCCTGTGATGCCAGAGGCTAGATCGCTACATAAAAATGCCGCGGTGTTGCCCACTTCTTCAATGGTGACATTGCGACGTAATGCTGCATGCCGTTCATTAAAGCCAATCATTTTATCGAAATCAGCAATACCAGAAGCAGCTAACGTTTTGATAGGGCCAGCAGAAACCGCATTGACACGAATTCCACGTGGGCCCAGGCTTTGTGCTAAATAACGTACGTTAGCTTCTAAACTAGCCTTGGCAACTCCCATGACATTGTAATTGGGCATGGTGCGTTCTGCACCTAGATAACTTAATGTCAGTAAGCTACCATTGCGGCCTTGCATCATTGGATAAGCGGCTTTGGCCAGCGCAGAAAAACTGTACGAGCTAATGTCGTGTGCGATACGGAAATATTCGCGATTAACTGCGTCTAGGTAATCGCCATCCAATGCCACTTTCGGAACAAATGCAAGTGAGTGTACAACGCTGTCTAAGCCATCCCAATGTTTGTTCAACGCTGGAAACAGGGCGTCGATTTGCACATCCTCTGCCACATCGCATGGCAGTACAATTTTAGAGTCAAAATCTGCAGCTAAACCTGCTACACGATATGCATGTTTTTCTAGTTGATAAGTGAAAGCCAGCTCTGCACCTTCGCGCTTCATCGCCGAAGCGATGCCATAAGCAATTGAACGATTGCTTAATAAGCCTGCAATTAATACTTTTTTTCCTGCTAAAAATCCCATAAAGAATCCTGTTAATTAATGATTTAAATCAAGTGATTATAGTAATAACTTAACTATTTAGATTGCTTAGTATTTGATCTAGGATCAAGTGCATCACGCAAGCCTTCACCCAGCAAATTATACCCTAACACGGTAATTAAAATAGCCAAGCCAGGAAACAGCGATAACCACCAGGCAAACTGAATATACTCTTTGCCATCGGTTAAAATGTTACCCCAAGATGCTTGTGGCGCTTGTACACCCAGCCCTAAAAAGCTCAAACCTGATTCCATTAAAACTGCACCTGCTACGCCCAATACCGCACTAACGATTATCGGCGTTAGGCTGTTTGGTAATAAATGCATAAAAATTAGGCGCGCATCTTTGGCACCTAATGTGCGTGATGCCAGTACAAATT
Source organism: Pseudomonadota bacterium (assembly GCA_040387095.1). Classification (GTDB taxonomy): domain Bacteria; phylum Pseudomonadota; class Gammaproteobacteria; order Burkholderiales; family Methylophilaceae; genus Methylotenera_A. Next base: position 84,480 of record JAZKEJ010000012.1, on the reverse strand, counting down.
CGCGACCACCCAAGCTTAGAAACTCGGCACGTACCAGGCGTGTTACACCCATCCAAGATGTTAAGCCAATCACAATCATAATGTTCCAAATGGAAGGGGTGAGAAAGGCGATGACAGCCAAAATTAAAAAGAAACTGGGGATAGATAACATGACATCAACTAAACGCATAATCAATGTATCCACCCAGCCGCGATAGAAACCCGCGATGGCGCCCAGGACAATGCCGATTGCAGTAGCGATGCCTACAGCAACTAAACCGACCAATAGTGAGATGCGACCGCCATGCAACATACGACTCAGTACGTCACGACCAAGCCCATCTGTACCCATCCAATGCTGCCAAGATGGTGCGAGTAAAATGGCTTTTACATTAATATCGTTAGGATCATAAGGCGAGATAACTGGCGCCAGCATGGCTAGTATGAATACGCTCACGATAATAACAAATCCGATTAATGCAAGTGGATTAGACAAAGCTTGTTTAAATACGCTTTTATTCACGATTGCTACTCTCTAACCACACCGCGACGTACACGAGGGTCAGCCCATGCATAGGCAATATCGGCTAATAAATTACCAAATAAGGTTAATGCGGAACCAATGGTCAATATGCCCATAATCACAGGAAAATCACGCATCATGACGCTATCAAAAAACAGTTTACCCATCCCCGGGATGGCAAAAATAGTTTCTGCAATGACTGAGCCGCCAATCAAGCCTGGAATCGATAAACCGATAATGGTAATTAAAGGTAGTAGGGCGTTGCGTAAGGCGTGCGTGTAAACCACTTTATGCTCGTTTAAACCTTTAGCGCGTGCTGTGGTAATGTAATCTTGGTGAAATACGTCCAGCATGCCATTTTTAACAAATAGGGTAATGCCAGCCAAACCTGTTAATGAAGGAATGAGCACTGGCAGTATGAGATGGCTAATGCTATCTTTTATTTTTCCCCAAGTATCGAATGAATCATAGTTGATGCTGTGTAAGCCTGAAATAGGCAGCCAGTTATTCATTACGCCTAACCAATACATCAGTAACAAAGACAGCCAAAAACCTGGAATTGAGAAGCCAATAAAATTAAATAAGGTAATGGATTTGTCTTGCCACAAGGTATATTTGCGCGCCGCAATAATACCTAGTGGAATTGCCAAACTCAACGTGATAATTAAGCCCAAAATATTAATCATTAAGGTGATCGGCAAAGCTTCTTGGATCATGCCTTTGGTCAAGTTGCCATCTTTGTCGGTGGTTTGCCAGAATACGGGTTTTTGATGAGAAGCAAAAGAGTTGCCAAAATCCAGTGTGCCCATGCGTTTTAACCATAAACCGTATTGCACAATCACCGGTTTATCTAAATTATATAGCTCGCGTAACTTTTGGCGTGATTCTTCAGAGGCTTTTGGATTAAACGCAGCTTCGTTACTGGTAATATCACCTGGCGCTAAGTGCATGATAAAAAAGGAAATTAAACTGATGCCAATCAGTAAAGGAATCATCCAGAGTACGCGTTTAATTAAATATTTAAGCATGATTGAACATTAATGTGCAGAGATTTCGTTGCGTCCAGTATCTGAATGCCTAAGCTGACTCGGAATATACCATTCATATGAATTATGTCCGATGCCAGCAGGCGGCGCAGGAGAGTTTATACCTTTAACCCGTTTATGAATCGCTGTTAAACCATAACCGGCAGACAAATAGATAATTGGACTATCTTCCAATAATACCTTTGCAAATTCATGATAAATTTTCATGCGTTTTTCAGGGTTAAGTTCCAGGCGACCTTGTTCTAAAAGTTTGTCGACTTGCGGATTATTATAGCCAATGAAATTAAATTGCCCGGGTTGATTTTGGCTGGAATGCCAAATATTGAATTGGTCTGGATCCAAACCTAGACCCCAACCCAAAACCACCACATCAAAATCACCAGTTTTGATAAAACGACTGATAAAACTGGCCCATTCAATGGCGCGGATTTGTACATCAATACCAACATCTCTCAGCCTGCGTTGAATCAATACCGCTGATTTCTCGCGTTCTTTGTTTTGATTAGTGATGATTTCAAAAGCAAAGGGTTTGCCATCACGTTCTAAAATGCCGTCACCATCAGTGTCTACAAATCCGGCTTCTTTTAATAAAGCTTTGGCTTGATTAGGATCATATGCATAAGGCTGTAAATCAGGATTGCTCCAGCGCGTGCCAGGCTTGTAAGGAGAGGCGATATTAATTCCTAATCCCAAATAAACGCCATCAATAATCTCTTGTTTATTGATGGCATAGTTGATGGCTTTTCGTACTCGGATATCATCAAATGGCTTATGTTTAAGGTTAAACCCCATGTAGGTATAACTATTACCAAGTTCTTTATATAAGGCTATTTTTTTTTGCAGTTCTGGTCGCGCTGGAATAATGCGCGAATATTTGATCGGGTCTAAACCCATCAGATCAATGTTATCTGCCATTAACTCCAGAAATTGCGCTGAATTATCAGGAATAATACGGGTGACTAATTTATCGATTTTAGCCGAGCCTAATACCGAAGTGGGGTTGCGTGACAATTTTAAATTTTCACCATGCGTCCAGCTGTCCAGTTTGTAGTAATGACTGCCAACGGGGTTACGCGCAAAAGCGGTGGTATGAATGTCTTGATTCTCAAGCAAATGTTTTGGCAAAATTTGTAAGCCAGCCCAGCTATCTAGTGCAGGCGCATAAGCTTGATCATAGGTCACACTAAAAGTTAACGCATCTGGCGCATCAGCTTTTTTAACTAATTGATAATCAGAGGCGTAAGGGCTGCGTGTTTTTTCATCGGTCACCAGTTTCCATGTAAACAACACATCTGCACTGGTTAAAGGTTTGCCGTCTGCCCATTTCAAATTGGGTTTAAGCTCAAAAACAATGGTTTTTTGGTCTGCTGATACGGTCCATTTTTTTGCTAGCTCACCTTCTAAATCAAGGTTTTTATCGTATTTAAGTAGCTTATTAAAGATGTTGCCAGCAATAGCTGCCGCTGCCGATTCGCCAGCCACCATATAAATTAAACCGGATGGTTCAGCGGTTGAGGCATCTATTAACGTGCCGCCAGCTTCAGCAGCATATTGTTTATTGTAGTCAGTGGTATCTAGAACAGGTTTTCCGCAAGAGAGCAGTGCGGCGGCGCATAGGGAATAGATTAAAAATTGCGATGAAATTCGATAAAATCGATTGTTTTGGCACATAAAAATATTTCTCATGATTAAACCAATTATAAAACAAAATATTTCTATTGATTGCTGTGCTTATCTTAATCGAATATTTGAGTGGGCTTTTATATGCCGTGATGATTTGTTTTTAGATTTAACACGATTTCTCACAGTTGTTTTCTTTTTGGTATTTGAATAGCTAGAGTTACCTGTACTAAATTTAGCGTTTGTTAATTGAATGGATTGCCCAATTCTCAGGTTGCTGCTTTTTAACTGGTTAATCTTAATCAGGGCTTTGCTGCTGGTATCGTACTTATTAGCCAAAGCTTGTAAAGTATCTCCCTTTTTTACTTTGTGTACAGCAGGCCGCTTAGGTTCACTGTCTTTTACATCTTCTAATTGCTTGAAATTGTTTTCTTCTAATTCAGCCACATCAATTTCGTTATCAGCATCACTCGAGTAATTGCTAGGAACGAGTAAAGCACGAGATGTACGTACCTGCTTATGCGATGACAGGCCATTTATATCGCGCAATTGTGCAACATTAATGCCAAATTTTTTCGCAATGCTATCCATGCGTTCACCGCGTTTTGCGTTGTAAGTTTGCCAGTTAGTCAGCGGTTTATCATAATCAGCAAGATTTGTAACAAAACGTTCTGCCGCCCAAACAGGCAGCAATAGTTGGTGTTTTTCGCCAGTCGATGTGATGACTGGGCGATTGTAGCTAGGATTGAGCGAGCTGAACTCCTCAAATGAAATTTCGGCTAACTCGGCAGCTAATTTCGCGTCAATTTGTTTAGGCGTGCTAACGCGTGCGAAATAAGGGCGGTTGGGAATTGCATTAACTTTTAGGCCAAAGCGCTCAGGGTTGGTGACGATATTTTTAATCGCCTGCAACTTGGGCACGTAGTTTCTAGTTTCAGGCGGCAAGCTTAAACTTTGGTAGTCGGTAGGCAATCCCTTGCTGCGATTTTTATTAATCGCCCGTCGCACGGTGCCTTCGCCAGCATTGTAAGCAGCAAGTGCAAGATCCCAGGTGCCAAACATACCATGCAGTTTTTGCAGGTAGGTGAGTGCGGCACTTGTGGCGGCAGTAACGTCACGGCGATTATCTACCCAAAAGTTTTGTTGCAGGCCAAAGCTTTTACCTGTGGAAGGAATGAATTGCCAGATACCCGATGCTTTGCTGCGTGAATAGGCCTGAGGGTTAAAAGCACTTTCAATCATTGGCAAAAGCGCTATTTCGGTTGGCATGCCGCGCTTTTCAACTTCTTCCACAATGTGGAATAAATATCGTTGGCTACGTTCCAGCATGCGTTCCATATAATCCGGGCGAGCAGCGTACCAAGTTTCATGGTTTGTGGTGTATGGGGATTTAATATTCGGAATCGCATAGCCATCTTTGATGCGTGACCATAAATCACTATTAACATCTATATCATCTTGGTGTGCAAGTTGCGGCGGGTCAGTAGCGTCAACATCGTTTAGGAAATCCTGAACAGGATCTCCCACCAATTCACTATCCACGGTTTCAGTGATTATTTCAATTTCAACTCCGGCTACGTTCGTATCAGCGATTGCTAAGTTTGTATAAACTAAGCCACTCAATATTAAAAACAAGCCTGTTAAAGCTAATATTGATTGGTTATTCGCTAATCTTAACTTAACGCGCGACGGTGATAAAATTGATTTGATATCTGTTCCTAACATTAACTTTTAAATCATCTTTTATAGCAAAACTGTATTGCATGGTAGCGATGGCACATGCAATAGTCAAGTAAAAGTTTTACCTGACTATTATTTGTTATGTTGATGATTAATAATGATTTCTTAATGCTCTAATTGCGGTAAAAACTGCCAATTCATCTTTACTTTCGGCATGTGAGTTTTGCCAAATAGTTGTTTCGTCACAACGCAGAAAAGGATTAGTTTGCAGTTCTAAAGCGATGCTGCTTGGCAAGCTCGGTAATTTTTGTTGCCTTAACTGGTTGACAACAGCCTGTCTGGCAACAAGTGCTTCATTGTCTGGTTCTAAAGTTAGCGCAAACGCAATATTTTTGGCTGTGTACTCATGTGTACAATAGACTTGTGTTGCTGGATTTAATTGCTTCAATCGTTGTAATGACTGAAACATTTGCGCGGGAGTTCCCTCAAATAAACGTCCACAGCCCGCACTGAATAAAGTATCCCCACAGAATAAAAATTCTTCATTGTAATAGGCGATATGACCTAATGTATGGCCTGGCAACCACATCACGCGAAAACTCTGATCAATTTCTGCTAAGTGAATCAAATCATTTTCAGCAACTTTGGTATGTTTAAAATCATATTGTTCATATTGTGGTGCATAAACCTGTGCATCAGCATATTCAAGTAAATACCTTACACCGCCAATATGATCATCATGGTGATGCGTTATCAAAATGCTGCTAAGCGTGAGCTTGTTTTTTTCTAACATCTCAATAACAGGCTGCGCATCACCAGGGTCAATTACTACGGCATACTTTTTGTTATGCAAAAGCCATATATAATTGTCATTAAAAGCTGGAACAGGAATGATATGCAACATGTTGGATATATGCAGGATTGTAAGTTCGCAAAAGGTAATTTGCATATTTAGCTCGATACAATTTTTTGTCAATCATTAAATACAACACAAGACATGCGTTTAGAACAACAAAATAATTGGTTATCCAGTACATTAGGTCAATACTTGTTGAGTCGTGAGCAGGCAATGTATGACAAGAATGTGGGAGATATATTCGGTTTTAATGCGCTTCAACTGGGCATGCCTCAGATGGATGTGCTTAAAAATTCGCGCATCCCACATTTAATGCATGTAGGAAATAGCGTGGGTGAAGTCTTGTGTGAAAGTGATTATTTGCCGTTTGCAGAAAGCTGTATTGATCTAGTCTGCCTGCCTCATGTATTGGAGTTTAGTGAAAATCCGCATCAAACTTTGCGTGAAGTAGAGCGCGTGCTGGTGCCAGAAGGACATTTGATATTAACTGGTTTTAATCCAATTAGTGCCTGGGGATTAAAATATGCACTTAGCCAAGATGAGCACTATCCTTGGAGCGGACAGTTTTTTACACTGTCGCGAATTAAAGACTGGCTGGCTTTATTGGGTTTAGAATTTGTTAGCGGCGAGATGCACTGCTATGAACCGCCTGTTAATAACCAGAAGTGGCTGAATCGCTTTGCTTTTATGGATAACCTGGGTGATAAATGGTGGCCAATGATGGGCGGCGTTTACTTTATTTTGGCAAAAAAACGTGTTGTTAACATGACGCTTTTAAAACCCAACTGGAAGAAAAACCCGTTAAAATCACGGTTGGCTGTTACCCCTTCACAAAAAACCAAGCCGCACCAACGGCAAAATACCAATAGCAGTAGTCAATTAAAAGAATAGTTTTAAATATGACCAGTAAGCAAATGACGAGCATAGTAGAAATTTATGCAGATGGCGCCTGCAAAGGAAATCCAGGTCCTGGTGGCTGGGGCGCATGGTTAAGCTATGATGGTAAAGAAAAAACATTGAGTGGCGGAGAAAGCCTGACTACTAATAATCGTATGGAACTGACTGCGGTGATTCGCGCTTTGGAAGCACTAAAAAAACCGTGCATGGTCAAAATTTATACTGATTCATCTTACGTACAAAAAGGCATCAGTGAATGGATTGTTGGCTGGAAGGCGCGTAATTGGCGCACTGCGGATAAAAAGCCTGTCAAAAACGACGATCTGTGGAAGGTGCTGGATGTGCTTGCCAATCAACATCAAATAGAATGGATATGGGTAAAAGGGCACTCGGGTAATGTGGGCAATGAGCGTGCTGATGCGCTGGCCAATGAAGGCGTTGCGGCATTTTTATAAAGAATGTTAATTAAATGATCAAAACTGCCTGCAATTAAATAAGTAAAACGAATAACTGAATTAACAAATCATAATGAACACACCATGCGCCAAATATTTTTAGATACTGAAACGACTGGATTATACCCAGCCCAAGGCCATCGTATTATTGAAATCGCTGCGATTGAGATGATTAATCGTCGTCCTACCAGCCAGCACTTTCATTTCTATTTAAATCCTCAGCGTGAAATCGATATTGCTGCGCAAGAGGTGCATGGCATCACGCTTGAATTTTTACAGGATAAGCCTTTATTTGCTGCCATCGCACACGAGTTTCTTGATTTTACTCGCGGCTCAGAACTCATTATCCATAATGCGCCTTTTGATGTGGGATTTTTAAACAGCGAGCTTGGTCGTATCGGGCTAAAGCCAATAGAGACATTTTGCGATAAAATCACTGATACACTCAGAATGGCGAAAGATTCCCGTCCAGGACAACGTAATAATCTGGACGCGCTGTGCAGGCATTTTGGCATTGATAATGCCAAACGTACATTACACGGCGCTTTGCTAGATGCGGAACTGCTGGCAGAAGTCTATATGGCCATGACGCGTGGGCAAGATAGCCTGATGATGGATTTAGTGCAGGCTCATCCCACCATGCAAACGCCAACAAGCGCTAATAAACCGCGAACACTAAAAGTATTGCAAGCGAATGAGGTTGAGTTGGCGATGCACAATGAATATATCAGTAGCCTTGCTAAATCAGGCGCAAAAGCTTGGTAAAGAATAGATTTACAACAGTTTCAAACAATTCATTTAATCATAGTTAAATAGTTATTTAGGTTAGGTTTTAATCATATGAAAAATTGCATCATCGTCACAGGCGGCGCAGGTTTTATTGGCAGTAATTTTGTTTTAAATTGGGTTAAAGGTGGTCACGGTCATTGCGTCAATTTAGATAAATTAACTTATGCGGGTAATTTGGCTAATTTAGCGGATTTGCAAGACAACTCAGAACATATATTTGTGCATGGCGATATTGGTGATAGAGCCATTGTTGATGCGCTTTTAAAAAAGTATCAACCGCGTGCGATTGTGAATTTTGCGGCTGAAAGTCATGTTGATCGTTCCATTCATGCGCCTGGTGAATTTATTCAAACTAATATAGTTGGTACATTTAATTTATTGGAAGCAACACGGGCTTATTGGAATGATTTAGGTGATGCTGACAAAATTAATTTTAGGTTTTTACATGTGTCTACCGATGAAGTTTATGGCTCTTTAAGTGCCACAGACCCTGCGTTTAAAGAAACAAATCCATACGAACCTAATAGCCCTTATTCTGCATCTAAGGCTGCTTCTGATCATTTGGTGCGTGCTTATCACCATACTTATGGCATGCCGATGTTGACGACTAACTGTTCTAATAATTACGGTCCGTATCATTTCCCCGAAAAATTGATTCCTTTGGTGATTCACCATGCCCTTAATGGTAAGCCTTTACCGATTTACGGCAATGGCAGCAATGTGCGCGACTGGCTTTTTGTGGAAGATCATTGCAGTGCGATACGCCGCGTATTAGAAGCAGGTAAAGTAGGCGAAACCTACAATATTGGCGGCTGGAACGAAAAAACTAATTTAGATGTAGTGCACACATTATGCGATATGCTGGATAAAGAAAAACCAAAACAAACCGGCAGCTATCGCGACCAGATTACGTATGTAACTGACCGACCTGGACATGATCAGCGCTATGCGATTGATGCCACTAAAATTGAGCGCGAACTGGGCTGGAAACCTGCAGAAACATTTGAAACGGGTATTCAAAAAACAGTCACTTGGTACTTAACGCATCAAGATTGGGTCAATAATGTGACCAGCGGCGAATATAAAAATTGGGTTAACCAGAATTACCAGGAACGTGGTGAGGAATTAGCATAATGACGAACGAAAAAAAGTCCATGAAGGGCATCGTTTTAGCAGGAGGTTCAGGTACACGCCTATATCCAGTCACGCAGGTAGTTTCTAAACAGCTATTGCCTGTTTACGACAAGCCGATGATTTATTATCCTTTGTCTGCGTTGATGTTGGCAGGCATACGTGAAGTGTTAATCATTTCCACTCCGCAAGATACGCCACGCTTTAAAGAGCTGCTAGGCGATGGCACGCAATGGGGAATGGATATTCAATATGCAGTGCAACCTTCTCCGGATGGTTTGGCGCAAGCGTTTATTATTGGTGAACAATTTATTGGCAATGACCCTTGTGCATTGGTGCTTGGCGACAATATTTTTTATGGCCACGAATTGGCTCTAATGGCACAAAATGCCGCGAAACGCACGCAGGGCGCGACTGTTTTTGCTTATCCAGTGCACGATCCTGAGCGTTATGGCGTAGTGGAATTCGACGCAGCAGGTAAAGCGGTCAGTTTAGAAGAAAAGCCTACACAACCTAAATCGCGTTACGCGGTCACTGGGTTGTATTTTTACGATAATCGCGTGGTCGAAATTGCCAAGAATATGAAGCCTTCTGCACGCGGTGAGCTGGAAATTACCGATGTCAATCGCCAATATCTGGAGTGGGGTGATTTGCAGGTGGAAGTAATGGGTCGCGGCATGGCTTGGCTGGATACAGGGACGCACGAATCGTTATTGGAAGCGGGTACTTTTATTGAAACAATCGAAAAACGCCAGGGTTTAAAGATCGCTTGCCCTGAAGAAATTGCTTACCGCATGGGTTTTATCGATGCGGCACAATTAGAAACGATGGCAAATAAATACGCTAAAAATGGTTATGGGCAATATCTCAAACTGTTGCTGACAGAACGGGTGTTTTAATGCTGATAATTAAAACCCGCATTCCAGAGGTGATTATTTTTGAGCCCAAAGTTTTTGGTGATGATAGAGGCTTCTTTTTCGAAAGTTTTAACGCCAAATTATTTGAGCAGGCAACTGGCTTAAATCTGCATTTTGTACAAGACAACCATTCAAAATCGGCTAAAAACGTATTGCGTGGTTTGCATTATCAGATTGATCAAGCGCAAGGAAAGTTGGTGCGCGTCACGCAGGGCGAGGTATTTGATGTGGCAGTTGATTTGCGTCAATCATCAGCCACATTCGGGCAATGGGAAAGCACACATTTATCTGCTGAAAACAAGCGTCAAATGTGGATTCCACCAGGGTTTGCGCATGGTTTTTTAGTGCTGTCAGAAACTGCCGAATTTTTGTATAAAACGACCGATTTTTATGCACCACAGCATGAGTGCTGTCTTAAATGGGATGACCCAACTGTGGCGATTGAATGGCCTTTGGGTGATGCGCCAATACTATCAGCTAAAGATAGCGTAGGTTTAAGTTTGCAGCATGCTAGAAAATTTGCTTGATTGGTGTGGTTAATATGAAAAAAATCTTATTAACAGGTGTAAACGGGCAGGTGGGACATGCACTGCAAAAAAAACTGATTCAATATGAAGTGATTGCTTTAAATCGCGAGCAGTTGAATCTAAGTGACACCGATGCAATTCGGCGCACTGTACAAATGATCAAGCCCGATTTAATTATTAATCCAGCAGCATACACAGCGGTTGATAAAGCCGAAATAGAACCCGATCTAGCTTATGCGATTAATGCGATTGCGCCGCAAACCTTAGCTGAAGAAGCTGCTAAGCTTAATGCAGCATTGATACACTTCTCAACTGACTACGTGTACGATGGTACCAAAACCAGCGCCTACCTTGAGACAGATTCAGTTAATCCATTAAGTGTTTACGGTAAAAGCAAACTTGCGGGTGAGAAGGCAGTTATTGCCGTGGGTGTGCCGCATCTTGTACTACGCACCAGTTGGGTTTATGGTGCACATGGTAAAAATTTCCTGAAGACAATCATTCGTTTAGCTGGAGAGCGAGATAGTTTGCGCATTGTGGCAGATCAATATGGCGCGCCGACCAGTAATGAGAGCATCGCAGATGCTGTGGTTTCGCTATTAACAGCATGGCAAGTCAATAACGCAAGCCAGTCAGGCATATATCATTTAACCAATCAAGGCAAAACTTCCTGGCATGGCTTTAGCTGTGAAATTGTGCAGCAATATAACCGATTAGCATCCAGTAAAAACTGGCCGCCACTTAAGGCCCTTGTCGATGCTATTGAGCCTATTACTACGGCAGAATATCCAACTCCTGCTGCACGCCCAGCTAATTCGAGTTTAGATAACGCCAAATTAAATCAGAAATTTGATGTTACATTGCCAACTTGGCAACAGGGCTTACATCAAGTAATGCAATCGATTGTGCTTTAAATCTAACAAATAATTAGCTGATTAACGAAGAGTTAGTTAAGTTTAGCCAACTGATTGTTTTTCAAATCAACCTAGCGCATCCGCCCAGTTATTCGGTGTTTCATATAATCGGACACGTTCTAATGTTAAGTGATTACCGTAAGTATCTTTGTAATGGCTTTTCAAAATTCTGAATGCTTCAACCGCCATATTTTCAGCAGTGGGCACTGTCGGAAACACCACTGTCTTGTGATTAGCAAGAGAATTTAAAAAGTTAAGCACCTCTACATCATCTTTGTAAACCAAAAATGCATGATCCCACACATCTACCAAACTTTCGCGCGCAATGCGTTTCACATCTGAAAAATCCATCACCATGCCGCTTTCAGATAGGTTATCTTGCGTGATGATATCGCCCGATAACGTAATTTCTATGGCGTAGCGATGGCCATGCAGATTGCGGCACTGGCTTTTATGGCAAGGGATTCGATGACCTGCGTCAAATTCTAAACGAGTGGTGATTTGCATGCGCCTATTATAACATTACACGGATTTTTGCTGTTTTGCCCATACTACAAAATCTTCAAAAGGCATGGGTTTTGCAAAGTAGAATCCCTGGCATTTATGAATTTTCATTTGCCTAATCAAATCCAGACAATCTTTATCTTCAACACCCTCAGCTAGCACCTCTTTGCCCAGGCTGTTTGCCAGCATCGCGATTGATTGAACAATTTCAAAGTCATCCGCCGAATGTTTGATGTCGCGTACGAAAGATTGGTCGATTTTAATCAAATCAATTGGCATGGTACGCAAGCGCGAAAGTGAAGAAAATCCAGTACCAAAGTCATCTAAGGCCAGCCTGATGCCATTGTCAGAAAGCGACTGAATCACAGATTGTGATATTTCGTTGATCTCCAAAAAACCATTTTCGGTAATTTCCAGCACAATATCCAGCGGGGAAATTTTCCACAAAGCCATTGCCTGCAAAAGCAGGTGTGGCAACTCTGTGTCATACAAATCTTCTGCGCGCAAATTGAGCGTTAAGTAAATGGGCAAATCATGTTTTTGAATCAATTCACTTGCATATCGGCAAGCAGAATTAATCAACCAGCGCGTGAATAATTTTCCTTTACCTACTTTATTTAAAATTTCAATGGTCACGCTGGGGTATATGTTTTGAACTGTATTGTCAGACCAGCGCAAAAGTAATTCTGCACCCGCACAAGTAGACTGGTTAATGTCAATAATCGGCTGAAAAAACAAGGTTAAACTGTCAGTTGCAAAAGCTTCCAACACTTTGTTTTCTAGTACATTTTGTATTTTAGATTCATCTTCTATTAATGCTGAATAAATGACAAAATGTTGATGCTTAGCGATTGCATTTTCCAGCGCTAACTTGGCATTTTCGTATAAGTCCTGGCTATTAGCGGTCGTTTTCTCTACAACTGCAGCCCCTACAAATGGGGTAACTAGAATGGAGTCATTTTTCAGTATGAGTATTTCTTCAAACGCTCGGTTTATTTTTGCCGCAAGCAGGTTAAGGTGACTGGAACTATTTAAATCTGTAACTAATAAATCAAATTGTAAATTGCCAGTGTGAAACAAAATAATATCGGTTGAAATATTTTGTTTTAAAATAGCTGCGATTTTTTTGCTTAAACTAATCGTAACAAGGTGTGAAAAAATAGGACTATTCCGGGCAATTTGAAATTGAATGGAGAATAGAGCAATTAGTTGACTATCACCTGATTGATTAAGCGTGTTCTCAATATGGTTAAGGATCTGGTTTGAATTAGGTAGCTGGGTATGTGGATCGAAATTGAGCGTGAAGTTAAGTTGCTTCTGCTGATAGCGCTGCGTGGTTTCTGCAACCATATCGAACAAAAATAAATGGAATTTACTAGTATTTTGTTTTTTAAATAAAGCATTAACTTCAACAAAGCTCAGACAATTAAGTATGGTTTGTATATCTGCACCATTTTGAATGCTGTTAAGCCAAAAAAATATAAGCTGGTTTAAATGCTTTGAAAACTGAATCAGGTTTAAATCTTTTGGCCAATTATTCAGTGCATTTTTAAAGTCCAGCAAATGAATGCTGGTATTTGGCGTTGCTGCAATGCAAGTTTCTAAAGCTTCTGAATCGATTTTAAGATTTGCAAATAATGCCTGTTGGTTAATTGAATAGTGATTAAGCTTGTGAGCGATTTCTTGTTCAGAATAGATAATTTCAACTTCTAATATCTGCCCAGATTTTGACAAATCGTTATCGATAAGACCATCTGTCATGCCGCTATTTATTAACATGCTGTCAATTAAGTATTTTCTTTAAAACAATACATTAAAGATAAAAATCGTTTGGATTCAAGCCGTAACTGTCAGGCGCAAGGCTGCGGGAAATACGATAAGGCTCGCCAGCTGGCGTGGCAGGGCTATTGAGCAGGTTAAGCGTTACTGGCGCGTCATAGCGTACTTTATCTGGATCTAGTAATAACATTAAACGAGGTAATAATCGCCTTACCTGATTTTGCTGGATAACTACACCAACTTCGCCAGTATTAAGTTCGACTAAGGAGCTGACTGGATAAATACCCATAAACTGTACTAATTGATCGACCAGTTCAGTGCTGAATTGATTGCCGCTTAATTGATGTATTTCATCTAACGCTTGTTGATGAAATACGCCTTTAGCATAGCTTCTGTGACTGGTTAGTGCGCAGTAAGTATCAATCAGGCCAGCAATTTGCGATACAAGACCAATTTGATTGCCCTTTAATTGGTAAGGATAGCCACTGCCATCTATGCGTTCATGGTGTTGTGCGACTAGAAATATTGCTGTGTTGGGTATATTAGGTGTGGTTTCTAAAATTTTAAGGCTTTCGTCCACATGTTTTTTAGCATGTTCATACTCTTCACGCGTCAGTTTGCCTTCTTTTAATAAAATATCAGCAGATATTTTAACTTTGCCTACATCCTGCAACAAACCTGCCAGGCCTAACTCTTTAATTTGTTTTTTTGATAAGGCTAAAAAATTAGCAAAAGCCATTAGTGTTATCGATACATTTAACGCATGGTTATAGGCATAATCATCCGTTTTCTTGAGTTTAGCTAGCCACAATAAAGCATCAGGCGTGCGACCAATGCTTTCCACCATACTGTCTAAAATTTCACTAACGGCGGTTAAATCAAGATGCTGCTCATTGGCAACGGACTCAAAAATATCACGCGTTGCAATTTGAGATTGCTCATAAATTGGCGCAATTTTGATGATTTCATTTTCAACCGGAGGTTCTTCTTCATAAATGGTAATTCTGTAACCGTCATCTTCTGAAACTTGCTTGGCTTTTGCACCTGATGAATCGGTCGTATTTTTTAATTTATCACGCTTAAACAGGCTACCAATAAATCCGCCAACATCTTCAGTTAGCTTCTGTTTAATCGATTTTTGATTGGATTCAGATGCGTCGCTGATATAAGGCATGGCTTCTTGAACCGCCGTATTTGCGCCGTGGCGCATGTTAAATACAGTGCTATCGCCACTTCTTGGGCTTGCGTTTTGTTTTGACTGGTAATTTTTAACTTCTTTTAAAACGTCTAGAAATGAAGTTTTATTAGTTGGTTGTGCAGACTTAGCGCTGTAAATTTGTTTGTCAGAAAAAATGCTATTGGGATTTTTTAACTTAATAACAGAACCTTCACGTTTGACGGCTGTATTGAGTTTGGCAGGGGAAATAAATTGCTCACCAGTTGATTTTGTCCGATCAACATATACAAACTGGCAAATAGACTTTAATGTTTCCAGGTCAGATTGATCATCCAATAAAAAACCTTGCAGCATAAAAGGTGTGCCAATCCATGGTCTGTCTAGCTCGGCGATATACATGCCAAGTGCTAATCGAGACACTTCTATTTTTTCGTTTTTGATGTCAATCATTTTCATTTATGGATACGAAAAATAAGATTAATTTAATATTAACTATATAACATAAATAGGCAATTTGCGATGGTAAATGATATTAAGGCAACCCGGCTCCAGCGAAATATAACGATTTCAAAGAAATATCGTCACCACACTGTGGCGTAGTTATATTAAGACAATTCGCTTGATAAGCTTTTATAGAAATCTAGTCGGATCTTTGAGATTTTTCCGTTTTGCACCGCCTGAATCACTGCACAGTCAGGTTCGTGCGAATGTTTACAGTTATTAAAGCGGCACTTGCCTAAATACGGTTTAAATTCTATAAATGCTAGTTCTAGTTGTTCATTGGAAAGATGATTCAAGCCAAATTCTTGCAAACCCGGTGAGTCGATTAAGCTGCTGGTCCCGTCTAAATGATACAAGTGAGTGGCTGTAGTTGTATGCTTCCCGCTATCCAGCACGGTGCTGATTTCTTGTGTACGTACATTCATGCTTGGCAGCAAAGCATTAATCATGGTTGATTTGCCCATGCCAGATTGGCCAACTAGAACGCTGCGATGATTCGTCAAATGCTGCTTTAAAGTGTCAATACTTTGTTTTGCTGACAAGTGAATGACTTGATAACCTAATTCGCTGTACAACTTTAATTTGGATTTTGCATCATCTACATCTCTTAAATCGCATTTATTCAGCACGATAAGCGGCTTAATATTGGCGGCTTCAGCTGCGATTAAGCAACGATTTAGTAGCGCTTCGTAAAAGCTGGGCTGTGTTGCCAATACAATGACGATTTGCGTGACATTCGCTGCCAGAATTTTGCTTTTAAATTCGTTACTGCGATAAAGCAGCGATGTACGCGGCAAGCTAGACTCAACCACGCCTTGGGCCTTGTCTGTGAGTTTGATGATAACGTTGTCACCGCACGCCAGATCGTTTTTTTTGCCACGAGTAACGCAACTGATGCGTTTTTTGTCGGCAACTTCTATTTCATATCGTTTACCGTAGGATGAAGCGACTAAGCCTTGCATAGCGGATGATACATCGATGATTGGTGCCTAACAGGTATGTATGGTGATTGAAAATGCGCGTTCTGAAAGTAAATATTGTGAAGAGCGTTTATTTTAAAATAGGCTGGCAACATTAACGCTCAAATTTGTAGTAAGTTTTATTTAAATAGGCTGCGACATTCACTTCTTCATCTTCAAACCATTTTAAACCCAGCATGGTATTACAGTTACGTATTTGCGCAATCAGGCCTTTAGAAGTCTTTACTTTGTTATATTCGCGCGTATAAATCGCAGAACCATCACCGCCATATTTGCTGGCATGGCAATCAATGCAATGTGCCTCAACAAGTGCTTTGCCAGCGTTAATGTCTGCTTTAGGGAACAACTCATCTGCTTGAACATTCAAGCCGAGCACAGCCGTGCTAAAAACGGTGACTTTGATTAATTTTAAAATAGTTTTTAGCATCACAATACTGTTAGTGCGTATAAGCCGCCAATTTGGTAATGCGAATACTGGCAGGGGGGTGAGAGTCATAAAACGCTGAATGCAACGGGTCTGGCGTAAGAGTAGAAGCATTATCGCGATATAACTTAACCAGTGCATCCACTAAATGATTTGCATCTGCATGCTTCGCAGCATAATCATCCGCTTCGAATTCATTTTTACGTGAATAGCTTGCCATAAATGGACGCAATAAAAATAAGAACACTGGCGACACCAGCAAAAATAACAACAAGGCCATATGGTTACTAATTTCTGTTACCCCTAAGCCGTTATAAAACCAGGTTTGGTTCATTAACCAGCCCAATAAAGCTAAACCCAAAAAGCTCATAAAAAACAACATGGCAATACGTTTAATCACATGGTGATGTTTAAAGTGTCCAAGTTCGTGTGCCAATACTGCTTCGATTTCCTGTTCATTTAATCGGTTTAATAAAGTATCAAAAAACACCACGCGTTTGCTGCTGCCAAAGCCAGTGAAATAGGCGTTGCCATGACTGCTGCGCGCAGAGCCGTCCATGACAAACAAACCTTGTGATTTGAAACCACATTTGGTTAATAATGCTTCAATACGCGCTTTCAAGTTTTCATCTACAAGCGGTGTAAATTTATTGAATAATGGCGCAATAAAAGTTGGATAAACCGCCAACATGACAATATTAAATACGCTCCAAACAACCCATAAATAAAACCACCAGTATTGGCCTGCACCTTGCATTAACCATAATGCCGCAAACAAGATAGGCGCACCAAGCACCAGGCCAACCAAGCTGTGTTTTAACAAATCGCTCAAAAACATTGCTGGCGTCATTTTATTAAAGCCAAATTGCGCATCAATGGTGAATGTTTTGTAATAATCGAATGGGATATCGATCAAGCTGCTGATTAATAGTGCGCTACAAATCACCAACGCGCCACGGATAATCTCATGTCCAGGCAAAATGTTAAACCATGCATTATCTATCCATTGCAAACCGCCGCCTATTGTCAGTATCGCCAATAATAAAGCTTGTATCGCCACTTCGATTAAGGCTAATTTGCTTTTTGCGCTAGTGTAATCAGCCGCTTTTTGATGAGACTGTAAAGTGATATTGCCAGAAAATGCTGCTGGAACTGCACCCCGATGTGCTTGCACATAATTAATATGTCGCGAGCCGAGCCAAATGCGCGTAGCTGTAGTCGCTATTAATAAGAAAACAAAAACGAATGTGAGTGTAGATGCCATAAGGTTAAAAGCTTAAATATTAAATATAATGTTATTGTGAAGCATTTATGCGCACTACGTTCAATTTTGCGCGCAATAATTTAATTTTTTTAACTGTATTTAATGGAAATCATGATGAGTGCACCAAGCAATAACCAAAATAATGATAATTTAATCTGGCTAGACATGGAAATGAGCGGATTGCTGCCCGATAGCGATCGTATTCTAGAGCTTGCGGCGGTGGTGACTGATGCTGATTTAAACGTGCTTGGCGAATCACCTGTATTGGTTATTCACCAAGCAGATAACGTTTTGGATGGCATGGACGCGTGGAATAAAGGGACGCATGGTCGAAGTGGATTAATCGAAAAAGTAAAAGCGAGCACGTTGGACGAACAGGCAGCCACAGAGCAAATGATTGCGTTCTTAAAACAATATGTACCCGCAGGAAAGTCGCCGATGTGTGGCAATTCGATCTGCCAGGATAGACGGTTTATGGCGCGCTACATGCCAGAGTTGGAAAGCTATTTTCATTATCGCAATTTGGATGTGAGTGTGTTTAAAGAGCTGGCACGTCGCTGGAAACCTACTATTTATTCCGGCTTTAAAAAAGCCAGTAAGCATGAAGCCTTGGCGGATATTTATGAATCAATAGATGAACTTAAATATTATCGCGAGCATTTTATTATTAAATAGGTTTTATTATTAAGCAATAAATGTTGATTAAATTTGCTAAATATATTGAAAAACATTAAGCAAAAAAATGGGGCATAACGGTTAAGTTATACCCCTAGGGAGGAGAAATTGGCTTTGGAGAAGCTAATTACATATAAGCATCAGCTGTGCCAACTTTTCTTCCTAGTTAGTTAGTAAGGTCTTTTCGTACAAATCTAAATATTGTTGCGCGCTAAATTCCCAGCTTACCTCGCGATTCATGCCATTTTTTTGAATTTTTCGCCAGTCCGTTTTGCTTTTCCAAATTTCTAGAGCGCGTTGAATGGTGACTAAAAGTGATGCAGAACTGACCGATTTGAGCGTAAATCCGGTCGCGGTATTATCTTTAAACGTTGCTTCATTGGCATCTGTTATCGAGTCTGCTAATCCGCCTGTAGCCGTTACAATCGGCGGTGTTCCATAGGCTAGACCATATAATTGATTCAAGCCGCAAGGCTCAAAACGTGAAGGCATAACAAACGTATCCGAACCTGCCATGATGTTATGTGAAAGATGTTCGTGATAGCCAATATTCATGCTCACTTGTTCAGGAAAGCGTTCTGCCAGATCGGTAAAATTCGCTTCCAATGTTTTATCGCCGCTCCCCAAAATAGCAAATTGACAGCCTTGCTTGATCAATTGCGGCATGATAGAAGGTAATAAATCCAAGCCTTTTTGATGGGTTAATCGACTAACAACGCCCAATAAAGGGGCATTCGCATCAATTTGAAGCCCAAGTTGCTGCTGTAAAGATTTTTTGACCGATAATTTACCGGTAATGCGATGGTTGGAGTAATGCTTAGGTAAGTGCACATCGGTAGCAGGATTCCATTCCTGCGTGTCGATACCGTTTAAAATACCGGTTAAATCGCTGCTACGCGTCTGTAAAAGGCCCTGAAAGCCAAATCCAAATACCTCGGTTTGAATCTCTTGTGCGTAAGTCGGGCTGACTGTACTGAGTTGATCAGCATAAAAAAGCCCCGCTTTTAAAAATGAAATCTGATCAAAATATTCAAAGCCATTCATTTGAAAATGCGCAGCAGGTAACTCAAGTTGCTCTAACCATGTTGCGCTGAATATACCCTGAAAAGCCAGATTGTGAATACTAAAAATTGACTTGGTCGATGAGTCATCGACTAATTTCATATAAGCAGGCGTTAAGCCAGTTTGCCAGTCATTACATTGAATCAAATCAGGTTGCCAATTCGGCAACGGACTTTTTGCACTGCATAGCAAACTTGCTACTCGTGACAGTACGCCAAATCGTAACGGATTATCTAACCAATCTTTACCATTTTCGTCCGAATATGGTCCGCCAGCACGCTCAAACAATGCTGCATTTTTAATCGCAATCACATCCAAGTTTGAATCGGGCATTTTGCCCATAATGATTGAACAAGCTTGTCCCAAAACATTAATTTCTGCGACGGTTTGTATATTTTTCAGTTTGGCTAAAACTGCGCTGTAAGCTGGCATTACCAATTTAACATCGCCGTCAAATGTGCTTAATTGGCTAATTGCTTTAGGTAATGCGCCGCTGACATCAGCAAGGCCGCCGGTTTTAATTAATGGATACGCTTCAGAGGTGGCAAATAAAACACGCAAAATATTCTCTTCAATTAAACAGATAAATTGCATATTATAGTAGCTAAGTGTGTTTTTTAAGCAGAAAGTAAAATATGGCGGCAGGAAAATTAGCAGCAACGCAATGGCTAGCGGTAGGTGGCGGGGCGGCGATAGGGGCTTGGTCACGCTGGTTTTTGGGACTCGCATTCAATGCTAGCCTGTTTCCGCTAGGTACTTTAATTGCCAACTTGGTAGGTGGATTTTTAATGGGGATGGCAATGGCTTATTTTGTACTGACGCCACATCAAAACGAATTTCGCTTATTTATAACGACAGGGTTTCTGGGTGGCTTGACCACTTTTTCTGCATTCTCTGCAGAAGCGGTTAATTTTCTACATAAACAAGAATATGCCTGGGCGGCGGGGCATATTGCCAGCCATGTTGTGGGTAGTTTAATCATGACTGCGACTGGATTTATGCTGGTGCAATATTTAAAAAGTTAGCCATTTATAAGCGTTAAGTTTGTTATTAAAAAGCATACATTTTAATAGTCAGTATTAATAAAAAAAGCCCAGTCACAAAACTGGGCTTTTTTATGTCACCATTTTCTTACGCAGTAATTTTTTGCAGCGCCTTAATGCAAAAATTATTTTTGTGTTTCCACCATGACCAAAGGTGCATCGTCATTTTTTGATTCCGCATCTTTTTTCCAGTTAGGCGCTTTGCGCGGTGTGCGTGGTTTGGCTGGTTCGGTTTCGGCAATCGCTGCTTTTGCATCACTTTTGGTTTCAACCAATTGCAAACCGCTCGCGCTTAAGTCAACAGGTTTATTATCTGCAGATTTGGCAGTTTTAGCTGGCTTGCGTGCAGCAGGTTTCTTCTCAGCTTTTGCTTTCACAGGTTTTTCTGATGTAACTGTTTCATTCGCTGTTTCAATAGCTGCATCAGCAGATTTTTCTACTTTCGCTTTAGGCTCGGCTTTATGAGCTTTTGCTGTAACTGCTTTTGTTTGAACCAGTTTTTCTGCTTTTTCCGCAACTGTTTCAATTTGAAGCGCAGGCTCAGATGATGGCGTGACTTGCACAATAATCGGTGTGCTATCTACCACTACATCATTCGGCACAAAAGCGAGAGTTGTAGCCGTTGCGTCACGTGGTTCGCGGCCGTCTTCACGATTGGTATCGCGATTTTTATTACGATTGCGACCACCACGACTACGGCGACCGCTACGCTCTGTACGTGGCGCTTGATTAGCATCAGCAACTGGATTGCCTTGTGTTGCTAGATTGGTTGTCACCACTTCAACTTGGCCTGCTGCATCTGCATTTACTTCATTATTTTGAACATTGTTACTTAACCCATTTTTTGACTCAACTTTTTCTTGAGATCTATCTAGAGGCCTGTCTTGATTTCTTTCTGCCGAATTCTTTTCTGGGCGCGCAGGTCGTTCCTGACGCTCAGATCGTGCTTGCTGTGGTTTAGTCTGCTGTTGCGTTTGTTGTGGCCTGTCGTTACGCTCATTGCTAGTCGTATTATTACGATCGCGGTTGTTAGCATTGCGGTCAATATTACGATTGCGGTTGCGATTACTGTTACGGTTACGGTCATTATTACGCGCATTTTCACGTGCCTCGCGCGTGGTTTTTTCCACTACCGTTTCTTCCGCTATTAGTTCTGGTTTCGCGCCAAACCATTGTTTAATACGACCGAATATTGAAACTTTTGGTGTTGGTGCAACGATATGCGCTATTTTTTCTTCTGATTTTTGTTCAACTAATGGGGCAGAAGTGGCTGTTTTAATCCCTTTCACCAATGCTTCCGGTGCTTTTGGTTTTGCCTCTTCGCTTAAACCGCGCTCATAAGCCGTTTCTGCTGGCAACTCGACCATTTTGTAGCTGGCTTGCGAGGTTTCTTCCGTCACATCATCTTGCTTAATGCGCGTGATACTGTAATTCGGCGTTTCCATGTGAATATTCGGAATTAAAATCACTTCAACACCCATACGTTGTTCAATTTTATGGATGTCCGCGCGTTTTTCATTCAACAAGAAAGTGGCCGCTTCAACAGGCAATTGCACTTGAATAATGGCGCTATTGTCTTTCATCGCTTCTTCTTGCGTGATGCGTAAGATGTGCAACGCAGTTGATTCGATACCACGAATATGACCTGTGCCGCTACAGCGTGGACAGGCTGCGTGATTGGTTTCACCCAAGCTAGGGCGCAAACGTTGGCGTGAAAGCTCTAACAAGCCAAAACGTGAGATTTTGCCTGTTTGAACACGTGCACGGTCAGCATGCAAAGCATCGCGTAACGTGTTTTCAACTTCACGTTGATTGCGTTGGCTTTCCATATCAATAAAGTCGATCACCACCAAGCCGCCAAGGTCGCGCAAGCGCAATTGACGTGCAACTTCTTCTGCTGCTTCTAAATTGGTATTAAATGCGGTTTGCTCGATATCTGCACCTTTGATGCTGCGGCCAGAGTTAACATCTACTGAAACCAAGGCTTCAGTATGGTCAATCACAATCGCGCCACCAGAAGGCAAGCGTACTTCACGCGAAAAAGCCGATTCAATTTGATGTTCGATTTGAAAACGTGAGAATAAGGGGATTTCGTCTTGATACAATTTAACACGCGCCACATTGCCTGGCATCACGTGATTCATAAACTGTACAGCTTGTTCGTGCACATCTGGTGTGTCGATTAAAATCTCACCAATATCGGCACTAAAGTAATCGCGAATCGCGCGAATAACCAAGCTGCCTTCTTGGTAGATTAAAAACGCGCCAGGTTGAATGTGTGATGCTTCTTCAACCGCAGTCCATAATTGCGTCAAGTAGTTTAAATCCCACTGCAATTCTTCTGCATTGCGACCAATACCTGCAGTACGCGCGATGATACTCATGTTTTTTGGTACTTCAAGCTGCGCCATTACATCACGTAATTCGTTGCGGTCTTCGCCTTCGATACGGCGTGAAACACCACCGCCACGGGGATTGTTTGGCATTAACACTAAATAGCGACCAGCCAGTGAAATGTAAGTGGTTAATGCAGCGCCTTTGTTGCCACGCTCATCTTTGTCAACTTGGACAATTAATTCGAGACCTTCTTTGATGACATCTTGAATGCGTGCTTTACCACTATCGGCTTTTTCTGAATAGTAGCTACGTGAAATTTCTTTGAAGGGCAAAAAGCCATGACGCTCATTGCCATAATCGACAAAAGCGGCTTCCAGCGATGGTTCTACACGAGTAATAACGCCTTTGTAAATATTACTTTTACGTTGTTCTTTACCAGCGTGTTCAATATCTAAATCGACGAGTTTTTGCCCGTCTACGATTGCAACGCGTAATTCTTCTGATTGCGTTGCATTAAATAACATGCGTTTCATTTATTGCTCCCGCGCTCTAAGCAATGCAGACGTTAATCATTTAAATGTAAAAGCTTCTTAAGTATTAAATATACTTAAGGATGATTTACGTTGATTAAAGTGGCTGAGAGAGAAAGTATCTTCAAGGCGCATATATTTAAATTGCGCTAAATTTAAGCATGCATGAGCATTGGCGCAGCATCTGGGCTGCTTAAAATCAATCGACGCTAGTAGCGTTTTAGTTAATTGTAACCATTTCTAATGATAGAAATAGCTTGGTTACGTTTTTTTAATTGATTGAAAAATGTCTCGTCATCTTAAAATTGATGATATTAAAATATATGCCGAATAATTTTATATATAGTTCGACATAAATTCGTTAAAATTCAGTCTTCAGTAACTTTAGTCGCGTTTATGTTTATTTGTCTGCGGCGGCTAGAGCGCAATTGTTTTATCGCTACTTAAATATGGCGAGCGGTATTAGCCAAATATTTTTGTCATCAACTTATTCATTTTGCAAAATGCTAATCATGAATACGTTAATAATTAAGTGTTTGTCGATATGCTGTTAAGCAATTAATTCAACAACATCAATAGTATAGGCGTAATCAGCCGTTTAAGCAAAAGTTAACATGCAAATAGAACAAAATATCCAGCCACAAAAACCAATAGGCGCACACGCTGCGGCCAATGTCGCTATTGATGAAGCTAGTGAAGGTCAGCGTATTGATAATTTTCTGGCAAAAGTGCTGAAAGGTGTGCCAAAAAGTCACATCTATCGCATTTTACGCAGTGGCGAAGTGCGTGTGAATAAAGGACGTATTGATGCTTCATATAAACTAGCCATTGGCGATATTGTACGCGTGCCGCCGATTCGCATCGCTGCCAATGATAAAGAATTATTGCAGAATCAGCAGTCTGATCAGCCCGCTAAATCGGTACTGGAAAGCACCATTATTTTTGAAGATGATGCGTTACTTATTATTGATAAACCAGCAGGTTTTGCCGTGCATGGCGGCAGCGGAGTGAGTCGCGGCGTGATTGAGCAATTGCGAATGGAACGACCCAAAGCCAAATTTTTGGAATTAGTGCATCGGCTGGATAGGGAAACTTCTGGCGTATTGATGCTGGCTAAAAAGCGTGCTGCACTGGTTGCCCTGCATGAAATGATTCGCAACAATCAGACCGATAAACGTTATTTAATGTTAGTAGCAGGCGAATGGACAGAAAAAAAGAAACGTGTTGCAATGGATTTGCAAAAATATGTGCTGCCAAACGGCGAGCGACGTGTGAATGTGGTGACGGATAAAAGTAAAGATAAATACGACCTAGCCCAACATTCCGAAACGATTTTTTATCTGAAACAAGCGTTTGCAGGGTTTACTTTATTGGAAGCGCAATTGATCACCGGCCGCACGCATCAATTGCGCGTGCAACTGGCGCATTTGGGTTTTCCGATTGTGGGTGACGATAAATATGGTGACTTTGCCAATAACAAGGTCTTACAGAAAAAAGGCTTGAAACGTATGTTTTTACATTCCGCTGAAACAAATCTGAGGCACCCAGTGTCTGCAGAAAAGCTGAAGTTAATCGCGCCATTACCGCAAGATCTACAAAAGTTTTTGCATAGTTTAAAAAGTTTAAATGGTCAGAATCTGGAAAGTTAACCACATAAAATGCTAGAAAATAACAAAAACAGTCCCAGAAAATTTGATTTAATCGTATGGGATTGGGATGGTACGCTCGCCAATTCGACCGGCATGATTGTGAATGCAATCGTAAAGGCGGCAGAACAAGTTGGCCTGCCGACTTTGAGCCCGCAAGCCGCCAGCAATATTATCGGATTAGGCTTAAAAGAATCGATTTATGCGTTATATGGCGATATTCCAAGCGACAAAGCGCAAGCACTGGCGGCGCAATATACGACTAATTATTATGCGGGTGAAAGTGAAATCCCATTATTTGATGGCGCAAAAGAAGTGATTATTGAATTGAATCGCCGCGGATTTAAACAAGCGGTAGCCACAGGTAAAGGTCGACGCGGCTTAAATCTGGCTTTGCAACATTGCGGTTTGACCAATTACTTTCACGCAACACGCACTGTTGATGAATGTTTTTCCAAACCGCACCCGCAAATGCTGGATGAGATTATGGATAAACTGGTGATTACGCCAGAGCGTACATTGATGATTGGCGACACCAGTTATGATTTACAAATGGCGCAGAATGCCGGTGTAAATGCGGTAGGCGTTACCTTTGGTGCGCAAGCGGGCGAAAAATTATTGAGTTATAATCCTCTGCAATTATTCCATCATTTTGATGCGTTAAGTGCTTGGCTTTTAACAGAAAATTAGACTTGTAAAACGCTGACTTAACACCACATTGAATATAAGTTATTGACGCAAATTATTCAGTAAACAGCCATGCAAAAACATACCATCACTTTAAATAGCCATGATCTAGTCGAAAAATCGCTAGGCTTACGGTTTGATTTGCCCCAATTGGGCGAAATGGTGACTGGTTTTGTGATTCGTTTTCATGGCAAAGCGCATGCATATGTTAACCGTTGTGCACATGTGCCGATTGAGCTGGACTGGAATCAAGGCGAATTTTTTACAGTCAGCAAGGATTATTTAATTTGCGCAACCCATGGTGCGCATTATGAGCCCAATACAGGATATTGTATGATGGGCCCATGCAAAGGTAAAAATCTGCAAGCATTAATGGTAACTGAACAAAATCAACAAATTACGATACATTTAGACCAACTACACAAAACCCGTAAATAGGAAAAAATTGAATGGCTGACCCAAACCAACAAGATAGCAATTGGCAACAACAAACCATCGAAAAGCTGGCCTTATCTGGCTTAAAAGAACAAAAAGCAACCCGGCGCTGGAGCATCTTTTTTAAAGTGCTGTTATTTGTTTATTTATTTATTGTGTTGTTCTATGCATTGGGTTGGATTACCAACGGTAAAGCAACAACTGGTACACATACGGCTTTAATCGAAGTTGCTGGCGTGATTGAAGCGGGCGGGGATGTGAATGCGGATTCGGTGATGGGTAGCTTAAATGATGCCTACGAAAATAAAGGCACAAAAGGCATTATTTTGCGCATCAACAGCCCAGGTGGCAGTCCGGTGCAAGCGGGTATTATTTACGATGAAATCAAGCGTCAAAGAAAATTACATCCTACTATTCCAGTTTATGCGGTAGTAGAAGATATTTGCGCATCTGGCGGTTATTACATTGCTGCAGCGGCAGATAAAATCTACGTGGATAAAGCCAGTATTGTTGGCTCAATCGGCGTGTTAATGGACGGTTACGGCTTTACGGAAACGATGAAAAAAGTAGGCGTTGAGCGTCGATTATTAACCGCAGGCGAAAACAAAGCCATGTTAGACCCATTCTCACCCGAAAATCCAAAGCATATCGCTTATGCGCAAAGCATGCTGAATCAAATTCACGAGCAATTTAAAACAATCGTGCGCGAAGGTCGTGGCAATCGTTTGGTGGAAGATAATGAAACGTTTAGTGGCTTATTTTGGAGCGGTGAACAAAGCATTAAAATCGGCTTGGCGGATGCATTAGGTAGCGCGAATTACGTGGCGCGAGAAGTGATTAAGCAAGAAGAAATTGTCGATTTTACTTATCAAGAGAGTATTACTGACCGCTTTGCAAAACGCTTGGGCGCCAGTATGGCGAAAGCGGTGGGTTTGGATGCGATGGTTAAAAATGTAAAGTTAAGGTAGTAAATTAATCTTAATATTAAGGGTGTTATTTAGTGCGTTCTGCTAGATGAATAGACTTAGTTGATTGCATTAATTCAATTGCTTTAGGTATTTGAAAAATCATTGGTCGGCGTATTGCACTGCGAGCATCTAAAAGATTTGCCGCCAAATCGTACAGTTCGGTGGATTTTATAATACGATTCAAAACTTTCGGACGGCCCGAATTCAACACGTCTTGTGAATCGAAATCTACATAAATTCGACCATGAATTATCTCATTTCGCCAATCGAACAATTGATTTAATGCATCTAGATCATTGATTGTAGTATCTCGGTATTCGAATACCAATTTGGCCACCAATCGTTTAGCTTTTTTTATTTTTTTGCTTGTAGCCCAACGTTGTTCATTTTCTGGGAAAAGTTCTACTGCCTGAAGCATTAACAAAAGGTCATCTACCTGCTTCTCTAAATATGCAGCATAAAGTACAACAAAACCTAATCCACGAATTACATCACCATCATTTTTTAAAATCATAATCTAGTTACGTCAAATTAGGATTTTCTGTCTATATTGAGGGCTTCTATCCTCATTTTTTCTTCTAACGCTTTTCGTCGAAAATAAATTAAAGGCCATGCTTCATTAGCGCCTTTCCACAAAGCTAATAAACTAGTTAAGGGAGCCGCTAGAAAAATGAAGACCACCCACAAATCTTTGTTGGATAATCCATCTTTGAGTATGAAATATCCAATTAAAACCAACAAAGAAATATTGCAGATAATAGCTATGATATTCATATAAATCCTTATATATAATCCGAATTAAATCTTGATATATTGAGTATCCCAGCTAATACTATAATGGTTTAAAATAAATCTTTGTCGGACTATTTCAACGCTTTAGTATGATTAATCAACCCATTCGTTGAGCTATCGTAATTCGTCACTTTGCCTTCGCTGGTTAATTGCGGCAAAATCTGTTGTGCGATTTGTTTGCCGTATTCCACGCCCCATTGATCATAGCTATTGATGTCCCACATCATGCCTTGCACAAATATTTTGTGCTCATACAGCGCAATTAACTTGCCCAATGTATTTGGGGTTAGCTTATCGAACAATATTGAAGTGGTAGGGCGATTACCTTCAAACACTTTATGCGGTAATAATTTTTCTAAATCGTCGCCTGTTAAACCTTGTGTTTCAAGTTCAACGCTCGCCTCTTCCTTGGTTTTACCCAACATTAACGATTGCGTTTGTGCTAAAAAGTTAGCCAATAAGATTTTGTGATGTGCGTAACCATGTTTGCCGATTGCATAATGACTATGCACTGGCATTAAAAAGTCGGTAGGTACAATTTGAGTGCCTTGATGGATTAACTGGTAAAACGCATGCTGACCGTTGGTACCAGCCTCACCCCAAATCACAGGGCCAGTCTTATATTGCACACGCGTACCGTCGCGGCAAATAAACTTGCCATTGCTTTCCATATCCGCTTGTTGCATATAAGCCGGAAAGCGCGCCATGCCTTGGTCATAAGGCAGTATCGCATGCGTATCTACGTGAAAAAAATTGTTATACCAAATGCCGATTAACGCCAAAATAACTGGCATATTTTGCTCTAAAGGTGCAGTTTTAAAATGGTTGTCCATTTCATGCGCGCCATCTAATAAAGCCTCAAAATTATCCATGCCCACATATAAAGCAATGCTTAGACCAATGGCTGACCATAGTGAATAACGGCCGCCCACCCAATCCCAAAAAGTGAACATATTGGCGGTATCGATGCCGAAATCTGCTACTGCCTTTGCATTGGTCGATAAAGCTACAAAGTGTTTGGCGACATAGTTGTTATCTTTAGCGGACTCCAGAAACCAGGTTCTTGCCGTGGTGGCATTAGTCATGGTTTCTTGTGTGGTAAATGTTTTGGAAGCGACGATAAACAGCGTCGTTTCTGGTTTGCATTTTTCCAGCGCACGCATCAAATGCGCGCCGTCAATATTAGAAACAAAATGAATGTTTAAATCTGGGCTGGCGTAAGGTTTTAGCGCATCGCAAACCATCACCGGGCCTAAATCAGAGCCGCCAATGCCGATATTCACAATATCGGTGATGCGTTTGCCGGTGTAGCCTTTCCAACTGCCGTCGCGTACTTTTTCTGAAAATTCACGCATCTGCTTAAGTACCGCGTTTACCTCAGGCATCACATCTTTGCCATCTACATATACAGGCGTATTGCTGCGATTGCGCAATGCGGTGTGCAAAACTGCGCGGTTTTCAGTGATATTGATTTTTTCGCCCGCAAACATTTTGTCGCGCCATTGTTCAATGTTCGCTTCACGCGCCATTTGAAACAGCATGGGCAATGTTTCATCGGTAATACGATGTTTGGAGTAATCAAACAATAAATCGGCAAATTTTAAGCTGTATTTTTCAAAACGTTTTGGATCTGCGGCAAATAAATCACGCATGTGCAAAGGCATTACTACCTTTTGATGTGCACACAGTTTTTGCCAAGTGGGGAATTGAGTTAGAGTTGTCATTTATTATTTAAAACAATTAGTTATATTATCTAGTTAATGTGATTTATGATTAGATATATTGTAATTAAAATCAAGTTAACCATTTTTATGTGTTGATTATTTCTTCATGATAATTAAACCTGCCAGTGGCGGTAGCGTAATAATGAGTGATTGCGATTTGTTCATCCATGCAATGTCTTCGGTTTGTAATCCAGCGCCGTTGCCTTGGTTACTGCCACCGTAATACGCTGCATCACTGTTGAAAATTTCTGCATATTGGCCCGCTTGCGGCACACCAATCCGATAGTTTTCACGTAACACAGGCGTAAAATTCAGCACTATTATAGCAAAAGAATTATCCAGGCCACGTCTGATAAAGCTAATAATTGATTGATCGGAATCGTGACAATCAATCCAATCAAAACCTTGCACATCAAAATCTAATTCATGCAGACTGTTGAGTTTAAGGTAATGCATGTTCAAATCGCGTGCGGTACGCTGTATGCCAACATGCGCCTCATGCTCAAGCAAATGCCAATCTAAGCTGCGATTAACGTTCCATTCAATCCCTTGCGCAATTTCATTGCCCATAAAATTCAATTTTTTACCAGGGCTGGTCATTTGCAACGTCATCAACAGCCGTAAATTGGCAAATTTCTGCCATGAATCGCCCGGCATTTTGCCAATTAAAGAACCTTTGCCGTGAACGACTTCATCATGTGAAAATGGCAGTACAAAGTTTTCAGAATATGCGTAAAGTTGCCCAAAAGTAAGCATGCTGTGATGATATTTGCGATGTATAGGCTCATTTTCAATGTAGCTGAGTGTGTCATTCATCCAGCCCATATTCCACTTCATACTAAAACCTAATCCGCCTAAATAAATAGGGCGGGAGACTGCAGGCCAGGCGGTAGATTCTTCTGCAATCGTTAATGCGCCCGGAAAATCTTGGTGCACAGTCATATTCAGTTGCTTCAGAAAATCGATTGCATCCAGATTTTCACGACCACCAAATTTATTCGGTAACCACTCGCCAGCCTTGCGTGAGTAATCTAAGTAAAGCATGGAAGCAACTGCATCGACGCGAACGCCATCAATATGGAATTCTTTTAGCCAGAAATAAACACTGGCAATCAAAAAATTACGCACTTCATTGCGGCCGTAGTTGAAAATCAGTGTGCCCCAGTCTTGATGCTCGCCAATGCGCGGGTCTTCGTGCTCATATAGCGCAGTTCCATCAAAACGCGCCAATGCCCAATCATCTTTGGGGAAGTGTCCTGGAACCCAATCTAAAATCACGCCAATATTGGCTTCATGACAAGCGTTAATCAGAAATTTCAAATCATCGGGTGAGCCAAAGCGATTGGTGACAGCAAAATAGCCAGTCGTTTGATAGCCCCACGATTCGGTCAGAGGATGTTCTGTAATTGGCAGTAATTCAATATGTGTGAAGCCCATTTCCACTACATAGGGTACAAGTTCTGTCGCTAGTTCGCGGTATGTCAATAATTTATTTCCATTTTTGCGGCGCCATGAGCCTAAGTGCACTTCATAACAATTGAATGGAGCATGCAGCCAATCATTGCTGGCGCGTTTGCTTAACCATGCTTTATCTTGCCACTGAAATGCATGGTGACTGCTTACTTTAGCTGCAGTACCGGGGCGTAATTCAAACTCGCGCGCGAAAGGATCAGTTTTAACTAGTACGGCGTGGGAGTGGCGGTTACGAATCTCAAATTTATATAATGCTTCTGCGTTTAAATGCGGGATAAATAGCTCCCATACACCAGTGCTTCCACGCACACGCATCGGATTAACGCGACCATCCCATTGATTAAAGTTGCCAACTACACTTACGCGTTCGGCATTGGGTGCCCAAACAGAGAATCGCACACCGTCTATACCTTGATGCTGCACAAAATGCGCGCCAAACGTGTTATATGCCTGATTTAAGCGACCTTCGCCAAATAAATGTAATTCGTCATCAGTTAATATTGGATTGAAACTGTAGGTATCTACTATTTCGTGTGTTTGATTATTCGCTTCGACTTTGATCAAGCACGGTGCGGTTGGTGCGGTTTTTCCGCGCCATTCAAACATACCCGAATCATGAACACGTGTACATTCAGCCCATTTTGTCTGGATTTTTAAACTAACTTTTTCGGCGTAAGGCAAAAAGGTGCGAAAGACAAACTGGGCGCCTTCTTTATGCAAACCTAAATAAGTGAAAGCGTCATGATGTTTTGCATCAAGTATGAGGTTAAGTTGATGCTCAGGTAGATTATTCACAATGTAATTTCTTTAAAATCAAATTAATTACACTGGATTATAACCTGTATCTAAGCCTATAATTAAGTTGTAGTTGATAACAGCACATAATGTAGCTATTAATTTTTATTGCCCAATATGGCTTATTTAGCCGGCACGACAATAATGTTTATTCTTTATTGACTCAAATTGAGAGGGCAACCATGGCACAAGATGCAAATAATGCAAGATTTATTAGCGCGATCACTAAAAATTCAGTTGCGCTTATCTTAGCTGGCGGGCGTGGCAGCAGATTAAAAGATTTAACTAATAGACGTGCAAAACCAGCAGTCCCGTTCGGCGGCAAATTCCGCATCATCGATTTTCCACTATCTAATTGTATTAATTCAGGTATTCGACGCGTTGGTGTCGTAACGCAGTACAAATCCCACAGCTTAATTCGACATATTCAGCGTGGCTGGAGTTTTTTAAAAGGCGAATTTAACGAATATATCGAGTTGCTACCAGCATCGCAGCGCAACGATAATGAAGATTGGTATAAAGGCACGGCAGATGCGGTTTACCAGAATATCGATATCCTGCTATCCAGCAACGCGCAATACGTGGTTATTTTAGCGGGCGACCATATTTACAAAATGGATTACGGTCAAATGCTGGCCACGCACGTAAAAAACAATGCCGATATGACCATTGCCTGTTTGAATGTGCCTTTAGAAGAAGCCAAAGGTTTTGGCGTGATGGCGGTGGATAATGAAGATCGCATCATTGAATTTGCAGAAAAACCTGAGCAACCCAAGCACATGCCAGGCGATACTACGCAAGCATTAGCCAGCATGGGTATTTACGTGTTTAACGCCCAGTTCTTATATGAGGAATTAGCACGTGACGCAGCAGATCCCAACTCTACTAAGGATTTTGGTGGAGATATTATTCCTTACTTGATTTCGCGCGCAAGAGTGTATGCGCATCGCTTTTCTGAAAGCTGTGTCGGCGCCAAAAATGGCTTTTACTATTGGCGCGATGTGGGCACCGTGGATGCTTATTGGGAAGCTAACATGGAGTTAACGCGCGTCACACCTGAACTGAATATGTACGACAACCTATGGCCAATTTGGACTTATCAGGAACAACTGCCGCCAGCTAAATTTATATTTAATGATGAAGGTAGAACCGGTAAGGCAACTGATTCTATTGTGTCAGGCGGTTGTTTAATCAGTGGCTCTTGTGTCACCAGTTCCGTTTTATTTTCAAACGTGCGGGTGCATAGTTACTGCGATATCGAGGGCGCAGTTTTACTGCCAAATGTAGTCGTTCATCGCCATGCCAAGCTTAAAAACGTTGTTGTTGATAAAGGTGTGCAGATTCCCGAAGGTATTGAAATCGGCTTTGATTTAAAAGCAGATAAAAAACGTTTCTATGTGTCAGAAAAAGGAACTGTGTTAGTCACAGCGCCGATGTTGCTTAAATTATAATCAATTATTGATGCAAATTTTAAGTTAAGTATTTGAATCAATTAGTAAGTTAACCAAATAAAAGTAATAGATTAAGTGAATTTTATAAAATGATGAATCAACCTAAATTGCTTATTTCACTCTACTGGCATATGCACCAGCCAGATTACCGTGATTCAATTTCTGGCGAATATGTATTGCCCTGGACTTATTTGCACGCCATAAAAGATTATTCTGACATGGCTTACCATTTGGAGATGAATCCAAAAGCCAAGGTCAGTTTTAACTTTGTGCCAATTTTGCTGGACCAACTAGAAGATTATGCAACGCAATTTAAAACGAATTGTGTCAAAGATCCAATCCTTAAGCTTCTGTGTACCAACGATTTATGGGTGATTACGCCAGAAGAGCGTAGATTAATTAAGAATAGTTGCTTCAAAAGTTATCATGAAAAAATGTTAAAACCGTTTCCAGATTATGAGCGGCTTTATAAGATGTATGAGTTTTTGACAGAAGATGGCCGTGACGACTTAATCTACCTATCAGGTCAATATTTAGCTGACTTGCTGGTTTGGTATCATTTGGCTTGGATGGGCGAAAGTGTGCGCCAAAACAATACCTTAGTGCAGCATTTGATGACTAAAGGTAAGAAATTCACCAATGAAGACCGCCTAGCTTTATATGATTTGGTTGGCGAATTAATTGCCAATTTAATTCCGCGCTATAAAAAATTGGCTGAGTCAGGTCAAATTGAAATATCCAGCACGCCACATTACCACCCAATTTTGCCGTTATTGATTGATTTTGAAACAACCCGCGACGCGATGACCAACACCACTTTGCCTAAAACCGCAAATTACCCTGGTGGCATTACGCGGGCGGTTGATCATTTGAGGGACGCCAGCGCCTCACACAAACGCCGTTTTGGTATGGCGCCAAATGGAATGTGGCCATCAGAAGGGGCTGTTTCAAAAGAAAGTTTGCTGTTGATGGCAAGTGAAGGCGTGCAATGGGCAGCGTCAGGAGAGGGTGTTTTAGCAAACAGTTTGCGTAAGTCCAATCCTAAAAAAGCCTTATTATCGCGTCACGATTATTTATACAGACCTTACAAAGTCAGCCAAGGTGACAATGAAATTACTTGCTTTTTCAGAGATGACAGACTGTCTGACAAGATTGGCTTTGAATACTCTAAATTACATAGCAGTGAGGCAGTAAGCGACTTTATTCAGACTTTAGAACATATTTATAATACCTATCAACGGCAGGAAAATCCTGTGGTCAGTGTTATTTTAGATGGTGAAAATGCGTGGGAATATTATCCATATAACGGACACTACTTTTTAACCGAACTGTATGAGGCATTATCCAACCATCCCAATATACAGATGGTGACGCAATCGGAAGTATTAAAAGCCATTAAAGCCCCTGCTAAAAGTCCTTATAAAATTCAATGTGGTCATTTGCCAGAAATTTCAGCCGGTAGTTGGGTGTATGGTAGTTTCAGTACTTGGATTGGCAGTGTAGATAAAAACTATGGCTGGGACTTATTGTGTGAAGCAAAAAAATCTTACGATAAGGTGATTAAATCCAACAAGTTAAGCGCGCAAGAAAAACAACGTGCAGAAGTGCAACTATCGGTTTGTGAAGGCTCTGATTGGTTCTGGTGGCTGGGCGATTACAACGCGGCAATGAGCGTTAGCAGCTTTGATCAATTATATCGTCGCAATTTAATGAACCTGTACCGATTATTAAAATTGCCAGTACCTGAACATCTAAATGCTTCAATCAGCTTAGGCGATAGCCAAGCGGCGAATGACTCAAATAGCGGGACAATGCGTAGAGGGCAAGAGTAAAAAAACTGATTAATTCAACTTAAAATGCAGCGCATAAGTATTGGTAATCGCTTAGAAATAACTTAAATAAGAAATAAGATGAAAAAATCACCACAACGCAAAGCTGGCGTTTTACTGCATGTAAGTTCTCTGCCAGATGGCACGTTTGGTGATGATGCATCACAATTTGTAGATTTTTTAAGCGAAGTAGGCGCAAGTGTTTGGCAAACTTTGCCGCTAAACATGCCACATGACGATGGCTCGCCATACCAATGTTTAAGCGCTCATGCTGGTAATCCGCGTTTTATTGATATGCACAAACTGGCTGAAAGTCTAGTCAATAGTGGTTTCATATCGCATGAGGATGCTCATGCCTATCAATCCAGTTCAGATGAAGAAAGCCGTCAGCATCTATTTGCACAGGCATTTGCGGCTTTTTCGCACAATCCTGATTCAATCGAATATATTGTTTTTAAAAAATTCTGCAGAAAACATAATCATTGGTTAAAAGATTTTGCTTTGTTTTTGGTGTTGCGCAAACGTTTTAACCAAACTAGTTGGAATAATTGGCCAGAAGACTATAAAAAACGTGAGACCAAAACGCTTAATTTGTCCAAAAAGCAATATGCGGCAGAGATAAGTCTGATTCAATTTACACAGTTTATGTTTTTTGAGCAATGGAGAGCATTAAAGCAGTACGCAAACAATAAAAACATTCTGATGTTTGGCGATATACCGATTTTTGTGGCGTTTGATAGTGCTGACGTTTGGGCTAATCCTAATTTGTTTAAACTGAATAAACGCTGCAATATGACTGTTGTTGCAGGTGTGCCACCCGATTATTTTTCCAATACCGGCCAGCGTTGGGGTAACCCACATTACAACTGGAGCGCCATGAAAAATCATGGTTTTAAATGGTGGATACACCGCATGGAAACGCAAAACAGGATGTTCGATATGGTACGGATTGACCACTTTCGTGGTTTGCAAGCGGCGTGGGAAATCCCGGCAAATGAAGCTACTGCAATGAATGGTGTGTGGCGATTGGCGCCTGGCTATGCGCTATTAAGTACCATCAAAAAACATTTCAAAAAAATGTGTTTGGTAGCTGAAGACTTAGGAATTATCACCGACGAAGTAAACGCCTTACGGCACCATTACAATATGCCCGGCATGAAAATACTGCAATTTGCTTTTGGCAGTGGAGAAGATAATTTTTATTTGCCGCACAATATTGAACCCAATAGTGTGGTGTACACCGGCACACACGATAACGACACCAGTCTAGGTTGGTACCAAAGCTTAGAAGAACACGCTAAAAATCATTTGCATGCGGCTTTGAATAATTATGAACCCGCCATGCCGCAGGCGTTAATTGAGATGGCGTTGGCTACAAATGGCGATTTAGTAGTTATTCCCATGCAAGATATTTTAGCACTGGATGGCGCGCACCGCATGAACACGCCTGGTACATTGGGTAGTAATTGGGTTTGGAAATTTGAATGGCATCAATTAACGCAAGAGCATAGACAAGTATTTGCAGATGCCATTTTGAGAAACGGTAGAAAGAACGAAGTTCATTGAGCAGCAATAATGGCTAATTCTATTGGTATCGATATCGGCGGCACTAATTGCCGTTTGGGCGTATTTGATGGTTTGCAGCTGGTCAATGAAACGCGCTTTCAGGCAGATTTTATGCAGATCTTTAAAAATCAATCGCCCGACTCTGCTTGGCAACACATACTCACAATTCTCACCAAAGTCATTCAATCGGCATTGCTTAAATATCCTGATATACAAACTATTGGCATTGGTTTCCCAGGATTTATTGATCCGCAAACGCAATGCATTGCGCAAGCGCCTAATCTACCCGGTTTAAAAGATGTGAATTTAAGCCAAGATTTAAGCCAGCTAATTGGTAAAAAAGTGATTGTTGAAAATGACGCACTAGCGGCTACTTATGGCGAATACTGTTTAAACAACAAGCCTAGCCAAGGGCTTATTTATATTGGGCTTGGTACGGGCGTGGGTGGTGGCTTAATCGTTGCTGGCAAGCCATTTTCTGGCACTCACGGCGTTGCGATGGAAGTAGGGCATATTGTCGTTGAGCCAAACGGCCGATTGTGTGGTTGCGGCAATCGCGGTTGTTTAGAACAGTATGCGTCTGCCACTGGCCTATCGAATAGTTATTTTATAGCGACAAAAAATACACTTAACACGTTTGATATTGCTGAATTAGCCGAAGATAATGATGAACAAGCGCAAGCGGCTTTTGATCTAGCAGGTCGCTCTCTCGGGCAAGTGGTGGCGCATATACAAAAAATCGTGGATGTACCTAATGTGATCATCGGCGGAGGATTAAGCGCATCTTGGCATCTGATGCAAAATAGTTTTAACACACAATTAGACGCAGATTTAATTGCTGTATTGCGTGGAAAAGTCACGGTTAAAGTTTCACAAGCGGGCGATATCGCCGGCATGTTAGGCGCTGCCATGTTATCTATTTAAAACTTACCGTATCTTTAGCATTTCTAAACCAATGGGATTAGTCATGCAATAAGCCAGTCAATGCTATTTTTTTAGCTCAATAAATGCAATATTAACTTTTGATATGTTGCTGCAAAGCCCAAGCCACATGTTCCCTTACTAAAGCGTCTACATCATTTTTTCGCATTTCCAACGCATTCACTATTGCAGACGAAGTAGGCGCATTACCTAAACCAACCGCAATGTTGCGTAACCACTGTGCAAAACCAATTCGATGAATCGCACTGCCAGCCATTTTCTGTTGAAATTCTGCTTTGCTCCAGCCGAAACATTCGATCAAGCTTACGTCATCCAAGCCATTGCGGATATTAAAATCGGGTTCTTGCGTGATTTCTGCAAATTTATTCCACGGGCAAGCCAACTGACAATCATCACAACCATAGACGCGGTTGCCAATTAACGACCTGAATTCAACGGGTATGGCAGTTTTAAGCTCAATGGTTAAGTAGGAGATGCAACGTCGCGCATCTACTTCATACGGCGCTGTGATGGCGCGGGTAGGGCAAATATCGATACAAGCGGAGCAAGTGCCGCAATGATTGATTGCTGGCGTATCTATTGGCAGAGGCAAGTTAGTGTAAATTTCACCCAGAAAAAACCAGGAGCCATGGTTTTTATTCAGTAATAAAGTATGTTTGCCGCGCCAACCCAGGCCGGCCTTTTCAGCTAATGCCACTTCTAGCACTGGCGCGCTATCTGTAAAGACACGGTATTCAAAATGCTGGTTTTCAAAACCCTTTATTTCACCCGGCAGTTCAGTATGAATTCTGTCACACAGCTTTTGTAATTTTTGGCGTATCACTTTGTGATAATCACGACCCAAAGCATATCGGGAAATAAATGCTTGCTCACCATCATTCATCACTTGCCAGCTATTTTTGGCTTTTGGCGGTAAATAATCTAACCTTACTGTAATAACGCGGATGGTATTTGGCACTAATTCGGCAGGTCGGCTTCGCTTAGTACCGTGTTTTGCCATATAATCCATGTCACCATGAAAGCCTTTTTTTATCCACGCTTGGTGTTTTGTCTCCGCATTTGCCAGATTCGTATCCGTAATACCAATGTCGGCAAACCCCAATTCCAGGCCCCAGCATTTAATGTCAGCGGCAAGCTTGGCCCAATCGTTAGCGCTATTGATTGATTGATTTAATTGCATATGGCGAATGATATTACACTTTCTTCAGGACATATCAGCGTTTTATTAAACGACGCTTTCTCGAAACAAGCGACATTGGCAGATGAATCAGCCACTTTATCCGCAGGTGCGCAGTTGGCAAAATTCGTCACTTCGCATGCAATTAAAACTGGTTTGGTTATTTTTCTGCATGGTGATTTAGGTGCAGGAAAAACTACATTTACACGCGGATTTATACAAGGTTTAAGTTTTTCTGGTAAAGTAAAAAGCCCTACTTATACTTTAGTCGAACCTTATGTATTTTCTAGTTATAGCATATATCATTTTGATTTATATAGATTTGTAGATGAGATAGAATGGGAAGAAAGTGGCTTCAGGGAATATTTTAGTCCGCAAAGTATTTGCTTGATCGAGTGGCCAGAAAAAGCGGAGCATTTGCTGCCAGAGCCAGATATTCATGTACATTTAATTCACGATGGACTAAAAAGAGTCATTCAGATTTCAGTTCATTCACAACAATCACAGCGATTTAACTTAACCAAATTTAAGCTTGAATAAGCGTTAACTAGATAATTAAAATTTAGGTGGAAATGAACATAGGTATTTTAATAAACAGCTTAAAACAAGCAAAATATCGCTTATTGATGGTGCTTTGTTTGTTGTTTTTTAGTATGGCTGCTTATTCTGCTGGCTCGATTACCGCTGCTCGCGTATGGCCTGCGCAAGAGTACACCCGTATCGCATTAGAATCTGAAGCGCCGATTAAGTATCAACTAATCGTGTTAAAAAATCCTGACCGCCTAGTGTTGGATATTGAAAATATTGATTTAAACAATACGCTTAAAACATTATCCGACAAAATTTTATCCAGCGACCCTTACATTCAGCAGGTGCGCGTTGCCAATTTTAAAACCAATATAGTACGTGTTGTAATTGATCTAAAAGGCGAAGTAAAACCGAACATTTTCGCATTAACACCCGCTGGTGAGTATAGATATCGATTGGTGCTGGATATTTATCCTTTACAAGATGAGTTAATGGCGATGCTAGGTAAAAAAAGTGTAGAAAGCACTGCAGAAAGCAGTACACAAACTAGCGCAGAAATTAGTGATAGTACAGCTTCAACCCAACCCAGGCCGGTTATCGAACCTTTGCCGGCAGATGCTGGAGAGGCTGCTGAGTCGCAAAGCGAACCGCCGGCTGTGTCAGCACAGAGCGGTAATCCGCCGCTGAGTGAGGATGCGGCTACTGATAAAAATAAAGAGCCAGACGAACGATTAATTACCATTGCAATTGATGCTGGCCACGGTGGTGAGGATCCTGGTGCGCGTGGCGCAAATGGTAGTCATGAAAAAGTCATTACTTTGGCGATTGCCAAAAAGCTTAAAGCAAAAATTGATGCAGAACCTAATATGCGCGGTGTATTGACCCGTGATGGGGATTATTTTGTGCCGCTAGGTATGCGTGTTTTAAAAGCGCGCAAATTAAAATCCGATTTATTCGTGTCGATTCATGCCGATGCGTTTACAAACCCTGCCGCGCATGGTTCATCCGTATTTGCCTTGTCAGAAAAAGGCGCAACCAGCGCGAGTGCGCGCTATTTGGCGAAAAAAGAGAATGAGTCAGACCTGATTGGTGGTGTGAGTTTGGGTGGCAAAGATCCAGTTTTAGCTAGAACGCTGCTGGACTTGTCGCAGGCAGCCATGATCAATGACAGCCTGAAATTGGGTAAGGCAGTGTTAGCCCAAATTGGCGATATTAATAAGCTTCACAAAAACCATGTAGAGCAAGCGGGTTTTGCGGTATTAAAATCGCCAGATATTCCGTCAATTCTGGTGGAAACTGCATTTATCAGTAACCCAGAAGAAGAGCGTCGATTGAACAGCGATGCGTATCAGGACAAGTTAGTTAACTCCATTTTGACTGGTATTAAACAGTATTTCTCTACTCAGCCTGCGTTCGCACGAAATTAAACTCTGTAAAATATTATGTTACAAAGTTTGCAGAGAATAAAAAAATTTACTAGACGATTGGTCTAGACGGATTGTGTATCCAGTGACATAATACGTTATGGCTTTAGCTATACAAAAATTCACCGATACACGTCAGCAGATTATTGATACTGCTAAAAACATCATGTTGGGCAAGGGTTTCGCAGCCGTTGGCCTAAATGAGATTTTAACGCAGGCCAATGTGCCTAAAGGTTCGTTTTACCACTATTTCAAATCAAAAGAGCAGTTTGGCGATGCTTTGCTTGAAGATTATTTAGACGGTTATTTAACGCATATTGAAAGTAAGCTTAGCCCAGGAATTGGGTCAGTTAAGTCACGCTTATTGGCGTATTTTCAAAATTGGCTCGATACCCAAACAGCAGACACGACTCAAGATAAATGTTTGGTGGTTAAATTAAGTGCAGAGGTAACCGATTTATCAGAAACCATGCGCATTACGCTTAAGCTTGGCACTGATAGAATCATCAACCGTATTGCCGAATGTGTACAAGAGGGCATTGATAACGGCGAGTTTCCAGCGCATTTAGATGCAAAATTTGTTACGCATGAAATTTATTATATGTGGATTGGCGCGACCTTATTCACCAAGGTTAACCGTTCGCGCGATGCGTTAGAATCTGCCATGAGTTCACTAAAGAATAAGTTAGATTTAAGTACTTAGTAAGTATTCGAGCAATTTTTTATTTGGTTAATCATTAGTCGACTGGTCTAATATTAATTTTGAGTATTATATTTTTAAATTGGAGTAATTAAAGATGTTAAATTTTGATTTTTATAACCCAACGCATATCGCGTTTGGTGAAGGTAAAGTGGCTGAATTAGATAAGCTGGTGCCAACTGAGGCGCGCGTTTTAATCTTGCTGGGCGGTAGCAGTGCGCGTAAAAATGGTACCTTGGCAGAAGTACTTGCCGCATTGGGTAACCGTGCCGTAAAAGAATTCGAAGGTATTGAGCCTAATCCGCAATACGATACCTTGATGCGTGCGGTAGCATTGATTAAAGCCGAAAAAATTGACTATTTGCTGGCCGTAGGCGGCGGCTCTGTGATTGATGCGACCAAATTCATCGCAGCGGCGGTTTATCAGGAAGAAGATCCTTGGAATATCTTGCTTAAGCATGGTACAAACATTACCAAAGCGCTGCCTTA
This sequence comes from Pseudomonadota bacterium, assembly GCA_040387095.1. Taxonomy (GTDB): domain Bacteria; phylum Pseudomonadota; class Gammaproteobacteria; order Burkholderiales; family Methylophilaceae; genus Methylotenera_A. The sequence goes on along the minus strand of JAZKEJ010000012.1, from coordinate 42,244 downwards.
TGGTACCGTGCTTACTCTGCCGGCAACAGGCTCAGAAATGAACGATGGGGCAGTGATTTCACGCGGTCTGGATAAATTGTTTTTCACGCATCCAGAGGTATTCCCGCAATTTTCAATACTAGACCCGACCAAAAGCTATACTTTGCCACCGCGCCAATTGGCCAACGGCGTGGTAGATGCTTTTACCCATATCATGGAACAATATTTGACCTATCCGGTAGACGCACAAGTGCAAGACCGCTTTGCAGAAGGCTTGCTGTCTACCTTGATTGATGTAGGCCCTAAAGTATTGGCTAACCCGCAGGATTACAAAGCGCAAGCCAATCTAATGTGGACAGCCACCTTGGCGTTGAACGGCCTTATTGGCTCTGGCGTACCGAGTGATTGGGCAACGCATATGCTGGGCCATGAAATTACCGCTGCACATGGTTTGGATCATGCGCAAACCCTGGCCATCATCTTGCCGAATATGCTGGAAATCCGCCGTGAATCTAAACGTGCCAAGTTGTTGCAATATGCGGCAAGAGTCTGGAATATTACGGAAGGCGATGATGATGCACGCATTAGCGCTGCCATCAAGAACACACGCGCTTTCTTTGAAAGTTTAGGCGTGAAAACTTCACTAGCGGACTATCAAATCAGTAAAACCGCAATCGATAATTTACTGACTCAGCTTGAGGCACATGGCATGGTGGCACTTGGTGAGCATCGCGATGTGAATCTGGAGTTAAGCAAAAAAGTATTAGAGGCAAGTTTTAATTAGTCGGTTTTAATGAAGGAATAAAAAATGAAAGCGGTCGCACTCACGCGTTATCTACCAATCGATAATCCAGATTCTTTAGTGGATACTGAACTGGAAATACCCACGCCACTAAGCAGGGATGTATTGGTCAAGGTGCATGCGATAGCAGTCAACCCGGTGGATACCAAGGTGCGTAAGCCTAAAGACAAAGTGGAAACCACGCCAAAAGTATTGGGCTGGGATGCGGCTGGGGAGGTGATTGCAGTTGGGGATTCGGTGACTTTATTCAAGGTGGGCGATCCGGTGTACTACGCAGGTGATATTACCCGCAGCGGCTGCAACGCAGAATACCAGCTGATGGATGAACGTATTGTAGGGCATAAACCACATAGCTTGAATTTTGAAGCAGCCGCTGCACTGCCGCTTACTGCGGTTACGGCTTGGGAGGCCTTATTTGACCGTTTAGGGATCACACAAGATTTGGCTAGCAATCAAGGTAAAAGTATTCTGATTATTGGTGGGGCAGGTGGGGTTGGTTCTATCGCCATTCAGCTTGCCAAAAAAGTGGCTGGGTTAAACGTGATTGCAACAGCTTCACGCCCTGAAACGATTGCATGGGTAAAGAATCTAGGGGCGGATGAAGCCATCAACCATCATCAGCTACAGCAGGAGATAGCACAGCTCAATATCCAGCCAGACTATATTCTGTGCAATAACGATACCGATGGTTATTTTGAAGCGTTGGCAGAAATCGTTAAGCCGCAGGGCAAGATTTGTTCAATCGTCGAAACCGCTAAACCGGTCAATCTGGATTTGTTAAAAAGCAAAAGCGCGACTTTTGTATGGGAATTTATGTTTACGCGATCCCTGTTCAAAACCGATGACATGATTGCGCAACATCATATTTTGCAGCGTGTTGCGCAATTAATTGATGATGGCATGCTTACCACTACGCTGAACCAGGTATTAAAACCGATTAATGCCGCTAATTTACGCAAAGCACACGCGCAGCTGGAGTCTGGCAGCACGATAGGAAAGTTGGTATTGTCGGGTTGGTAATTACAATGATTTAGCGGCTGATATGTTTCAGTAAATCGCTTTCACGTTGTGTATCGCCATAGCCGGTTTGTGTCAACAAGGCGCGCTCAATATAACGGCTGACTGCTTGCCTTAAATGCGCAATCTGCTCTGCATCAATAAAGATCTGCGGAAATTTATAGCTCAACCAGGCGTATAAGCTGATGTTTTGACTTAATATTTCCGCAGACTCCAGATATTTGGGATTATTGGAATCCAGCCAAATCGGTGCAGGCGGCAGTGTGCGGATCGTATGCTCAACCACGCTTTTCAGGCAAAGTAAAAAATAGTCTTTTTCAATATTCACATTAATCGCAATCGGTGCGCAGGTGAAAATAAATTTATCTTTTAGCGATAATTTAGGCGCAAATTGATCCACCAGCAACGCCTGATTCAGCTGCGCGGCGATTTTGCTCAGTGCAAATAAGGCATGATTAAATTGCAGGCGGTTAGCAAAGTATTCCAGGCATTCTGAGATTTTGGCCGTATGCAATTGGTTTGAAATCGCTTCTATCTGCCCCATATTCGCGGCAATCGGCAGTTTCTGCAAATCAGACGTGTCGTCAGTTGCCAGCATATGCGCGATATGAAAGCGCTCATCGTCTTCCATGATATTCACATAACCATTATCGTAAATGCCGAAACGGCCCGCACGGCCAGCGATTTGGCGCACTTCGGTGGCATTTAACAAGCGCGATGCCACGCCATCGAATTTAAAGATATTGGCAAAGATCACGCGTCGAATCGGCAGATTCAAGCCCATACCAATCGCATCGGTTGCGACTAAGATATCCGCTTCGCCACTGCAAAAACGGGCGGATTCATGCCTGCGTACTTCTGGCGATAAAGCCCCGTAAATACTGGCAACCGTGTAACCCCATTGCCTAAACCGGGCGGAAAAGGTCAATACATCCTTGCGCGAAAATGCAATAATCGCGTCGCCTTTTTGCAGCCTGGATTTCAGTTTGGGCTTGCTGTAGCGCGCGCCGCACAAGCTTTCATCTTCCAGCATTAATGGCGTCATGCGCTGCAATTCTGTGATTTCGGCTGTTTCATTTAAATGTGCAATCACCTGCAGGCAGGGTTGAGTGACAGCGTTTGAGCCGCAGATAAACACTTGCCGCGCAGGCACGCCGACCAGCGCGGCAGTCCATGCACTGCCGCGGTCCGGGTCTTGCAGCATCTGAATCTCATCGATAATCGCTACCTCCACCAGCTTGGTTGGATTCATCATTTCAATGGTGGATGCGGTATGCTGCGCGCCTGGGATAATCACACGTTCTTCACCCGTGACCAGGTTGCAGGGCACGCCAGCGACCATTAATTTGTCACGCACTTCCATTGCCAGCAATCTCAATGGTGCTAAATAAACGCCAGATTTGGCGGCAATTAAGGTATTCAAGGCATGATAGGTTTTGCCAGAATTGGTCGGCCCGACATAAAAGTGATGATGGCGCTGAATAGCGCGTGCTTTTGCAAAACTGTGTGCATAGTTATCTAAACTGCAGTCATCTAAATTTATATGTGGCGATTTCATGGTGCGAGATTGTGCGTTAAAACAGGTAAAATATCACCAAATAAACGGTAGCCAATTATGTCACGCATCCCATCCAACGCCATTAAATTACTGCCAGACCAGCTAATCAGCCAGATTGCCGCCGGCGAGGTGGTAGAGCGGCCAGCCTCTGCTTTAAAAGAATTGCTAGAGAATAGTCTGGATGCAGGTAGCAGCGATATTCAGGTTTCATTGATGCAAGGCGGTATTAAGCAATTGCGCGTAGCCGATAATGGCAGCGGCATTCCGCAAGATGATTTAAATATGGCCTTAACCCGCCATGCCACCAGCAAGATTTTCAGCCTGAAAGATTTAGAGGCTGTTGCCAGTTTAGGTTTTCGTGGCGAAGCCTTAGCCAGTATCGCATCGGTTTCGCGTACATTGATTATCAGCCGGGCCTTTGAAACCAAGCACGCCTGGCGCATCGCCAGCGATGGCAGCGAGATTAGCACGATTGAGCCCGCCGCATTGGATATTGGCACGGTGATTGAAGTCAATGACTTGTATTTTAATACGCCAGCGCGCCGCAAATTCCTGAAAACCGATGCGACTGAATTCGGTCATTGCGAAGCAGCGTTTACCCGGGTGGCCTTATCGCGCGCGGATGTCAGCTTTACCTTGCAGCATAACGGCAGGGTGCTGAGTCGCTACGCTGCAGGCGAGGCAGGCAAAAGATTCAATGAAGTACTCGGCGCAGAATTTGCCGCTGAAAGCATTGCCGTGGATGAAGAGGCAGCAGGCCTGCGCTTATGGGGTGTAGCGGCAAAGCCCACCTTTAACCGCAATAGCCGCGATACGCAATACGTGTATGTAAACGGCCGTTTTGTGCGCGACAAATTGATCGCGCATGCCATCCGGCAGGCCTACCAGGACGTGCTGCACCATGACAGGCACCCAGCTTTTGTGCTGTTTCTAGAGCTTGATCCAGGCCTGGTCGATGTAAACGTACACCCTAGCAAAACCGAAGTGCGTTTTAGGGATAGCCAGGTAATCCATCGCTTTATCTATCACAGCTTGAATAAAAACCTGGCTACGCCCACAGGCATGTCAAATGCGGCTACCGCCAGCCAGGCTGCACATAATCCATTTGCTTCGCAATATGCCAATTCGCCTAATTACCCGCAATATCAAACGAAAATCAATTTAAATGCCAATCAACCATCGGCATTTTATGAAACCTTATTTGGCAGCAATAATCAACCTGAGCGACAGTTCGCAAGCCCAGTCTGCTATGCAGGCGATTTTGATAATAGCCAGCAAACTGAACCAGCAGAGGATTTTCCGCTGGGTTTTGCCGTAGCACAGATTCATGGCGTGTATATATTGGCGCAAAATAAACTCGGCTTGGTCGTGGTCGATATGCACGCCGCACATGAGCGCATTATGTATGAGCGGCTTAAAAACGCGCTGGACGATAAAGCAGTGCCCATGCAACCGCTGTTAATCCCGGTCAGTTTTAATGCAGACAGGATAGAAGTGGCAACAGTGCAAGAGGAGTTGAGTTCAGGGTTAAGTAATCTGCAACAGCTGGGTTTTGAATTTGCGATTCTGTCACCGAACACTTTGGCTGTGCGCGCTGTGCCAACAATGCTACAAGATGCAGATGCAGTGACTTTAGCGCGTGATGTACTAAGAGATTTACGCGAATTCGGCGCAACTAGAGCATTAACCGAACGCAGAAACGAGCTGTTAGGCACTATGGCCTGCCACGCAGCCGTGCGTGCAAATCGCATTTTAACTACCCCAGAAATGAACGGTCTGTTACGCGATATGGAAGCGACAGAACGTAGTGGCATGTGCAATCACGGCCGCCCGACTTGGTTTCAAGTTTCAATGACTGATTTGGATAAGATGTTTATGCGGGGTAAATGACAATATTCACAAATGCAAATAAAGGGGAAGTTTTTGGCAATTAATAACTTACAAGAACTAAAAAAAGCTACAGAAGAAGCCAGTGTTTTATTACAGCAAATTCAAAACTATTGTGAAGAGAATGATTTAAATTGGGCTGAATTTGCTGATGCGAAAGTCAGATTCCCAAGGGGCTTTATTCGCCACGCAAGTTTACAAAGACAAAGATTTTCATTTATTTCCAACAATGCACTTAAAAGCAATTTGGCATATACGCTTATTCTATCTGATGTAGTGTTGTGGCTTAATTTAAGAACTGATTTATGGGGTGTTCCTTCTGAAATGCTTACCAAACTATATGTTTTCTTGATTGCTAGCTTGTGTGAAAGCATTACAAAAGAATATTTTAGTACACGATGCAATAAAGGTTTTAAGCCAAGAAATACTTTTATGTTTGAAAATACAATTATTTCTGAGGATTTAAAGAATGATTTAGATTGGATTTGGGATACAAGAAACAAAATGCATCTGTTTCAGCTTGATGCTGGTGAGTATATAAATGATTACAATTATGCTTGTCATGAAAGATGTGTAAAAACATTTAGATCTCTTATCTCTTCCCTTAATATAGATTTTGCTAAACAATAAAACCAAGTGAGATATGTAACTTGGTTAACTATGTGGAAAAGAATGTAAGTCACATATCATACTTCCAACTCTAAAATAAAGCTTGATTAAGCGTACGTAAAAACGTACTATACCCAAAATATTTGGAGTTTAATTATGCAAACATTAACAGCCAGTACCGCCCGCACCACGTTGTATCGCCTTATTGACGAAACGGCAACTACGCACCAGCCACTTATTATTACGGGTAAGCGTAATAATGCTGTGTTGGTTTCATTGGATGATTGGGCGGCGATTCAAGAAACTCTATTTCTACTTTCAGTGCCAGGCATGCGCGAATCAATTCGTGAGGGCATGAATACGCCAGTAAGTGAGCTTTCATCTGAACTAGATTGGTAATTTGCGCGTGGCAAAATGGCAATTGCTTTATACCAAAGCAGCGCAAAAAGACGCTAAAAACTTAAGTGCTACAGGGTTAAAAAATAAAGCATTAACTTTACTTAATATACTCGCAGAAAACCCATTTCAAAACCCGCCACCTTATGAAAAGTTAATCGGTGATCTTACAGGCGCTTATTCTCGTCGCATTAATATTCAGCATCGATTGGTTTATCAGGTATTAGAGTCTGAAAAAGTAATCAAAATACTCAGGATGTGGACTCATTATGAGTAACTTAATCTCTAGCAATCTAGCACTAGGCAGTAGGTCCATTCCACTGGTAAAACTAGTCTAGCCGCGGTTTATTTACAATCAAAGCTGTTTGCTAAAATCAATTTATATTGCTGCTTTTTCAGTGTTAAATTAGCCGAATTTTTTCTTGAAAAAACGCCATACCAGACTTTCCGGCACTTCAATACCGTCTACCACGTAAGTCAATATCTTGATATTGCTGAGCAAGAGCGGCTGTATCGATTTTGCGTTTGGGGTGCCGCAGAATAGTATGCGGTCATTATCTTCTAGCAAGGTAAATGCATGCGGTACTAGCATTTGTTGATTGTCTCTTAACAATAATAATGGCATCAAATCGAGTTGTTGGTCAGGGTCTGCTGGATCCAACATCAAGTTTTGTAATAAGACTTTCGTGCCTTGATTCAATAAATCGGTGACCGCTGGGGTTGAAGTTGGTTGGATATGGACAACCCATGTTTCTGGCACCGCTTCGCCCATCACGCTCACTAACTGGCTAATTAATGTATTGGCCCAGCTATTAGTTTCATTTCTTGCCAACACTAAAAACTGCGCCAGCAGTGGTGAAATCATATGTGCCAAACATTCATGCGCAATAATGTCAGTAGGTTGCATGGTTATGTCAGCGTCAAATTGTTTAAACAATGCGCTGTTGTGCCGTTTGTTTTTACGCGCAACTAAAAATAATTTTGGATTTAGTTCTTTCGCTGTCATGCCGATGGAGAGATTATTAATATCGTTATCGGTGCCTGCCACAATCGCCACCGCGTTCATAATATCGGCTTCAAGCAATGTTTTAGCTTCTGTACCGCTGCCCACAATGCAAATATCGCATTCGGTGAGCTCTGGCATCGCTTCCACAATGGTAATGTTTAAGTGTTCGCGTTCTAAATTTTCTACCACTGATTTACCAAATCGACCATAACCGCACACTATCCAGCGACCTCGCGGTGGATTTTCTGGCGGCGGTAGTGTATCGCCAGGTACGCCGGTTAGCCATTGATGCAGTAAATAAGTGCCTAGCGCATGCACGCGCATGGCAAGTTGTTCGCCGAATAATGTATACGGATTAATAATGTGGTCGGTGCCAAATGAGGCCATATTCGCCGCGATATCTTCGCGCTCAGCGCGGGCAATCACCGGCAATGCTGGATGCATTAATTTAACAGCTACCGCAACGGCCAGATTCACTTCGTCATTATCGGTTAACGTCACCACGCCGCTACATAAAGGGTGGTGCACGCCAGCGCGTACTAAATTTTCTGGTAGTTTTGCATCGGCACAAATATAGGGAATCACACTTCTGGTGCTGGTTAATTCAAGTTCATCCAAGCGAGCTTGCTGCGATTCGATAACAACAACGCGCATGCCTTTTTCATCCAATGCTTTGGCGAGCAAGCTCGCCGATTCACCATAACTGCATAAAATATAAAACGGCTCTTGCAATAGCTTAACATCGCGTGCAAATTGATCGGTGGACATGGCTTGTCTCAAGCTGGTGTCTTGCAGCAGAGTGATAATTTTACCGATGCCGTAAAACCAGGGAATCACTGTGAAGTAAATCGAAAAAGTCGTCCAAATGCGTTGTGCTTGTGTAAACGGGTAGGGTACTTCGCCATAACCAATGGTAGTGGCGGTGTAACTGATGACATAAAACGCCTGAAAAATAGACATATGCCAAACGTTGCCGTTGGCATCTACGCCGGGCATCATCGTTAAGCCCAAAGTCGCAATAGCAAAGCTGACAATGATTAATATCAATGGCAGCCGCAAGCGGCGCAATATTAAAAATAAAATGCTATCCATGCAGGCTTTTAGCTGAAATTAAACACTAATTGCGTGTTGATATTAAAACGATTTTTTGAGTAAAAAGACATATTAACTATGTATTTAAAAGTCGTATTAACGGCGTTGACTGATGGTTTCTGAGATTAACAAGATAACAGATACAAAATTTGCCATTAATGCGCCGCCCGATAATGACACAATATAAACCGTTAAACTTTGCGCATCCATTTTGCCATCCAGCGCTGCCCACAGAATTGCCGCAGTAATCAATTGCAAATCGGCGGCTAAACTGGTGGAAAGCAAAAAAGCACCAACGTGCGTGCGGTCGCCAAATTTCAATACAGTTGCAATCAAACTCACAATAATCGCCGCATATAATTCGTACACATGATGATGCGAAGGATTGTCAATTTCGCCTAAAAAGAAACCAAAGTTCAAGGTCATGGCTAAAACGATAAAAAATCCAAAAACGACTTTTTCTAAATTCATGATACGTTACCTGTGTTTAGTGTTGATAATTGAAACGATTATATCGCTATCGCATTTGGGTTAACCGATTTTATTTCCTCAAATTAGCGTGATTCCGCACAATCAACATTAAAATAACGCCTTTACAACACTTCATCCGACTTTATGTTGCCAACTGCCATTTTTTTATTTGGACCAACCGCCAGCGGAAAAACGACAGCAGCGCTTGAAATTGTCGCAAAGTTACCCGTCGAAATCATCAGCGTCGATTCTGCTTTGGTGTTTAAAGACATGAATATCGGCACCGCCAAGCCAGATGCGCAAACCTTGGCAAAAGCGCCGCATCATTTAATCAATATTATCGAGCCCACCATCGCATATTCTGCGGCAAACTTTAGAAATGATGCATTACGTTTGATGGCGGAGATTACCGCGCGCGGCAAGATTCCTTTATTGGTTGGCGGAACAATGCTGTATTTTAAAGCCTTAGAAAGCGGTTTAAGCGGTTTGCCTGAGGCGAATCCCGCCGTGCGCGCAAGGCTGGACGCGCGCGCAGCACTCATCGGCTGGCCTGCCATGCATGAAAAGTTGACGTTGGTTGATGCGAAAACTGCGGCTCGTTTGCAGCCGAATGATGCACAACGCATTCAGAGAGCGCTAGAAGTCTTCGAGATAACAGGCGAAAGTATGTCTGACTTATTTTTAAAGCAAAAAAGTGAAACTTTACCTTATAACATAGTTAAAATCGCACTGATGCCAAGTGACCGCAAAATACTGCATGAGCGCATTGCGCTGCGCTTTGAACAAATGCTGGCAACTGGTTTTTTAGACGAAATGAACGCGTTGTTGGCTAAATATCCCAGCTTAACCGCAGAATCAACCGCTATGCGCTGTGTCGGTTATCGTCAAGCTTTTGAGCATTTAAACGGTGAGTATGATGTTGATGAGCTACGCGACAGAGGCATTTTTGCCACGCGCCAGTTAGCTAAAAGACAGCTTACTTGGCTACGTGGAATGGAAAATATTACCGAGTTTGATTGCTTGAATCCCGATAGCAATCAATTAATATTAAGTTATATAATTCAATTGATTAAAATGTAAATAGAATGTTTTACATTAATATTAAACGCATTTTTTAGGTAAATTTTAGTGTTAACTATAGGCACTTTATTCAAGGGTTTGTATGCGTTTAGCGGCTTCTACACATTCTTCTAAACTCGCCACTAGTGCCAAGCGAATAAAGTTTTTGCCCGGATTGATACCATTCACTTCGCGCGCTAAAAAGCTGCCGGGTAACACGGTAATATTCAAATCACGATAAAGCTTTAAGGCAAAGCTGGTATCAGTCTCGGCAGGATTGTGGATTTTAGCCCACAGATAAAATGCGGCATCCGGCATTTCTACTTGCAAAAGATTGCCTAACATCGGCGTAACTGTTTTAAATTTTTCGGCATAAAGTTGGCGATTTTCAATCACATGTGTGTCGTCGCTCCATGCAGTTTCAGATGCGGCTTGTACGGCTGGATTCATCGCGCAGCCATGATAGGTGCGGTACAGCGTAAACGCTTCGATAATGCTTGCATCGCCCGCCACAAAGCCGGAACGCATGCCCGGCACATTTGAGCGCTTGGAAAGTGAGCTAAATACCACTAAGTTTTTGTAGTCTCTGCCCAGTTGATGCGCGGCTTGTAGTGCGCCTAACGGTGGATTGGCTTCATCAAAGTAAATCTCGGCATAACATTCATCGGCGGCAATCACAAAACCATATTGGTCGGATAAATCAAATAAAGTTTTCCACTGCGCCAGATTCATGACTTTGCCAGAAGGATTGCCGGGACTGCACACGTAGACCAATTGCGTGCGATTTAAAATATCTGCTGGCACACTGGAAAAATCCATTGCGTGACCATTTTCTGGCGACGTATTTAAAAAGTAAGGCTCCGCGCCAGCTAAAAAAGCAGCGCCTTCATAAATCTGATAAAAAGGATTCGGCGAAATCACAATCGGCTTATTTTTTGTGCGGTCAATCACCACTTGCGCAAACGCAAACAGCGCTTCGCGGCTGCCATTCACCGGCAAAATATCGGTTTCCGGATTTGGCGCAGGTAAATTGTAGCGGCGCGCGATCCACTGTGAGATTGCGGTACGTAGCGCCAAACTGCCAAGAGTCGTGGGATAATTAGCTAAGCCAGCCAGATTATTCACCAGAGCATCGGTAATCAGCTTTGGCGTGGCGTGTTTCGGTTCGCCAATGGATAAATTAATCGCTTTGTAATCTGGATTTGCCGTGGTTCCTGCAAATAAATCGCGCAGGCGTTGAAATGGATAAGGTTGCAGCAGGTTAAGGCTGGGATTCAAAGAGTTTTTCATGGCAACATTATAATTTAGGAACCACAGTGGCTAGTCATCGAAAACAAAATTATTTAGCCATATTCGGCTTGTTGTTCGGCGCCATGTGCTGGGGCATTATCTGGTATCCGTATCGCCTGATGAATGATGCTGGCGTTTCTGGCGTCGCTTCCAGCTTTTACACTTACAGCATCGCGATTATTCTAGGCGCTGCTTTGTTTGTTAGGCATTGGCGTAGTACATTCAGTTTGCCTAAAAGTGCCATTTGGCTGAGCATTATTGCGGGCTGGACTAACTTAAGTTATGTGCTGGCGGTGATTGATGGTGAAGTGATGCGCGTGATGTTACTTTTTTATCTGTCACCGCTTTGGACGCTTATTTTGGCGCATTTTTGGTTAAAGGAAACCATTTCAAAAGCGGGATTTATTTCAATCGCGATTGCCATGCTGGGCGCTTATATTATGCTGGCAGACCCATTTAACAGCGCAGGCAATCATCTGCCGATTCCGCAAAATAAAGCGGAGTGGTTAGCTTTGTCAGCCGGTATCGGTTTTTCGCTGACCAATGTGATCACGCGAAAATCGACGCATTTAAGTTTGGCTGCAAAATCGATGTTGGTGTGGGTAGGCGTTGCTGCAATGTCTTTATTGTTAATACCTTTTTTGGCTGAATTTTCCGTTGAATCCAGCTTTCCATCGCCACAATTTTTTAGCCTGAATAACTGGTTAATCATGGGTTTAATCGCTTTATTATTGATGGCAGCGACTTTATTTGTGCAATATGGCGTTACTCAAATCACCGCGTCGCGCGCATCGGTATTGTTTTTGTTTGAATTAATCGTGGCGGCAATTGCGTCTTATTATTTGGCTAACGAGGCGATGCAATTAAATGAATGGATAGGCGGCATGTTGATTATTGCTGCTGGCTTGCTAGCCGCGTTTAATCATGCCGATGATGAATCAAACGCGACTTAATTTTTCTAGCTAATTAATAAACCTTTCCAATTAGTTACCGAAACCGCCTTTGGAACCTTCTGCGGCAAAACGTATTTTCAGCGACAAATCGTTGCGCGAATCGGCATTGGCCAGCGCGTGATCTTCGCTAATTTTGCCATTGCTGAATAATTTAAACAGTGACTGATCGAAGGTGATCATGCCAATATCGTTGTTATCCGCCATGATATCTTTCATTTCACTTAACTTCTGTTTTTGAATCAATTCCGACATATACGGCGAATTAATCATCACTTCCACCGCAGCGGCACGTTTTTGCGTGATGCCTGGCACCAGGCGCTGAGAAATAATGCCGACTAAGTTAAGCGAAAGCCCAAGCAACAAGCCATGTTTGGCCTCAGTTGGGAAGAATGAAATCACGCGCTCTAGAGCCTGATTGGCATTGTTGGCGTGCAAAGTTGCCAAGCAGAGGTGACCTGTTTCGGCATAAGCCAGCGCTTGTTTCATGCTTTCCATATCGCGCACTTCGCCGATTAAAATCACATCTGGTGCTTGGCGCATGGCATTTTTTAAAGCGTTATCAAAACTTAAGGTGTCAATACCCACTTCGCGCTGGTCTACGATGGATTTTTTATGTGAATATACAAACTCAATCGGGTCTTCGATGGTAATAATATGGCCAGTTGACTGTTCGTTTCTGTGGTCAATCATCGATGCAAGTGATGTCGATTTACCTGAACCAGTCGCGCCAACCATCAAAATTAACCCGCGCTTACGCATAATCAATTCTTTTAAAATCGGCGGTAATCCTAAATGATCAAGCGTGGGAATATCGGTTTTAATATGTCGAATCACCATGCCGACTTCGCCGCGCTGGCGAAACACGTTGACGCGGAAGCGCCCAACTTCTTTGCGTCCAATCGCAAAATTACATTCCAGCGTCGTTTCAAATTCCTTGATTTGCTCAGCGCTCATTATGCTGTAAGCGATTTCTTTGATCATGCCCGGCATCATCACTTGGTTATTAATCGATACCGTTTCACCTTCGATATCCATATGGATTGAGGTGCTGGTACTAAAAAATAGGTCGGAGCCGCCTTTGTCCACCATAAATTTGAGTACAGGGGTAATGTCGATGGCTGCCATAGTGATGATTATCTTTATAATTTAATTGTGCTTAACTTTATCACAAGCCGCCTTGATATTACAGCTAAGGATATTACAGTCAGACTAAATGCTTATTCAGATTTTTTATTTTCTTGCAAGTAAGTTTGCCAGATTTTTAAATATTGCTGCTCAAGATTTTTCACAAATTTGCTTGGGTTAAACAGCGAAGCGGTTTTAATTTTTTGGCTTATTTTGAATGTTAACTCTTTTAAGTAGCTTGGATTTTTCGCAAAGAAAATAGCTTTTTGTTCATATTCCTGCCAGCTTTTGGTGATTAACGCATTTAAATCAAGCTGCTGTAAAAGGCTGGTCGCTACCCGAGATGCAAAGGTTTCACCAGTGCAGGTTAACAGCGGCAAACCCATCCATAAGGCATCGCTGGCGCTGGTATGCGCATTGTAGGGCGACGTATCTAAAAATAGATCTGCATGGGCATGGCGCGCTAAATGTTCTGCAATTGGAACGCGCGGTGCAAATATTAATCTTATTTCATCCACACCAGCTGTTGCGGCTTGTTTGCGCAAATTCGCACACGCCCATTTGTTGCAATCAAGCAGCCAAATTACGCTGTCTGGTGTTTGTTGTAAGATACGCATCCAAATGGCAAATATGGCTGGCGTGATTTTAAAACTTTGGTTAAAGCAGCAAAAGACAAAACTGTCTTCAGGTAAATTATGGTCAGTTTTTTGCGTGACTTTGCCAACAGGGCGTTGGCTATTATTAGGCTGATAGCAGGGCAAGTACAGCAACTGTTCGCTCAACTCTGCAATATTAGGACTAATTATTTTATCGCTTATCACATAATCAAACAGTGGTTTTCCATTAATTTCACCCATGGTTCCGGCAAAACCCAGCCAATTGATACAAACAGGCGCTGGCTTTAATGCCACTATACCTGTACGGCTATTTTGGGTGAAGCCAGTTAAATCCACCAAAATCGCTACACCGTCTTGATGAATCTTTTCTGCAGCTTCAATGTCGCTTAAGTGCCTAATATCGATGAAATTACCAAAAGCTTTTTCTAAGTGTCTGCGTTCAGGCGTTTTGTCATCTTTGCCATAAGAGTAAGCGATGGTTTCGAATCGTGCTTTGTCGCTATTTTCAATTAATTCGGTGATTAAAAAAGCCAATGGATGCAACCTGAAATCTGCAGATAGATAACCAATTTTGAGTTTTGCCTGCGATGTATTTGGCTGCGTTTTTAAATGCGTGAAATCAAAACCCGCAAGTTGCTGAACTAACTTGCCATAAAAGCTATTGGCCCAATTACTGGCGCATTGTTTTTGCTCAAAACTAGTCGTTCCCTGCATACTTAAAAAAGCAAAAGGCGATATTTGCGCCTTGGGTTGTGTCACCACCCAATGGCGTAATTGTTTGATTTGCAGGTCAATATTTTCCCAATCGCAAATATGCTGTTTTTGATGCACCAAATGCGCCAGTGCGTGATGCAAGTCCGGATTTAACTGCAATGCAGATTCATAGCTGGCAATCGCCTGGTCTAATTGGCCCAATTCGCGCTGGATATTCCCTAAATTATTGTGCACATCGGCATCGTTTGGATTCAGTTTGATGGATTGATTAAAACTATTGAGTGCAGCACTTAATTTACCTAACTCGCGCTGAGCATTGCCTAAATTAAACCAATAAACTGCGTTAACTGGCTGATGTTGCAGCGCTTCGTGAAAGCAGGCCTCTGCTTGAATGAATCGACCGTTGGTATGAGCATCATTGCCCATCTCCTGCAGAGCAAAGCATAGCGCATCAGTTACAAGAGGATTATGTTTAAGCACGCCTATAATGCGGCGAAAATAGCCAGCTGCTGCTTCATAGCGCTTTACTTCTACACACAAATTGGCGCAGTGAATTTGAGCATCTAGATCTTTGGGATTGTGTAAAAGCACTTGCTGATAATGCTTAAGTTTGGCTTCAGCTGCTTGATTTGACTGGTTTACTTGCATGCTGCAATTTTAATCTAATTTAATCGCATTGCAGTTAATTGTGGCTAGTTGGGTCCATATAAAGAATTGGCTAATAGTTTTAAGCCTAATTCTTTTAATAAAAATCGGCTAGGATTCAGCTTGTTTATTAAATGAGTATTAAGATTTAGAGGTTTACTCGTAATTAAATCTGCAATTAATTCGCCACAAATCGGCGCGCTAATCATGCCTTTAGAGCCATGCCCCGCATTCACATATAAACCTTCTAACCATGGTAAATCGGCAGGGCTAGTATTATAGCGGGGCGGTTTCTCGCGCAACGCTTTTTCGTCAATTACCTGACCCGCAAGCGGCATGTAATCTTGAGTGTGACTGCGCCAAGCAACGCGGCCTTGCGCTTGGTAAGGCTGGATGCTGTTAAAAATTTCAGGCGAAATATGCTTTAAAGCAGCTAAATTTTCTAAGCTATCAGCGCTGCTTAACTGTGGATTTAAATCGTTTGGCGCATAGGTGGCGCCGATACAATGCAAGCCATCGACTGTTGGACTTAGATATTTTGTGCCGCAGATAATGGTTTTAATGGATTGACTTGCGGCGGTTGGTGCAAAAAAATTCACCTGGCCGCGCACCGGTGTACTGTTTATGCTGGCGTAAAAGTTAAACTGCTGTACTTGATTTGCATTACATAACACCAATATATCTGCTTTTAAATCATGGCGTTGCGAGTGATTTATTTGAGAAAAATCTGCGTAATTAACCTGCCAGTGCGCATTATTTTTTTCAATGCTTAACACACTTGAGTTGGTAATTTTATTGATATTGCATGCATTAACTAGCGCATTACACAAATTTTTAGGCTTTACCCAACCCGCTTGTGGCAGAAATATGCCACCTTTGTTTAAGCGAATACCAGCAATTTCACTTGCTTCATTGGCATCTAATGCTTGAAAAAGTGCATTATCTTGTTGAGCGATTAAAGCATCTTGTCTTGCTTGCTCGCGTATATCAACTGCTAATTGAATCTGTCCGCAGGCATCAAAAAATGCAGTGTTATTGGATAATTGTTTGAGTAAATTCAAGGTAAATTCAAAACCCTTTAACGAAAGCAAACTTTGCGCGCTGGGTTTTGTGCTTAATTTGGGATACAAAGTAGCGATTGGATTGCCCGAAGCTTCAGCTGCAAGTTCACCATGTTGCTCTATCAGCGTCACGGCAATACCGCGTTTGGCCAGCGCATAAGCGGTGCTACAGCCCGCAATGCCGCCGCCGATAATAATCGCTGTCTTAGTTGCCACCGACATTTTCCAAAATGTGATGACCAGTAAAATGTCCAGTCAGCATTTCTCGCTTCTTGCCGAAGCCTGCTTGCTTATTCACTTGAAATCCGACAGCTTGCAATCCGCGTTTCACCATGCCAGCGCTGGTAAAAGTAGCAAATGTAGTATCAGATTTTGATAGTCTGGCCACTTGCGCAAATAAAGCTGGTTGCCACATTTCTGGGTTTTTTGCAGGTGAAAATCCATCTAAAAACCATGCATCGGCTGTTTGCGCTAGTTTTTCTAAGCTAGCTGCCGCATCACCCATCAACAAGGTTAATTGCACGCGGTCATCAAACAACCGAATGTTATTCTTATCATGGCTTAACGTTTCGTATGTACGCAAAAACTCCGCTGAAACATTGTCTAATTCCGACCAGAATTGCAAAGTTTTAGTGATTTCTGGCAGCTTAAGTGGGTATTTTTCTGTGCTGATAAAATGCAAATGGGCGTTTTGTGGGGCATGATTAAGCCATAACTGGGCAGCACATAAAAAATTCAATCCTGTGCCAAATCCCGTTTCAATTATGGTGAAAGTGGGTTTTTGTAGTTGTTGCCAGCGTGATGCCAGATGGTTGCCTTGCAAAAAAACGTAGTCAGTTTCAAGCAATCCGTTATCGCTGGAATAATAAACGTCCTGAAAAATCCTAGAATATGGTTGAGGCGAACCATCTTGATTAACACGCCATTCGATAGGGCTTGATTCAAAAGCGCTGGATTGATCCGTGCTGTTGCCGGGAATTTGCATGTTTTGATATGGTTAACTTGAACACATCCATTTTAATGCAAACGCGCAAAAGCTGTTTATACAGATTTTAAACAGGATCTAAACAAGGCCTAAACAAGTGCAGCCCTGCGATTCTCTGGTTTGGCTAATAATAAATGCACATCACCTAGCGCGCGCTCTGCAAAGCCGCCTTCGCAGTAGCATAGATAAAATTCCCACATCTTGATAAATTCTTCCGAGTATCCAAGCCCGCGTATAGCATCGATATGCGTAAAAAAGTTATCGCGCCAAGCCGCCAAAGTGGTTGCGTAGTGTGGGCCTATATCTTCGCAATCGAATAAACGCAAATCGCTGGTTTTGGTGATGCTGGTTAACATGGCAGTGTTAGAAGGAATACATGAGCCAGGAAATATATAGCGCTGAATAAAATCGACGCTATTTTTAGCAGCTTCAAAACGTTGGTCGGCTATCGTGATTGCTTGTATCAATGCTAAACCGTTTGGTTTGAGCAATTTTCCTACTTTGGCAAAATAGGTATCGTAATATTGATGACCAACTGCTTCAACCATTTCAATTGAAACTAGTTTATCAAATTGTCCTTGTAAGTCTCTGTAATCATTTAATAAAACAGTGATTAAATGTTCTAGATTTGCGTCTTTTACACGTTCTACTGCCAGCGCATATTGCTGTTTTGAAATAGTGGTTGTCGTCACTTTGCAACCATAATTGCGTGCTGCAAAAATCGCAAAACCACCCCAGCCAGTACCAATTTCTACCACATGGTCCGTGGTTTTTAAATCCAGTTTATCGCAAATGACTTTTAATTTTTTGAGCGAAGCGGCTTCTAATTCGCTACTTGGATTGATATTAGACGTATGTTCAAAAATTCCAGACGAATACATCATGGTTGGGTCTAGCCAAAGTTTGAAAAAATCATTGCCTAAATCGTAATGCGCTGCAATATTTTTGCGGCTACCCTCTGTGGTGTTGCTGTTTAGCCAATGCAACACTTTCATCAACGGCTTGGTTGCCCATTGATAACCACCTTCTAGCGTGTCCATTACCGATTGATTCACGCACATCAAACCGATGACGTTGCTTAGATTATCCGCAGTCCAATAGCCAAGCATATATGCTTCACCCGCGCCAATGCTGCCGCCAAAAGCAATTTCACCATAAAAACGCGCATCATGCACCGTAATCGTGGCATCTACGCCATTGGGGTGGCCAAAAATATGCTTTTCATGCTGATCAATAATGGTTAAGCAGCCTGTTTGCAGATGATTAAGGCGCTTAAGAATCTGGCTTTTGGCAAAATTAGCCACCCATTTGGAGCGACTTTTTTGTTTTAGTCCAATGGTTAAAGTTTCTGTTGAGAGTGTGTTATTGGTTATAGTATTCATGCTGTTTATACGATATTAACAAGGGTTCAGATTCAAAGAATTAAGGTCATTTTTCATGCTATTTTAAGTGTGTTTTATGACATCTGGTTTGTGCAATTATCTGGCTGGATGCGAATAAAACGGCACACGTTTTAGCCACAACTTAAGCGCGTTCCAGTAGATTGCTGCAAGCACTTTCACGGTCATGAATGGATGCTGGATTAACAGCCAGTTTAAGGCAGATGGTGTAATTTCTTCGCGCTGCAAATCCAGCGTGGCGTAAAAAATGGTCTGATTATTTTGCAGGTTTTTCATATGCACCAGTAATTGCTTTTCCGCTAGTCTAAATGCCCAATCGTACTCAATATCCATTGGCATAAATGGCGAAACATGGAAATCTTTGCTCAATTTAAACACGGTTATTTCGCCAGTTTTAGTCGACTTAACCATTTTTTCAGATGCAAAATCATGTACATAGGCATAATCTTCACCCCAGGGCGTGTTGGTGATATGTGTGACGATGGCTTGTAGCGTTTTTCCGTCTGGCTCAAAACAGTAATAGAAAGTAACCGGGTTAAAGCAATGCCCAAAATAACGCATATTGCTCAGCATGCGGATAGATCCGCGTGGCGCATGATCGGTAACGACTGTAATGAGTTCGCTGATTTCTGCTTTCAGTGGTTTGGCGGGGTTACCATAATAATCAGCACGTTTAAAGTAAGCGATATTGGATTTTTGTGATGACCAAAAACGCGAGCTGCTAAAAAGCTGCGGCAATTCATCTAAATCCAAGTACATCATAAATACGCGATAGCGGAAACCATGCGCTTTAGGTGAATGACGCTGATGTGTAACCCAGCCTTTATAAATGGCGCTGTTCACTTTTAATCACTTTTAATTTCTGTTTTTAAATGCAGATTAAAATGCGTCTTGAAATGTTCCAGCGCAGTTAAGGCGCTGGCAACGCCGTCTTCATGAAAACCATTCAGCCAATAAGCACCGGCATAACCAGTCATGTTTTGACCACTGATTTCTGCATGTCTGGCCTGCGCGGCTACGCCAGCTATTGTATATATCGGGTGTGTGTATTTAAGCCGTTTGATCACTTTTGCCGGATTAATAAAATCGGTATGGTTAAGCGTGACTAAAATCGGTTGTGGCGATTGAATATTTTGCAGAATATTCATGTTATAGGTCACTTGCACTTTGTTTGATAGGCTGGCGCCTGAAGACTTGGCGTCCGATGGTTTGGAAGTCACATGGTAATTCCACGCTGCCCATGCCAATTTTCGTTTTGGCAGCAGGCTTACATCATGGTGCAGATAAACCGTATTTTCCTGGTAGGGAATCGCGCCTAAGATCTCGCGTTCTTGCACAGTTGCATCTGTGCCTAATATTTTCAATGCTTGATCGCTGTGACAAGCAAAAAACACATAATCAAAAATTTGCTCTTCACCATCCAGCGGCTTGATTTTGACTGAGTTTTTTAAGCGTTTGACACTGGCTATGGGCGTATTGAGCTTGATTTTGAATTTAAAATCTTCAGTTAATTTTTCAACGTATCTGGCTGAACCACCAGTAATTGTGCGCCATTGCGGCCGGTTGTTCACAGTTAACATGCCATGATGATGGAAAAACCGCACCAGAAAGCGGGCAGGGAAGTCCAGCATCTGCGCTGCATCGGTAGACCAAATCGCGGCGCCCATCGGTAAGATGTAATTGTTAATAAATGCCGGTTTGTAATGATTCTGAGCTAAATAATCGCCTAATTTAATTTCGCTATTGCTTTGCAATAAAGCAAGGGACTGTTTATTAAAGCGCAAAATATCGCGAATCATGCCGTAAAAACTGGGCTTAAAAAAATTGCTACGTTGGGCAAACAGACTATTTAAACTCGTTCCGTTATATTCTAATCCCGTTACTTCACTGTGCACGCTAAAGCTCATTTCGCTTGGTTGCCAAGCGACTTTTAATTTGTCCAGCATGCTAATAAAGTTAGGGTATGTGCGGTCATTAAATACGATAAAACCGGTGTCTATGGCATATTTGTTGCCAAATAACTCAATGTCGTGCGTATGGGTATGGCCGCCAATATGACTGTTGGCCTCGAACACGGTGATTTCATGTTCTGAATGCAAATGATGTGCAATGGTGTTGCCAGCGATGCCGCTGCCAATAATGGCGATCTTCAATTGGTAAACTTTCTAATTATTATATTTTGGGCTAATGCTCATTTTGCCCATTTTTGTATTGCTTGGATTCGCGAATAGCGGTTGGCACTTTACGCAGATTCCATATTAAACCGAGAGAGGACAAGAATCGTAATCCATAATAAGTAAAATCAATTTCCCACCAGTAAAAACCTTGACTGGCAGAGCCTGGATAATGATGATGATTGTTATGCCAGCCTTCGCCCAAGGTTAAAATAGCAATTAAAAAATTATTACGGCTTTGGTCGCGTGTGGCATAACGGCGCTTGCCCCAGGTGTGTGAGAGTGAATTTACGCTGAATGTGGCGTGATACAACACCACTGTAGAAATCACAAAGCCCCACACCAATAATTGCCAGCCGTTAGTGCCTAAGCCAGGCGCATATTTTTCCAGCATAACGCCCAAACCAAAAATGCTTAACGCAAAAATAGTCGGAATTAATACATCAAAACGGTCTAAAAATCGCAGCTCTGGAAATTTAGCCAGTTCTTTTACGCGATCCAATTGAGTATGGAAATTGCTACGCGATAAAAACCAGCCGATATGGCTCCATAAAAATCCGTGCTGAACGGGCGAATGCGTATCTTCTGCTTCATCCGAATGGCTATGATGATGGCGATGGTGCGCTGCCCACCATAATGGACCGCGTTGCACCGCTGTTGCGCCTAAAATGGCGAATATCAACTGACCAAAACGGCTGGTTTGAAAAGCTTTGTGTGAAAAATAACGATGATAAAAACCAGTAATCGCAAACATTCTTAATGCATATAATGCAATTGCAAAAATGATGGCAAACGCGCTATAACCCACCCAAAACAGCGAAAAGCAAGCGAGATGCATCGCAACAAAAGGTACAACACGCCAATAATCGATACTCTGTTCAACTACCGGTGTTGCGCTGTTTTGTGGTATTGCGTGACTGTCTAGCCAGCTACCGATGGTATTAAGAAACGTTTTTTTGACTAACATAGTCTACTCGGCATTTTTTGTTTCACTTTTTACTTCGCTTTTAGATTTGCTTTTCATTTCTCTGGGCGTGCCAGACCAACTTTGCGGTACTTTGCGTAATTTGGCGGTGTCATAACCAAGCTTGGAAATAAATTGGGTGAATTCTAAATACTTCGCATCAGAAATCTGTGGCGTGCGCGCCATTAACCATACGTAATCGCGAGCGTTACGTGCAATCACGGTATGCTTGTAATCTTCATCTAAATAAGCGATGCGGTATTCAGCCTTGATTGGCCAGATAAACTGCATTCCCCATAATGCATTGCCGGTATTTTCAACAATAAATCCGCGTGGTTTATAAGTTTTCAGTGGTCCATCAAAAGCGTCTTTATAAAAAGTGAAAGTGGTGGCAATGGTGCCATCATTTTCTAATTTGTAATTCTCAATTGCGTTGTATGCCTTGGTTTCGATTGGCGATGGAATCGCGGCAATCACATACCAATCCCCCATAAATTGGGGTAAGTCAACTTGTTTGACAGTAGGAATAGGGGGCATATTTGTACTCGCGCAGCCAACAGATAAGTAGCTAAAAATTATTAAAAGTAATACTTTAAGTTTATTTGTTAACATATTGATTAAATTAATTTATAATTAATTGTATAGCCCTCTGGAGTAATTGATTTTAAAGCAACCCATTCATTTTTTGCATTATACCAAAGCTCAATATTCAGCTTATTTTTGCCGTTTAAATTGCCCTTGATTTTGTAATGCGTTGCCTCAAGTGGCTGGCCTTTTACCATAATGGTTTCTAAACCTAGCTTCTCAATTTTGGTGTCTAAAAATTCTGTATTTTGCGGATTAAGTAATTTGGATTGCGTTAAAATTTTTGAGTTCCAATAAGCAAATGTCATGGTGCAGGCGGGTAAACTTTGAGTAGTTTTGCCATCGGTCACTTCAAAACCAGTGTCTTTTTTTACACCTTTAATATGACTGACCACTTTATTTTCGGTGGTATCAGATTCTAAACTGGTCAAGCAATCTTCTTTCCATTGTTCTTTGGCAATATGATTGTAGTTATATGCCTCAATAAATAACACTTTTACATTAAATTTAGCGCGGCTGGTCAGGATGCGATTTTGATCTAAAGTAAAGGTATGTTTACCGATTTTACTTTTGTCTAAAAACACATCAAACGCCCATTCTTCAGCCATAGCGGTTGAAATAGTTAAGGTGGTACTCATGCTGATTAATGCTAATTTTTGAATCAATTGATGGTTAAACATTGCAATCCCGTTTTATTCATTTTTGGGTAAACCCGGTATAAAGCTATTGGTATTTTTAATGTATTCAATATAAGCAGGACGGCGCTCTGAAATGTCTTTTTCCAACAAGCTAACTCCGCTCACTTTTAGCAAAAGTAGCGTCATTAAAATAGGTGAAACAATTGCCCACCAAGCGCCACCTGCCAAGGCAAACAGATAAAATCCCCACCAGATGCAGCATTCGCCAAAATAATTGGGATGGCGACTGTATTGCCACAAACCTGTATCCAGCACTTTACCTTTATTTTTTGGATTATTTTTGAACTGGGTTAATTGCCAATCGCCAACGCTTTCCCAAAAAAATCCGAATAAAAATAGCGTTAAGCCTAAATAATCCAATATATTTAAGTGCGTATTTGAATCAATGGCGCCGTATAGCGAAGCAGATATTATCCAAGCTAACACGGCTTGCAAGCCAAATATAATGTAGATACTTTTTAACCAAAAATGCGGTTCATTATTGTTGCGGATTTCGACATAGCGATGATCTTCATGTGGCCCCCAGTTGCGCCAAGTGAGGTATGCGCATAGTCGCACTGCCCACACGCTAACCAGTGTTAATACTATATAAACACGTGCACTGCCTTGGTATACAAATAAGGCGCTGGTAAAAGTAGCTAATATAAAAAACAAACTCCACATACTGTCAACATGTGTGACATTGTCACGAATCAGGCTCAATATCCAGCCCAGCAAGGCGAAAAAACCAATCGCAACCAGGCTGTAAAAATAAATAGACCAATTAAACATATTTATTGAAACCCATCAAATTTTTCAGATAACTTAAGCAGCAAAGGTGTTAATAATGCCCAGCCAACACTTAGTGCAATATAACTATCCGGCTGCTTATTTAATGTAACTGCACCTAATATTTCTGCGCCCATGTAAGCTAAAGGACCGCCAATCGCGCCGAACAACACAGCAATCAGCCATCGTCCACGCATCCAGAGTAAGCTCACATTTAACAGGGTAACAAACTCAATCCACAACGCTAACATCCATACAGGTACTATTGATTGTGACCAGCCATGCGCTTGGTAATCAATCAGCTGGTGATTCAACATCAGCTGATCGAATGTGCCGCCAATTACTAACGCTATTAACATTAATGCAAGTTCACGGCTTGGTTTTATCGCTTGCTTTAAGTGAAAAGCCACAATGATTAACATCATTGCAACACCCAGCCATGGCATTTGTTTAGCAGCACCTAATACGCACGCAAACCAGCCTATCTGGTACAACACAAAGTTGCTGAACACCTTAATTTGCATATTTTATTAAGGCTTATTTTTTCTCAAACAAATAATGCGTTACCCACCATTCTTGACCATTGTTGTAGCCAAATAATTCCGCACAAGCCATATAAAACATACGCCAGCGATTTCGCCACATTTCCACCTCTTTATCGCCATAAGTGGCGGCTAGAATTGGGGTAATGGCTTTGGCATTGTTATCCATATTTTCCAGCCAAGCATTGGCAGTTTTTTCATAATGCGTGCCATCCCAGCGCCAGCGTTGGACCAACTTTAAATCATCCTGAAAATGCAGTGGCAGATCATCACTTGGCATAATACCGCCGCTGAAGAAAAACTGGCTCATCCAGTCGTCATCGGCTTTCACATCAAATGCATAGGGCGTATTGCGGTGTACAAAAATATGCTTAAAGAATTTACCGCCAACATTTAACCAGCTGGCAACTTTGCCATATAGCATTTGGTAATTACGCATATGTTCAAACATTTCCACCGATACTACGCGATCATATTTAGCTGGCGCTTCAAATACATTCATATCGGCAGTAATAATCTTTAAATTGGTTAATCCGCGCGATTTGGCTGTATTCATAATGTATTCGCGCTGTGAGTTAGAATTGGACACACCTGTAATCGTGGATTTTGGATATTGCGCTGCCATCCAAAGCGATAGCGAACCCCAGCCGCAACCTAGTTCCAAAATAGCTTGTCCATCCTGCAAGTCTGCATGATGACAGGTTTGGCTTAATGCCAATGCTTCCGCTTCATCTAATGTTTGCGTGTCCGGCATCCAAAAACAGCTGCTGTATTTTCTGTGCTTGCCTAGGCAATAATGAAAGAATGACGCAGGCACTTCATAATGCTGTGCATTGGCAAGCTCTGGCACTGGCGCGATTTCTGACTGATTCATGGCAGCAATAAATTGCGTGAGTTGCGCCATGCCTGTTTCACAATTATTTGCAGAAATTTCCGCTAAACGCTGTTTGACTAACTGTTTAATGCCTTGACGCACAATAGAATCGGGCAAGTTGCCCGATTCTGCTAATTTGATGGCTAAACCCATTTCATTTACTTTCTTACTTTTATGATGATTAATACTGCGTTAAGTTTTGGCCAACTTACCTTGGTAAAGTACTGCGCCAGTTGGTTGACCAGTTGGCGAACCGCCTACAGGTTCCAAACTGACAGCTAAACTGCCAGGTGCCATTAAAGGAACAATCTGCGCCGGTATTTTAAATTTAGCTACACCTTGTTGCGGCAACAAACCTAGCGAAATCGGTTTAGATTTATCGGCTGGTAACAACCATAATTCAAACGCGTTATCTGGCTTGATTTGCAAGCTTGCCAAGGAAATCGCTTGCATTTCCACTACATTTGCAGCACTTTTAGTTTCACTTAATAGCCAGCCAGCTTCAGATTTTTCTGTCGACAGCAGTGCAAATGCTGCCGGCATTGTTTCATCTGCCGACTTTGGAAACTGCAACACTAAAATAGTTGCCAACGATGCCGCTAAAGCGGTAGAAATAAATGCAGAGATTTTCCACCAGCTATTTGTTTGTGGCGTTTTCTGATTAAAAAGGCGCGTTTCGATGTTTTTCCAAACCTTGTTTGGCGGCGCGACAGGTGGCACTGTATCAGCCAATAAATGGATGCGCGATTCCCACCAGTTAAACGCCTGTGCCCAATCAGCACGCTTGTTTAACAACTGCTCAAAACGAATACGCGCAGCGCCTTTAAGTGTGCCCAATATATATTCAACCGAGAGCATATCGGCAAGTAACTTGTTGTCGTATCTCAATTTATACTCCTTGCAAACAGCTTTTAAGCGCTGTAAGCCCACGTCTAATCCATGTTTTAACCGAGCCTAAAGGCTGTACTAAATGCTTTGCTAATTGCTCATGTGCCATACCGTGAAAATAGCTCAGCACAATTGCTTGTCTTTGTAGCGGGGTGAGCGCACTCATACAGCCTAGCAATGCTTTCGATTCGCTTTTCTGCGTGGCTTTTTCCAGAGGACCTAGATCATCCGACGCCCAGTCATCCAAACTGGCTTGATCAACCAATGACGTTTCATGCGGCATGGCGCGCAGTAAATCAAAACATTTATTGCGCACAATCGTGGTCATCCAAGTCATCACTGCCGCTTTTTCTGGCCGATAATTTTGTGCATGATGCCAAATATTAATAAATGCGTCTTGCAGTGCTTCTTCGGCTAAATCACGTCGATTTAATATGCGCAAAGATAATCCGAATAGCTTGGCAGAAGTTGCGTCATATAAATCTTGAAAAGCTGCTTTATCGCCTTGCCCGCTTAGTGCAATTAAATGGAATAGTTCTTCAGATGATTTTGTTTGTCCCATAATATTTAACCCACAAATCAAAAACCTGATACTACCTTAAATTTTTATTTTTCTTATGATGCACGTAACAAGAAATCATAAAATATATCCGGGTTAATTAAAAAATGATCGGGTAATTTTAAAAATTACCCGATCAAAAGCAGATTTATAAAACTCGTTATTCTGCTTCTTTAGCAAAAACTGGTGGTACTGCATCGCCAGTTGTTGTTTCAATTTCGCGGTACATAGGCGCTAATTTAGCTAACAACTTATTTTGCGCGCTGAAAGGTACGTTATGCTTATCCATCGCAAATTGAAATTGCTCAACCAAGGCGTTAAAACCTTCGCGATTCACTTTCATATTGGCATGTGATGCTTTCATGTCGCGGCCTGGATATTTGCAGCCGCCATTCATTAGTTCGCACATTTGCTCAACTAGCATGGCTTTAATGAACGTTTGTTTGTTGTTATCAAAAAATGGTTTGGTGCGTGGATCTGCCACCAAACCAATCATAAAGTCGTCCATAATTTTAACTAGACCTTCTTTGCCACCAAAGGCCTCAAATGTTGCTGTGCCTTCCATCGGCGTATTGCCCAAGTTAGGATTTTGTGCATAAACTTCTGCCATTACGGGTTGAGCCAGCAATAATGTGCCGCTGGTAATTAATGCAGCAATTGCTGCTTTTGTACGATAATTCATGGTGATTCCTTTTAACTTAAATGAATAACAATTTTAGAAGCCGATTTGAGCGGATAAATAAACACCTTCTTGATTGCCATAATCGGCGCCAACCGCTTTTACGGTGGCAATATTGCCCAAATTGACATAAGCGGCTGTTAATGAAATGTTTTTGGTTGGTGCGTAAGCAATAAAGATATCAAACGCGTCGTCTTCTTTTAAATCGACAATATTTGCGCCGCCAAATAACAAGTCATTTGCTGGGCTTCTTAAATTGTCTGGTTTCATGCGGTATTCCGCACCAATCGCTAAATCTTTGCGTAGTAAATAAGCCGCTGATAGTTCTAACATGGGTTCGTAACTATTATTTTTATCACCGCCAAAACCCAGTAAACCAAATTGGTTTGCTTTGGTAAAACGCAAAGTGCCGTTTAAAAGCAGATTTTTATCTAAAAATAATTTGGTGGCTGCGACATATATATCCGTACCATGATCGCTTTTCGCACCAACAACAGGATTATTTTTACCTTTAATAAAATCGCCTTCGTCATTATCCTTGTACTGCAAACCCACCGCAATTTGTGGCATCCAAGTATCTGCATCTAACACTGCTTCACCCGCTACGCGCACTTTAATGCCAACAATGGTTTGCTTTAAATTATTACGGCCAATTACATCTGCACCCAAACCGGCAGTCACTTTATTGCGCAATTGTCCTAAATCAAATGATTGCTCCGCCACAGAAAACTCAACGCGATCAAACAATCCCACGGTAAAACCATAGGTATCCAATTTGTAATCGCCCGTTTTTACATAGGTGTAATGTACATTGCCGCCAATTTCGTTATTTGTGCCGTAACCACCGATAAGCGCCCAAGGTGTTAAGCCGCCACCAGCTGCGCCTTCAACTTGTGAAACACCACCAGTTAACAATAATTTATTACTATGTTGCAGTTCGTCTGCGCAAACATTGGCAGAAAACAATGCCGTTATTGCGCTCGCCAGCAAGAGATGATGCGTTGTTTTTTTCGCAATATATTCACTTGTGCTTTTTTTACATGTACTGTTTTTAGTAGTCATCATTTAAATCCCTAACGTTTAAATTGGTTAATTCGTCGTGTAACAGTTTTGTTATACGCAGGAATTTTTTTTTAGATTCACAGTAATGTGCATATAGTTGAATATGATGAATGGATTATCTTGGTGTATACTAATCAGTATACTTAATTTATTGAATAATTTTAGCCATGAAAAACCATTTCTTTAAAAGCATTTACCTATTGTTGATTCTTATGCTGCAAGCTTGTGTAGTCAGCCAGAACAGTGGTGGTCAGCATATTCTGGGGCAAGCTAACAACCAAGACTGGCCAACATTCGGGCGTGATTTTAATAGTCAGCGTTTTTCGCCCAGTAAGCAGATCAATCAGCAGAATGTTAAAAACTTGGTGCAGGCGTGGCAGTATAAAAGTGGTGTAGTGGGTAGTTTTCAAACCACGCCAATTGTGCAAAACGGCATTATGTATTTATCACTTCCATACAATCATTTGGTGGCATTAAATGCCAAAACGGGTAAACAGTTATGGCGTTACCAGCATGACAGGCGCGAAGATTGGAAAATGTGCTGTGGGCCAGCCAATAGAGGTGTAGCCGTTGCTGATGGAAAAGTGTTTGTGGGCACGGTAGATGCGCGATTAATTGCACTTAACGCTGAGACAGGGGCAAAAGAGTGGGATATTGATGTGGTAGAAGGCGCCATTCTATCGGAAGGCCAGGATTCCCTGAATAGGGATGACCCAAATAGTGCGCGCAAAGTTACTGGCGGCACAGGTATTGGTATTGCGATGGCGCCAGTGGTTTACGAAGGCAAAGTGATTGTGGGCATCACCGGCGTTGGCTATGGTTTGCACATTGATAACCCAACCGCTGACGCGCCATTGGGGGCGGTGATTGGTGTGACAGGGCGTTTTGGCCGACCTGGATTTTTAGCCGCCTATGATGTGAATAATGGCAAGCGCGTTTGGCAATTCGATACGATTCCGGACCAAGGTTGGGAAGGAAAATTTACGCAAAAAACAGAAGATGGCGTGGTGCTTAACCGTGATATTGCGCAAGAAAAAGCCGATTTAGCGCGTTATCCAGATTCAGCACGTTTTGGTGGTGGTTCAGCGTGGAGCACGCCAGCGGTCGATATTGCAACCGATACTTTGTATTTTGGTACTGGCAATCCAAGCCCGCAGATGAACGATATTTCGCGTCCTGGCGATAATCTTTACACCGTTTCCTTGGTTGCGCTTGATACCAATACGGGTAAATTAAAGTGGCATTATCAACAAGTGCCGCATGATTTATGGGGCTATGATTTAGCCAGCCCGCCGGTGCTATTTAATTATGATTTAGATGGAAAAAGTATTGCAGCAGTGGGGCAGGCGAGCAAAACAGGCTGGTTTTATGTGCATAACCGATCAACAGGAAAACTGCTGAAAAGGTCAGATGCTTTTGTGCCGCAACATAACTTATTCAAGAAAGCGACTGCTGAAGGTATTGTTGTATACCCTGGTATTTTAGGCGGCTCTAATTGGTCGCCAGTCAGTGTTGATGAAGCGAATCAGCGGGTGTTTGTAGCGGGTATTCATGCGCCCATCAAATACACGCTGCATGAAACACCCGGCAAAGACGGCAAGCAACCAATTCGCTATGCGGCAAGTGAGCCTACCCAAGATGCGCGATGGGGCTTGCTATCGGCAATTGATTTAAAAACTGGTCAAATTGCATGGCAAAATAAAACGATACAGCCAATGATTGGCGGTATATTGGCAACTGCTGGCGGTTTATTATTTACTGGTGAGGGCAATGGCAATTTTAATGCTTACAGCAGCCAGACTGGCGAATTGTTGTGGAAAACACAATCGGAGTTTGGCGTAAACGCGCCGCCGATCACTTACAGCATTGATGGTATTCAATATATTGCGGTTGCTAGCGGGGGCAATTCAATATTTGGCTACAAGCAAGGCGATGCAGTCTTGGTGTATAAATTGGGCTTATAAATACACCAATCGTTCTATTACCTGTTGGCTTTTATGTTTGCAGCCAGCCCAACTAAATGTGATATCACAACCGCGATATACATTAATCCTGTAAACATTTGCAACGAACTGATGGCACGCGCCGCGTTGGAGACAGGAATAATGTCGCCAATACCAGTACCGGATTGTATAGAAAAGCTCATAAATAAAAGTTCTATCCATGTGCGCATTTGATTCATATTATTAGCCGCCAAAATGCTATTCGGTACTAATTGCTGGCACACCGAATAAGCTAATGCAAAGCCCCAAACTAGCAATGTAAAAGTCGCACCAGCGGCATATAACTCATCTCTGGTCACTACTTCATCTGCAAACATATACATAATGAGCCCAGTTGCTGCATAAAAATATAGCAAGCTTTCAAATATCTGCGCCCAAATTAATAATGAAGTCTGATTAGTTAAAGCTGCAAACAGCGATAATCCAATCGCCAATGTGGCAAACAATAGTCCAATCCAACTAACTGCAGGGCTACGATAAACGACCCATACTGCCAAAATAGGCACTACCAAGCCAACACTTTGAAATAAGACATGGTTGGCTTGGGAGTCAGACATAAATCCGTAGACTAAAAGGCTAAAAAGCTGCACTGCTAACAGCATGGCAAAAGGATAGCATTTTATAAAATTAAAAATGGATTTCATGGAAGGGCTCTCAAATTTGATATGACTTAATTTTTGATATCACTTAACTAAAGTTTACAGCAATAAATAGCACGCGCAGCTGCTTATAAATATTGCATTTGGTGATTTCATAAATAATGCTTTACTTATTAAATAAGAACTATTATCATTTGCATTAACAATTGAAATGGTGATTTAAATGCAACTTCAAATGACAAGCGCAAAAAAAGCCAGCGTTTTGTATGACCCGGAATTGCCAACGGCAAACGACATAATGGCAGCTATCTGCTGTGTGGCAACGCATTATGCAATGAAGCCATCGCTAGACTTAGCAATGCTTGCGGCTGATTTGGCATTAAAATTCACTGCGCCAGAATATGCAGAGTCTATGATGCTAAAAGATATTTCTAAGCGATTGCTGAACCAGTGGGACAAAATTGTACAGGAACACAGAAGCACTGAAGCCAAGCTGTTACCAACACATACAACACTGCAATAAACAAAGATTTAATTAACTTAAAAATTAGTAATTCAATTTCAAAGGAACGACATGTCAAGATTAACAGGCCCAAGATTAAAAATTATGCGCGCATTAAGCGTAGATTTGCCTGGTTTATCACGTAAAACAATTGAAGCGCGTCCAACGCCACCTGGCCAGCATGGAAATAAAGCTTCACGCAAGCGTCGTTCCGATTTCGGTGTAAAGCTGCAAGAGAAACAGAAAGTTCGTTTTAATTATGGATTAACAGAAACGCAGATGCGCAGAATGATTTTGGATGCGCGCAAAGGCAAAGAACCTACCGGTGAACGTTTGTTGCAGCTTTTAGAGCGCCGTATGGATAACGTTGTTTTCCGTGCCGGTTTTGCGCCAACCGTTATTGCAGCGCGCCAACTGGTGAGCCACGGCCATCTGATGCTGAATGGTAAAAATGTCAACATTCCTTCCATTCGCCTGAAAGTGGGCGATGAAGTAACGATTCGCGTAAAAAGTAAAAGCATGCCGATGGTGGTTGAAACCATTAAACAGCCTTCATTAGCACGTCCAGAATGGTTAGCTTGGGATGAGGCGACTACCGTTGCAAAAGTAACGCATTTACCAGCGATTGAAGATGTGCCGTTTCCTGTGGATGTACAACAAGTGGTGGAATATTACGCTAACCGCGTATAGCTTTTTTGTAGTTAATACATGGTTAGCAACAGAATTTAAGACGTCCCTAACAACGTCTTAAATGTTGCAAATGCATGCAAATGCATCTCCTTGATTTATGACCGCATTGTACACGTTTGATCATATCGAATTTGTTCATGTCAGTCGGTTACTTTTTTTAAGTCGGCTTTAATGAGAGTTATTACTAATTTAACAGCAAAAAAACACATGAGCTACGACGTGACTATTGTTGCGGATGAGGCGGCTGATAATGACGTCAAAATGACGCGCATTAAGCGATTGAATACAGAACAGTTATTTACAAATGTTAAAGAAGTCATGATTGAGCATTTGAATGAAACCTATATTTTGCGTATTACCAAACAAAATAAATTGATTTTAACCAAATAGATTTGTCTGTTAAAAAAGGATAGAGAAAACAATGTTATCCAGAAATCAACACTTATATATTTTGTTAATTAAAAATCAAAAATAGCGCCATGACATTTTTACAAGTATCTGATTAAAAAAACTATTGAATTAATTTTATGAGCAGTCAATCATCCACAGTTGTTAATTTAGTTGCCGCACGCGATGCAAGATTGCGTCAGCAATATATGGCCGAGCATGCTAACGAGCAGGCAAAATTAAACAATTTATATGCTTTGCCGGTTCACTCACTACAGTTGGCAAATCCAGCACCGCCTCAAAAGCCTTATTCTTGGCTGAGCACATTATTTGTTCTGTTGGCACATATTGGTATTATTTATATGCTAATGACACAAAAGCCTCTTGAAAAAATACAAACGCCGCCAGCAAAACCAATGATGGTGAGTTTGATTGCGCCTCCTGCGCCAGAACCGGAATTGGTGCCAGTAATTGAGCCGCCAAAGCCGCAAGTGAAACCAAAAGTTAAGCCAATCGTGAAACCAAAAAAAGTCGTTGAGAAAATCAAGCCAATTGAAACACCAGTAGAGCGCTTGGTTGAGGCGACAGTAGAGCAGCCAATTGAAGAAGAAGTGCCTGCAACGCCAATTGAGCCTGTGAAAGTGTCAGAAGCGCCCAAGGCGCCGCCAGTAATAGAACAAGTGGTAGAAGAAAAAACTGAACCGCCAAAATTTGGTGTGTCATATTTAAACAATCCTGCGCCAGATTATCCGTCGACCTCACGCAGGCTTGGCGAAGAAGGGCGCGTGTTGATGAAAGTGCTGGTATCTGCAGACGGCGCCGCCCAAGAAGTGACGATTGAAAAAAGTAGTGGTTCCGATCGTTTAGATACTGCTGCAATGCAGGCAGTTAAACGCTGGCGTTTTATCCCCGCCAAAAAAAATAACGAGGCTTTAAGTGCTTATGTGATCGTTCCGGTTAAGTTTTCATTAGATAGTTAATTAAAGAAAACCAGAGAATTAAATAGTGAGCATGATGATTCGAAGTTTGAATCAATTGAAAACTAACGATAAAAATACGTTAAATCAAAGGAAGCAATATGCAACATACAACTGAATTTAATAGCCTGGCTTTTATTATGCAAGGTGGTTTTATTTCTATTTCAGTCGCTGTCATTTTACTTATTATGTCAGTGGCAAGCTGGTATTTTATGGTGGTGAAAACTTTTCAAGCCATGTATTTAAAAAGCGCGATTAAGCGTTATATAGCAGAATTTTGGGCAGCGCCAAATATTCAAGCAGCGATAACGACGATTAAAATTGACTCGCCAGCGCATCAATTGGCAGCAAATGCAGTAGATGCAGCGCATCATCATCAAACGCATGTGGCTAAAAATACCGATACAAAAAGCAGCGCAGAAGCCTGTAATTATGATGAGTTTGTTGCACGTAGCATGCGCCGCAGTTTGGCACAAACCACAGCACAGCTTGAATCGGGTTTATCTGTATTAGCTTCTGTTGGCAGTGTCGCACCATTTGTAGGTTTGTTTGGTACTGTTTGGGGTATTTACCATGCACTTGCAAGTATCAGTGCAAGCGGTCAGGCAACACTGGATAAAGTAGCCGGACCGGTGGGTGAAGCGCTGATTATGACGGCAATTGGTTTGGCGGTGGCGATTCCAGCGGTGCTGGCTTATAACGCATTCGTTAAACAAAACCGTGTGATCACAGCTACTTTAGATGGTTTTGGACAAGATCTGCATGTGTTATTAACCACAGGCGCGCCTTTGGTGATTAAACAACAAAACGTTAAAAGTCAGGACAATGTTAAATCACTACGCACCCAACATGCTAAACCAATGGGAGTGACAGCATGATAGGCGGCAATGCTTCCAATAATGAGGCGCATACACAGCCGATGAGTGAAATCAACACCACGCCTTTGGTGGACGTGATGTTGGTTTTGCTGGTTATTTTCATTATTACCGCACCTTTATTAACGCATGCTGTAAAAATCGATTTACCACAAGCGACTAGCCAGCTGTTACCAGAAGAACCAAAAGTGATTACTTTGGCGATTGATGCAACAGGTAAAACTTATTGGAATGATGCACCGCTTGTGCAAGGCGAATTGAAACAGAAGTTATTACAATCAGCTGACATAAAACCGCAGCCAGAACTGCAAATCCGAGCGGATAAAGAAACCAAATATCAAGTTTTAGCTGAGATTATGGCGGATGCACAAAATGCGGGTATCACTAAGCTGGGATTTGTCAGCGAGCCAAAATAGTCACAATGGCCATCTAGCTTAAAAACCTCAATGTATATTAAATCGATTAAAACTTGGGCCTGGGTACATAAATGGTCCAGCTTGGTTTGCACAGCATTTATGCTGTTACTTTGCTTGACTGGTTTGCCGCTAATATTTGCGCATGAGATTAATCATGCACTTGGCACCGAAGTAGAAGCGCCGAATATGCCTGCAGAAACTAAATTTGCAAGCATGGATAATGTTTTGGCAAATGCTTTAGCGCTCTATCCAACTCGAGTTGTGCAGTATGTGTTTCGTGATACTGATGAAGACAAAACCTGGACAGTCAGTTTAGGTAAAACGCCAACTTCAGAAGATGATACAAAATTTGTGATGGTGGATGCACGCACGGCAAATGTTTTACATGAGCCAAAATTTAATGAAGGCTTTATTTACATTATGTTTAAGCTTCATGTGGATTTATTTGCAGGTTTACCAGGCATGTTTTTTTTAGGATTAATGGGTGTACTTCTATTAGTGGCAATCGTTTCGGGCGTTGTGTTATATGCACCATTTATGCGACGTTTGGCTTTTGGTGAGATTCGCAAACACCGCACACCCAAGTTAAAGCGTTTGGATACACATAATTTTTTAGGTGTGGTGACATTGATTTGGTTGTCGGTAGTGGGTGCGACAGGCGTGATCAATGCATGGTCTGATTTGGTGATTAAATACTGGCAGTTTGATCAAATGTCTGCCATGACAGCACCATACAAGGGTTTGCCGCCCCCAACAAAACTGAGTTCTTTGCAAGCGGCAGTCGACACTGCTCAGGCGCGCGAACCGAACATGAAATTAAGCTTTATTGCTTTTCCTGGCACGGATTTTTCTAGCCAGCATCATTACGGCATGTTTATGCGCGGCGATAGTCCCATTACTTCGCGCTTGTTTAAACCGGTACTCATTGATGCACAAACTGCCCAATTAACTGATAGCCGCGATGTGCCTTGGTACTTGGCCACACTGTTGATATCACAGCCCCTGCATTTTGGCGATTACGGCGGTATGCCACTCAAGATTATTTGGACAGTTTTGGATTTATTAAGCATTGCCGTGTTATGGACAGGCTTACTGCTTTGGTGGAAAAAACGCAAGCATTACATTCCAGACATTGAATCCAAGATTAGGTTGAGTGAGGCTTATTAGCTCCTAGCGATTAACTCATGTTGTTAACCAATAGTGACACACTTAATTTATGCGAAATAAAAACTTAAAACAAATCTTTATTTGGCCAGTCGTCTTGGGCTTGATAACTGCACTGGGTTTAATCTTGGCGTTGCTGGAGGATGGCTTAGTGGAAGAAATTTCTCTAGCGGGTTTAGTGCTGCCAATTTTAGTCATGGTCTATTTTTATTGGGTTAAAAAATAGAAATTTAACTTAGCGTTTAAATTAAAGTTTTTCAGTATCAGTTCTGCAAGCCAACGAATCATTTCCTGTAGCCAGCAAAAAATTTTAGTCATTAAAAATTTACAGGGAATATTCATGCAACAATCATTCAGTAACAAAATTAACCGTCATAAAGTGATAGTCATCGCAGTACTTGCGGCATTGCCACTTATTGCAACAGCCGAAGACACATTACCGGAAGTATCAGTATCGGCAAAATCAGTAACAGAAACCGCTCTGGGCAATGTGGAAGACTACGTTG
Organism: Pseudomonadota bacterium; assembly: GCA_040387095.1. Lineage (GTDB taxonomy): Bacteria > Pseudomonadota > Gammaproteobacteria > Burkholderiales > Methylophilaceae > Methylotenera_A. The sequence continues at coordinate 5,666 of JAZKEJ010000012.1, read as the reverse complement.
CCAATCGCAGTATCACGGCCACCAAAACCGACACACCAATTATCCAAACACCACAATCCATATCCATTGTGACGCAGCAGCAAATATTAGAGCAGGGTGCATATACCCTGCAAGATACGCTTAATTACACCACAGGCGTGACGGCGGGCGCTTATGGTCTGGATAACCGCGGCGATTGGTTTTTTGTGCGCGGTGTCGAGCCTACGCAGTTGTATGATGGTTTACGCAGCCATGTTCAATCATTTGATATTCCGCGACCAGACCCATATTTTCTTGAGCGTGTAGAAGTATTGCGGGGCCCAGGTTCTGTATTATTTGGTCAAGGCTCAGTTGGAGGTACTGTCAATGTAGTGTCTAAACGACCACAAGAAGAGACGAGCCGTCAAATTAATGTTCAATATGGCATGTATGATCGTAAACAAGTTGGAATTGATTTAACAGGTAAGTTAGATGACAGCGGAGAATTGCTATATCGTTTTGTAGGATTAGCTAAAGATACAGGCACACAGGTCGAATTTACCGATAATAAGCGTTATCAAATTGCGCCATCGATTACTTGGAGACCTAGCGACAATACCAGCCTGAATGTACAGCTCAACATCCAAAAAGATGAAACAGACGGTGCCACTGCAGCATTCCTACCGCACTCAGGTACGGTAGTAGCCAATCCTAATGGTAATATTCCATCAAGGCGTTTTACCGGTGAGCCTGGTATTGATAAAACCCATATGGATTATCAAGCCATTAACTGGCAGTTTGAGCATGCGTTTAACGACACTTGGACCATTCGTCAAAATGGTCGATATTCAAATATTGATTATGATTATGTAACGCTTTATCCGAACATTTTCGGGGGTGTTGCTACAACAGCCTTTTTCACCAATCCACAGATGAGCGAAGTGACGCGATTTGGCTACGCCAATCAAGCACAAACCAGAACATTCTCACTGGATAATAACGTGCAAGCCAAGTTTGATCTGGCCGACACCCAACACACTATTATTGCAGGCGTAGATTACTTTAAAACTAAAGTTGACGAAAAAAATGCATTTACGTTTATTTCTACCCCGTTTAATTTGTTTAATCCAACCTATGGTAACTTTGACCGTGCTGAACTGCCGAATGCCACTAACCAAGCAGATAACACCACAGACCAAATCGGTTTCTATCTACAAGATCAAATCAAGTTAGGTCAGCATTGGGCATTTACTGCGGGTTTGCGCCATGATGAAACGAACAAGTCCACACAAGGCGTGGCAGGTGAACAAACTGACCGAGAATTAACTGGCCGTATTGGTGTGGTTTATTTAGCAGATAATGGACTGGCGCCATATGCTAGCTACACTGAGTCATTCACACCAGTCATCGGCGCCAATATCTTTGGCGTGCCATATAAGCCCTTAATGGGTGAGCAATATGAAATTGGTTTGCGCTACCAACCCGTTGATTCTAATAGTCGATACACAATCTCATATTTTGATTTAGAACAAAAAAATGCTTTAAGTCCAGATCCCAACAATCCGCTTAACCAATCACAGCGTGGCAATGTGACTTCAAAAGGGCTTGAGTTAGAGGCTTTAGCAAACTTAACTGACAACATTGATTTAATTGCCAGTTATGCCTACACCAAAGCGCGCAGAAATGACGGAATGGTGACAACGCGCGTGGCTGAAGTTCATGATCATGTTGCCTCTGCCTGGGCGACCTATAAATTTTCTATTGCTGATATTCCTGGTTTTAAAGTGGGTGCTGGTTTGCGGTACATCGGTCGCGCCAGCGACGAGACTGATACGCTTAACATTCCATCGGTGACTTTATTAGACGCCATGTTCTCGTATGAAAACAAAGATTGGCGCGCTGCTATTAACGGCACTAATCTAGGTGATAAAACTTATATCTCTACCGTTTTATCGCGTGGAGATGTGTGGTACGCCAATCGCATGAATATTGTGGCTAGTTTCACTTATAAATTTTAATTAAAGTAATAACTACTAATACTTAGTGTGAGAGACAAAATTAACAGCTCTGCAAGCCAATACTTACAAGGCTTGCAGAGCATGTGTTTTGGTGACGACATACTTTATTTGGTTATTAAAATAATTGCCGAAAGAGCACTGAATACTCAAGCGTCAAAAAATATTCATCTCTAGCATAGTATTAATCTTATTTATAAATGTGCTTGATTTAAGGGTGTAGTGATACGACAGAACTATCGCTTATTGATAACGCAACGCTTCAATCGGATTTAGCATGGCAGCTTTGCGTGCGGGGTAAAAGCCGAAGAAGACACCGATGCTGGCGGCGACACTAAAAGCAATGATCACTGAATCGCTGGAGATAATAATTTCTGCCTGCGTGAATATGCCAACTAGCACTGCACCACCAATACCTAGCGCGATCCCAATTAAACAGCCCACAATTGAAATCATGATGGCTTCCAGTAAAAATTGCAGCAAAATATCGCGCTGACGTGCGCCAATCGCCATGCGAATACCGATTTCGCGCGTGCGTTCAGTTACGGATACCAGCATAATGTTCATAATGCCAATACCGCCGACCAGCAAAGATACTGAAGCAATTGCACCCAATAATAATGACATGGTGCGCGCTGTCTCAGCTGCTGAGTTGGCAATTGCAGTCAGGTTCCGTACCGAGAAGTCGCTATCTTCGCCTTCACGTATATTATGACGCTGATTGAGCAACCCATTCATGGACTCTTCCACCATCGGCATCAATTTATCCGACTCGGCTTGTACCATTATTAGCCGCACGCTGCCGGGTAATTGATTGCCAAACAACTTGCGTTGTGCGGTGGTGAGCGGCACCATGATGGTGTCGTCTTGATCGCGACCATCCAGCGATTGACCTTTGCTGTCTAATACACCCAGGACTAAAAATGGACTTTGATTAATCCGAATCGTTTTGCCAATCGGGTCAATATCCTCATCAAAGATATTTTGTACGACTGTTCTGCCGATTAAAGCCACGCGATTCGCAGAGCGAATATCAGCGTCTGAGAATGCGTAACCCGCAGACAGCCCCCAGGATCGCACATCTAAATAGCTAGGCGTGGTACCGATAATGTCGGTATTCCAATTATTGCTTCCATACACGATCTGCGATTTCCCCATAGCGACAGGTGCTACAGCTTTAACATCACTTAGCTCACCAATCGCGTCGGCATCTTTTACATTGAGTGAGGGCGCGTTACCAGTGGCAGATCTTGCACCAGCGACTCTAGGCGGGCCGGATAATACAATAAATAAATTGCTCCCCATGGCGCTAATGGAGCGTTTAACAGAAGCTTCAGCACCTTGTCCAATCGCCATCATTAAAACAACCGCGCTTACGCCAATTACCATGCCAAGCATCGTTAAAAAAGTACGCAGACGATTTGCACCCATCGCATGCCATGCTTCGCCTAACATTGCACCAAACATTACATCACCTCGCTTGATACATGGGTAAGCGTATCTTGTACGATGACCCCATCTAGAAAACGCACTTGGCGCTTGGCATGTTCTGCAATGTCTGTTTCATGCGTGACTAAAACAATGGTGATGCCTTCTTTATTTAACTCGCCAAATAGCCCCATAATTTCTTCACTAGTCACGCTATCGAGGTTGCCAGTAGGCTCATCGGCTAAAATAAGTCGAGGGTTATTAATGAGTGCGCGTGCGATTGCAACACGTTGTTGCTGACCGCCTGAGATTTGATTAGGTCTAGAATCAAGATGTTTACCTAAGCCCACTTTTTCTAGTAACACTTTCGCGCGCTGATGACGCTCGCTTTTTTCGATCCCAGAATAAACCAACGGCAGCGCCACGTTATCTAATAAGCTGGAACGCGACAGTAGATTAAACCCCTGAAATACAAAGCCAATGGTCTTATTGCGAACACTGGCAATGGCATTCTCTTCCATCGTGGCCACCGCGTAACCATCTAGCACGTATTTTCCTTGGGTCGGCTTATCTAAACAGCCTAAAATATTCATAAACGTGGATTTGCCAGAACCCGATGGACCCATAATCGCCACATATTCACCACTATTAATGTGCAGATTCACATCTTTCAGCACTGGGAATGGACCAGCAGCTGTTTGATATTCTTTATACAAGCCGCTGACTTCAATCACATTGTTTGGCATGTTTTGGGTTTTCAAGTCCATATAGCTTAGAACATTCTGCGGCCGCGTGGCGTATTGCCAGCAGGCTGCGCTTCATCGTTAACCAGCAAATCGCCCACAATCACTTGCTCACCCACCGCTAAATCCGGCGCAGTAATCGCAGTAAAGCGACCATCGGTAATGCCAACATGAATTCTCACCATTGTTGGTTTTCCATTTTTTAAAATATAAATCTTGCCTGCGGTTAAGTCTTCTGATTTATTGCGGCTTCTGTCGACATTGTTTTTGCCACCAGCGCTTTTTCTACTCTCTGCATTTTTAGCAATTTCTTTATTTTTGCCATTGCTTAAGTTGATTGCATCATCTACTTTCGGCTTGTAACGAAGCGCTGCGTTAGGGACTAACAGTGCTTGCTCGGCGTTTGCAACGGCAATATTGACATACGCTGTCATGCCGGGCAGTAAGGTTAAATCGCTGTTATCCACAGATACCACCACGTTATAAGTCACCACATTGGACGTGTTGGTTGAATTTAAGCGCACTTGCTTTACGACACCTTCAAAGTTGCGGTCTGGGAATGCATCCACGTTAAACTTAACTTTCTGACCATCTTTAATTTTGCCAATATCCGCCTCAGCAAAGCTGGTATCAATCTGCATTTTTGCTAAATCTTGAGCAATCTGAATCAGCGTAGGTGTTTGAAAACTTGCCGCAACGGTTTGCCCAACATCCACCACGCGATTCACGACAATGCCAGAAACGGGCGAGCGAATAATGGTGAAATTTAGGTTAGTCTGGTCGCGTGTTAACAGTCCGCGTGCGCTGTCTAGCTGCGCTTTTGCAGATTTCATCACTTGTACCGCAGTGTCTAATTCTTGTTTTGAAACGAATTCCTGTGTGTACAGTTCGCGAATACGCTTTTCGTTGGCAACAGCTAAATCAACCGACGCCTGATTATTGCGCACGCTGCTTTGTGATTGCGTGATTGCGGCTGAAGACAGGGCGCTATCTAACTCTAGCAAGACCTGATCTTTTTCTACTCTATCGTTAAAATCTACATACAGCTTCCTCACAATGCCGGAGATCTGCGTACCAACGCTGATTAAACTGACAGGATTCAATGTGCCGTTAGCAGCAACAGTTTGTTCTATATCGCCTTGTGTGACCACGTCTAATCTGTACAAATCTTCTGGTTTTGGCTGGTGCGTTTTTTCATAGTAGTAATAAGCGCCAGCGGCAATTGCCGCAAATATAATAAATACAAATATTTTTTTGAGTGATTTCATGGTGTTAAGTCAATACTATTGAGTAAGTCGAGATAAATAGTCGCTGATTAATTAGCAGAAAGCGTGTTGGAATTAGGTAAAGACTGAATCATGGCATTATCTAAAGCGCCCATCGCTTGCGCTAAAGCCGCACGCGTAATATTTGAATTAAGCGCTGCCTGAATTTGCTGTTGGCGCGCACTGGCGAGTGCACTTTGCGCATTCAATGTATCAATAATATTACCGACTCCTGCCTTATAGCGGCCTAAAGCCAC
>JAZKEJ010000011.1:0-2252 GCA_040387095.1 Pseudomonadota bacterium | reverse complement strand
GTAATGCGCACCGCGGAATCGGTTTTGTTAATATGCTGGCCGCCTGCGCCCGATGCTCGGTAAGTATCGATACGAATATCCGCCGGGTTGATGATGGTATCGTTGATTTCATCCGCTTCTGCCAGCACGGCCACTGTACAAGCTGATGTGTGAATGCGGCCTTGCGTTTCGGTATCTGGCACACGCTGTACACGATGTACGCCAGATTCGAATTTCATCTTAGAGTAAGCGCCGTAGCCTTCAATTTTGGCGATAATTTCTTTGTAGCCACCTACTTCAGATTCATTGGCCGACATAATCTCGACTTTCCATTTCTGGCGATCCGCGTAGCGACTGTACATGCGGTATAAATCGCCACAAAACAAGCCGGATTCATCACCACCTGTGCCCGCGCGAATTTCCAGAAAGATATTCTTATCGTCATTAGGGTCTTTTGGTAGCAACAATTTTTGTAAATCTAACTCAACTTTCTCTAGTGTCGCTTTGCCGTTTTCAATTTCTTCCTGGGCAAATTCTTTCATATCCGGGTCGCTTAGCATTTTTTGCGCTTCGGCGATGTCTGCTTCTGCCTGCTCAAACGTATGATATTGCTCCACGATTGGCGTAATTTCAGCATGCTCTTGTGTGAGCTTTCTGTACGCATCCATATTGTTGGTTACGCCTTCACTGCTCATCAGGCGATTAATCTCTTCTAAACGCTCGCTTAAAGTGGCGAGTTTTCTCATCATGCTGGGCTTCATAATATACTGGGTTTCATAATCTACTTGGTTTCATTCAATGCTTGTTTTAATGTTTGATTTGGTAAAGCTGGCGGACGATTTGCTCTATTCTTGCGTGTTCATCGCCATGGGTTTGGTTAAGTAAATGGCTGGGCGCGTGTAAAAATTTATTGGTTAAGGCATTGCTTAGTGCTTCTAAAACAGCGGCTGGATTTTCGCCTTTTTGCACCAACTTAAGTGCTTTTTCAAGCTCATTTATACGCACTGCCTCTGCCTGATCGCGCAAAGCTTTAATGGTGGGAATCGCATCACGTTTTTTAAACCATTGCATAAAGCTTTCAACGCGCGCCGCTACAATCAATTCTGCGTTAATCGCAGCTTCCTGACGATTTTCCATGCCATCCGAAACCACTTGTGCTAAATCATCCACCGTATATAAAAACACATCATCCAACTGTGCCACTTCTGGCTCAATATCACGCGGAACGGCTAAATCGACCATGAATATCGGGCGATGACGACGCGTTTTAATCGCACGCTCTACCATGCCCAAACCTACAATCGGTAATTGGCTGGCAGTACTGGTGATTACAATATCAAAATCGGCAAAACGTTCTGGTAAATCATTTAACAGAATCGCCTGCCCACCAATTTTATTCGCTAATTGCAAACCACGCTCAATAGTGCGATTCGCGATGGTCATGGATTTCGGTTTTTGCGCTGCAAAATGGTCTGCACACAGCTCTATCATCTCGCCCGCGCCAATAAACAATACTTTCTGCTGGCCGATGTCGCCAAAAATACGCTGTGCTAATTTAATCGCTGCGGCTGCCATTGAAATGGAACTGCCGCCGATATCGGTATTGGTGCGCACTTCTTTAGCCACTTCAAACGTGCGTTGGAACAGTTTATGCAAAAGCGTTCCCAAAGTACCAGCATCTTGGGCGATTTTAACGGATTGCTTAAATTGTCCTAAAATCTGCGGCTCGCCAAGTACCATGCTATCTAAGCCGGACGCCACGCGAAACGCATGTTTAACCGCTTCCTGATTACTCAATGTGTAAGTGTAGGGCTGAATATTATCCAAATCTAGACGGTGGTAATTAGCCAGCCAATTGACGATGGGTTCTGGCGTGTTGGTTTGTACATAGATTTCTGTGCGATTACAGGTGGACAAAATCGCCGCTTCAGCCACATTCTGCGCCGTCAAATCGCTCAGTGCATGTCGCAGGATATCTGGATTAAACGCGACATGCTCACGAATGGAAATAGGGGCAGTGTTGTGATTAACACCAATTGTATAAAGCTGCATACGGCTATTTTACCAACTCATTCAACATATTAGTAAGTTTAACGAAATATTAAGCATGCCTAAATTGATTACCTAATTTAAGAGTTGGTAAAATGCCGCCTATACTTTTGAAGTATCAGCTTATGTTAAGCAAGTTATCTTAAGACAAGATAGCCTAAGAGCCGTGCATTTGTGAAAATGAAAAGCGCATTTCTTAAAAGTGTAAAATGGCGTTAAAATAA
>JAZKEJ010000010.1:12778-15949 GCA_040387095.1 Pseudomonadota bacterium | reverse complement strand
GCAATCATTTCTTCCATGCCGCTGCGGCGTAACTCTTGCAATACAAATTCATACAGCTCAACCACACGCGGCTCAATCACTTCTGCCAAGGTTTGCACCGATAACTGGCGCGCTTCGCGGCCATCAACGCCTTGCACTTCAACGATTTCACGTGCATCGGCCAACTGGCGCAGCGCGCAGCCATGTTTCACTTTAATGTCTTCTGCCGATTGAGTTGGTGTACGGAAAGCCACTGCAACATCGTTGGTTATTTGGTCACCCGCAATAGGCACCACCGCGGTGTGGCGTATTGAACCATTTTTAAACACGGCAATATCTGTAGTACCGCCACCGATATCGACCAAGCACACACCTAGATCTTTTTCGTCGTCAGTTAATACCGCCACGCTGGAAGCCAGCGGCTGCAAAATCAAATCGCTGACTTCTAAACCGCAACGCTTGATACATTTGACGATATTCTGTGCCGCCGCCACAGCGCCTGTCACGATATGCACCTTTGCTTCCAGTTTCATGCCGCTCATTCCCAATGGGTCGCGCACATCGTCCTGACCATCAATAATGAATTCTTGCGTGAGGATATGCAGGATCTGCTGATCGGCCGGTAGCGCAATCGCACGCGCTGTTTCCACCACACGATCAATGTCCATTTGGGTGACTTCGGCCTCTTTAATTTTCACCATGCCATGCGAGTTAAGGCTTTTAATATGGCTACCTGCAATGCCTGTAAACACGGCATTAATCTTGCAATCCGCCATCAATTCAGCTTCTTCAATCGAGCGTTGAATTGCCTGCATGGTGGAATCGATATTAATCACCACACCTTTTTTCAGGCCACGTGATACATGCTGACCAAGGCCAATCACCTTCAAAGTACCTTCTGGCAACAACTCGGCGACAATGGTCACAATTTTTGATGTGCCGATATCCAACCCCACTATTAGGTTTTTATCTTCACGAACCTTACTCATTATTTACTCCCTTTTTCATTTTATCCTTTGGCCAAATGCTCTTATTAAGTGCTTTAGCTCATGTAGCCTTTGGTGCCTGTGTAGACGCAGGCACAGGTAATTCTGGCGATTTTTTCGCTGGTAATTGCTTATTCAATAAAGCAGCCAAGCCAACTGGTTTTCGCACTGCAAAACCATTCGGGTAACGCAAGTCGGCATAGGTCACTTTTAAATTTAACCGACTTAATGTTGATTGATACGCCCCAGTAAACTTGCTCAAACGCGCATCCATTTCAATGCGTCCAAGTGCAATCGTTAAGTCTTTATCAGTTTTAATTTCCCAAGAACGCCTTGGCGAAAGCGTTACTTGCGCGATTTTTATATCCACTTTATTTAAAATCTGACTATATTCACCATAACTTTTAGTGACTTCCAGAACGCCATCTGCTGGCCCGTAAAACACAGGCAATTCATCATCTGTCGCCGCCTGGAATAGTTCGCCGTGCGTATTGACCAATGCAATATTGCCCCAGCGCGCAAGTGCTTGATGTTCTTCAATCGCCACTTCCAATTGGTCTGGCCAGCGACGGCGCACACTGACTTCGCGCGCCCAAGGTAATTTTTGAAACGCATCACGGGCTTTTACTAAATCTAGCGTGAAAAAATTACCTTTTAAATGCTTAGCCACAATCAACTTAATTTGCTCACGATTCACATGCGCTAATTCGCCATTAATTTTCACTTCGCGCAGCGGAAAAATGGGTAAATGCACCACCACAAATACCAAGGCGTACAGCATCAACACCACCGACATGGCATACAGCAGATTGGCTAGCCAATTGAGTAGGCGGGGCTTATCCCACATTTTTAGTATCCAATGTCATGCTTAAAATCTTCACTACCAACTCATCAAAAGATATACCAGCATATTTAGCCGCCATTGGTACCAAGCTATGGTCTGTCATGCCTGGACTGGTGTTAACCTCCAAAAAGTAATGCTTTTGCTGTTTATTTTCTTCCGGCTTATCCATTAAAAAATCTACCCTGCCCCAGCCACTGCAACCAATGGCGCGAAACGCTTGCAAAGCCTCTTGCTGTATCAATGCTTCTTTGGCTGCAGTTAATCCGCTCGGGCACAGATACTCCGTGTCATCACGCAGATATTTCGCTTCAAAATCGTAAAATTCATTCTTGGGTACAATTTTGACGATAGGTAAAACCTGATAACCGTTTTTATCGTCGCCTAAAATGCCAACGGTGTATTCGCCACCACCGATAAACTGCTCTGCAATTACTAATGGGTCTGCTTCTGCCGCTAATTCATAAGCTGCTTTTAATCCGCCTGTAGTTTTCACTTTGCTGATGCCAATACTGGAACCTTCATTGGCCGGTTTTACGAATACTGGCAAACTTAATTTCTGTTCAATTGCCGCGAAATCACTATCTGCTGTTACCAATTCAAAATCAGGCGTTGCAATGCCTACAGCACGCCACATCAATTTGGTGCGCCATTTATCCATACCCAGGCTGGACGCCAGAACACCGCTACCGGTAAACGGAATATCCATCAACTCCAGCGCACCTTGAATCGTGCCATCCTCACCAAAGCGCCCATGCAGCGAAATAAATGCACGGTCAAATTGGCTTAATTCACTAAGTGCTTGATTTGCAGGGTCAAACGCTACTGCGTCTACCCCTTGACGTTTTAACGCCGCCAGCACTGCAGAGCCGCTTTTAATCGATATTTCGCGCTCACCCGATTTGCCGCCAAACAATACCGCTACTTTTCCAAATTTATTCATTACCATATTCACCAATCACTTTTATTTCTTGCTGCAACGCCACGCCTTGCTTTTCCAGAACCGTATCTTTTATGTGCTTAATTAATAACTCAATATCCATCGCCGTACATTCACCCACATTCACAATAAAATTGGCATGTTTTGGCGATACCTGTGCGCCGCCAATTTGATAGCCTTTTAAGCCGCTGGCCTCGATTAACCTTGCTGCGAAATCACCCTTAGGGTTTCTAAAAGTAGAGCCTGCGCTGGGTAAATTAAGCGGCTGACTGGCTAAGCGCGCTGCCAATAAATTTTTTATCCTTTTCAACGATTCGTTCGCATCGCCAATATCCAGCGTAAACCATGCGCCTAAAAACCACTCGCCCCATACTGGCATTTCAATATGCCGATAACTGGCAGTAAATTCCGAAGCATTACGCACA
>JAZKEJ010000010.1:8765-12678 GCA_040387095.1 Pseudomonadota bacterium | reverse complement strand
TGCATCACGATTACCGTGCCGCGCACACCACCGTCACGAATTAATAAGTTGCTGCCTAAACCCATAAAAACAATCGGCTCAGCTTTGTCCAGGCTCTGTAAAAACGCCTGCAATTCGCTTAAACTTTCAGCAATAAAAACGCGGTCAGCTTTTCCACCAACGCGCCAACTGGTATAGCGTGCCAGCGGCTCGTCGATTAGCAATTGCGACTGCATTTTTGCCTCAGTTTGTACCATTAACTTATTAAGCTTTCGGCACTATTCAGTGCTAAATCTTTGGTTTTACTCGCCACTTGGCCAATTGAACCTGCGCCCATTACAATCACCACATCGCCGGCGTGTACAGTGCTTAAAATGGCTGCTGGCAATTCATCAGTCGTTTCAACAAACTGCGGCTCTACTTTACCGACGACGCGGATTGAGCGAATCAAGCTACGCGTATCTGCCGCCACAATCGGCGCTTCGCCTGCTGAATACACTTCTGTTAGCAAAACCGCGTCGGCAGTAGAAAGCACGCGGACAAAATCTTCAAAGCAATCGCGTGTGCGTGTATAACGATGTGGCTGGAATGCCATCACTAAACGTCTGTCAGGGAAAGCACCGCGTGCCGCCGCAATCACCGCTTGCATCTCAACTGGGTGATGTCCGTAATCGTCAATCAAGGTAAACGTGCCTGCTGCTTTGTCTTCAGTTGCTTTAATCGCCACTTCGCCATAACGCTCAAAACGTCTGCCCACACCTTTAAATTCAGCCAAGGCTTTAATCATCGCCGCATCGCTCACATTTAACTCGCTGGCAATCGCAATCGCTGCCAAGGCGTTCAATACATAATGATTGCCTGGCAAATTAAGCGTGACATCAAACGTAGTGGTCACACCATTAATGCGCTCAACCGTAAAATGCATTTGGCCGTTATCGGCACGCACATTTGTCGCGCGAATGCGAGCGTCCTCACTGAAACCATAGGTCATCACCGGTTTGGTCACGCGTGGCAAGATTTCGCGGATATTGGCGTCATCGATACACATGACCGCCATGCCCCAAAACGGCAGTTGCTGCAGAAATTCCACAAACGCGCTTTTTAGTTTCTCAAAGCTGTGTTCATAAGTATCCATATGGTCTTGGTCGATATTGGTCACTACCGCCATCACTGGTGTTAAATGCAGGAAAGAAGCGTCAGACTCATCAGCTTCAGCCACAATATATTCGCCCGTACCCAAGCGCGCATTGGCGCTGGCAGACTCTAGCTTGCCGCCAATCACAAAGGTTGGATCCATGCCAGCTTCATTCAAAATACTGGCAATTAAACTGGTGGTCGTGGTTTTGCCGTGCGTGCCGGCTATGGCAATACCCTGTCTAAAACGCATCAGTTCTGCCAGCATTATTGCGCGCGGCACCACAGGGATATTTTGGGATCGCGCAGCAATCACTTCAGGATTCGCCTCATTCACTGCCGATGAAACCACGACCACATCTGCATTTTTTAGATTATCTGTGGCATGACCTTGATAAACGGTGGCGCCAAAACCATGTAAACGCTGCGTTGTAGCGTTATTCGCCAAATCAGAGCCTGAAACACTGAATCCCAAGTTAATCAACACTTCTGCAATACCGCTCATACCTGCACCGCCAATGCCGATAAAATGGATATTCTTTACCTTGTGCTTCATATCGCCAACTCCATACAAATTCTTGCAACAGTCGCTGTTGCTTCCGGCTTAGCCAATTCCTTTGCCTTGATGGCCATATCCATGCAGTTATCACGTGTCAGGCTGTTTAATATTTCGCTGGCTTTTTGCGTATTAAATTCTGTTTGCTGAATTAACTGCGCTGCACCCGCATCGCTTAGATATTTGGCGTTATGCGTTTGATGATCATCCACCGCGTGCGGAAATGGCACCAAAATACTGGCCACACCTACACAAGCCAATTCAGCCACCGTCAGCGCGCCTGCGCGACAAATCACTACATCTGCCCAGTCATATAATTCGGCCATATTGTGTATAAATGCTGTTGTGTCTGCACTTACGCCTGCAGCTTTATAGTTGGCCTGCAAAACAGCGATATGTTTTTCACCCGCTTGATGAATCACTTGTGGACGATTACTTTCTGGCAATATCGCAATGGCTTTTGGTAGCACTTCATTTAACGCCGTCGCACCCAGACTTCCACCTACTATCAGCAATTTCAATTTTCCTGTATGCGCAATATAGCGCTGTGCGGGAAACGGCAATTGAGTAATATCCTGACGCACCGGATTACCAACCAACTCGGCTTTATCCCCAAATGCTGAAGGGAAAGCCGCCAGTGTTTTATCCGCAATCATGCTCAACACTTTATTGGTTAAGCCAGCGATTGAGTTTTGCTCATGAATCACCAATGGTTTGCCCAGCAACTTCGCCATCACGCCACCTGGAAATGCGGCAAATCCACCCATACCCAGCACGACATCTGGCTGGTGTTGACGAATGGCTGTAAAACTCTGTTTAAAAGCAGTGCTTAATTTAAATGGCAATAATAACCAGCCTAAGATGCCTTTTCCGCGCACACCGCGCATGGTGATCATTGCTTTGCTGTAATCCTTGCCTGCAATTAATCGATTTTCCATGCCACCTTCAGTGCACAGCCAAACCACATTCCACCCGTGTTCTTTCAGGTGATCCGCGACCGCCATCGCAGGATAGACGTGACCACCTGTGCCGCCCGCCATAATCATGATGGTGAATTTACCGAACTCGGTTACTTGGCTGCTGAGCATCATGCTGGCAAGCCTTTCTGCAACCTTCTGTTTTGGTTACGGCATAACTTGCTATGCAAGTTAGCCTGCTCCGAAACCGCCTTGTGGCGCGCCACAGCAATTAGCAACTGCGTGATTACGCTCATGCTGGCAACCCTTTCTGTAGCCGGCGGTTTTCAAAATCAATTCTCAGCAACACCGCCATTGCGATGCAATTTGCCAAAATACCGCTGCCCCCAAATGACAGCAAAGGCAGCGTTAAGCCTTTGGTTGGCAGTACGCCCATATTCACACCGATATTGATAATGCCCTGCACGCCCATCCACACACCCAAGCCTTGTGCCAGCAATGCGGCAAAATAACGTTCATTCGCTACTGCCTCTTTACCAATACCAAAGGCGCGAATTACGATCCAGCAAAAAAGCCCCAACACAGTTAACACGCCGACAAAGCCTAATTCTTCCGCAATCACTGCCAACAAAAAGTCGGTATGCGCTTCTGGCAGATACAGTAATTTTTCTACGCTGGCGCCTAAACCTACGCCAAACCATTCGCCGCGACCAAACGCGATTAAGGCATGTGAAAGCTGGTAACCCTTACCATAGGGATCTGCCCACGGATCCATAAAACCGATCACGCGTTGCATACGGTAGGGCGAGCTGACGATAAGCGCATAGATGGCAACGGGCAACAGCGCCAGCAAAGCTACAAAAATCTTGACGTTAATACCGCCCAGCCAAAGAATGGAGATTGAAATAGCGGCAATCACTGCAAACGCACCAAAATCTGGTTCGCGTAGTAATAAAAATCCAACCAAAACCATTACCGCTACCATCGGCAAAAAGCCTTTTACAATACTGTCCATTTGCGGTGCCTTGCGCACGGCGTAATCGGCCACATACATGGCGGCGAAGAGCTTCATTAATTCAGAAGGCTGCAAGTTAATCACAAACAAAGATAGCCAGCGCTGACTGCCATTTACGTTGCGGCCGACGCCAGGAATAAGCACTAGCACCAGCAAAAACAAGCCCAATAAAAATAAATAGGGCGCCATTTTTTGCCAGCCTGCGACAGGAATCTGGAACGCAATAAAGCCTGCAAATAAGCCAATGACAATAAAAATCGCCTGCCGAATAAGATAGTAAGTGCTTTGATGGCCAACTGCTTTATCGGCTTC
>JAZKEJ010000010.1:0-8665 GCA_040387095.1 Pseudomonadota bacterium | reverse complement strand
AACACTTCTGCGCGATGTACATAGTTTTTGAACATATCAAAACTGGCGCAGGCAGGCGACAGCAATACAGCATCGCCACTTAACGCTATTTTTTTGGCAATATTCACCGCTTCGGGTAAATCAAGCGCACGATAAAGCGGTATTTCAGATGCCAGTAAAACCGCCTCGATCAATGCTGCATCACGTCCGATTAACACTACTGCCCGTGCATTATTTTTTACAGCTGCTAGCAACGGTGCAAAATCCTGGCCTTTACCATCACCGCCTGCAATCAACACCACTTTTTGGGGTTTTCCTTGCTTAACCATCCCCGCAATGGCGGCGCATGTTGCACCCACATTTGTGCCTTTTGAGTCATCAAAAAAGTCAACATCATCAATACTGGCAACCCATTCCACACGGTGCGGCAAGCCTTTAAATTTAATTAACGCACTGACAATTGCTGTTTTTTCAATGCCAATATTGCTGCACAAAGCAGCGGCGGCAAGTGCATTGGCAACATTATGCAAACCACTGATTTTTAATTGATGAGACTGTATTAATTTACGCTGACCACTGGTTAAGCAATGCTCGTCATTTAATTCCGTTAAGCCAAAATCATCTTTAGTCGGTGCTGCGTTCAAACCGAATGTCGCCACCTTTTTAGCTTGCAGGTCTTTGGTTTGCAGCATCGAAGTTTCCGGGTCATCACGATTTAAAACCACCACTTTGGCGTGCGTTAAGATACGTGTTTTGGCAGCAATATAAGCTTGGATATCGGCATATCGATCCAAATGATCTTCACTGATATTGAGCACAGTTGCGCTATCGCAATTTAAATGATGCGTTGTTTCCAATTGAAAACTGGATAGCTCCAGCACGTAGACATCAGGCGTTTCCATCAGTAATGCTTCCAGCACTGGCAAACCGATATTGCCTGCAACAATGGTTTTTAAGCCTGCTTCTTTGCAGATTTCACCCACCAAAGTGGTTACTGTGGTTTTGCCATTTGAACCTGTTATGGCAATCACTTTTGCGTATTTAGGACGAAATTGTGCAAACAATTCCACATCGCCAATCACTGGTACACCGTGCGCAATTGCCGCTTGTACCGCTGGCTCGCTCATTGCTACGCCTGGGCTAATGACGATTAAATCGGCTTGCATCAAGATTTCTGAATTAAACTGCCCGCTATGAATACTCACTTGCGGCATACGCTTAATCACATCGTCCAAGCTAGGCGGATTAACGCGCGAATCCGCCACAGACAAAATCGCCCCTTGGCGCTCAAGCCAATGCAAGGCAGATAACCCTGTATCGCCCAGACCCAGCACCAGCACTTTCTTGTCTTTTAATGTGATTTTCATTCTCTGTTATTCATCTGAGTTTTAATGTGGCTAATCCGACTAAAACCAGCATCATGGTAATAATCCAGAATCGCACCACTACTTGCGTTTCTTTCCAGCCTTTTTGTTCATAATGATGATGCAGTGGCGCCATCAAAAATATGCGCCTGCCTACGCCGGTTCTAAATTTGGTGTATTTAAAATACAGCACTTGCAGTGCCACAGAAAACGTTTCCACCACAAATACGCCACCCATAATAAACAGTACAATTTCTTGGCGAACGATGACTGCCACAACCCCCAACGCCGCTCCCAACGCTAACGCGCCAACATCGCCCATAAACACTTCTGCTGGATAAGCGTTAAACCATAAAAAGCCCAAGCCAGCGCCTGCCATGGCCGCGCAAAACACCATCAACTCACCCGCGCCAGCCACATATGGAATGCCCAAATATTTAGAAAAATATAAATGCCCAGCCACGTAGGCAAATATTGCCAGCGCGCTGCCCACCATCACGGTCGGCATAATCGCCAAACCATCTAAGCCATCGGTTAGATTCACCGCGTTACTTGAGCCAACAATCACTAGATAGGTCAGCACAATAAAACCTACGGCACCTAGCGGGATTACCAATGTTTTGAAAAATGGCACGATTAAGGTTGTTTCGGCTGGGCTAGCGGATGTTTGGTATAAAAATATCGCCACACCAAACCCAATTACGCTTTGCCAGAAATATTTGGCTTTGGCCGACAAGCCTTTAGGATTCTTGTAAACCACTTTGCGGTAATCATCTACCCAACCAATTGCACCAAAGCCCAATGTAGTTACTAGCACTACCCAAATATACTTATTGTGCAAATCGCCCCACAACACAGTTGCAATGCCAATCGCCACCAAAATCAGTGCACCGCCCATTGTTGGTGTACCGGCTTTTACTAAGTGTGTTTGCGGACCATCATCACGCACTGCTTGCCCTACTTTGTATTGGGTGAGCTTACGAATCATGGTTGGCCCAACCAAAAATGAAATGATCAAGGCCGTCAATGTTGCCAGCACCGCACGCAAAGTAATGTAGTTAAATACATTAAATCCGCGTATATCTTGTGCAAACCAGCGGGTAAGTTCTAATAACATTGTGCGTCCTCCATTAAACTTTTTTGTTGGTTTTCAAGTGTTGAGTCACTCGCTTTTTCCAAGGCATCAACCACACGCTCCATTTTCATAAAACGTGAGCCTTTAACCAAAACTGTTACGTTTGTCTGCATCAAAATTTTTATGTGCGCTATTAATTCTTCTAACGCTGAAAAATGTTGCGCACCCTCGCCAAAAGCATTTGCTGCATGGCTACTTAACACGCCAAAAGCAAGCAAATGCGGTATACCTTTTTGCTTGGCATATAAACCAATTTCGGCATGCATGTTTGCCGCATCCGCGCCCAGCTCACCCATATCACCCATCACAAAAATCGTGTGTGTGCCTGTCACCACCAATACATCAATTGCTGCTTTCATCGAATCGGGATTTGCATTGTAGGTATCGTCGATCAACATCGCACCGTTCAGGCCGGGCTTGCGCTGCAGGCGACCATGTACCGCTTGCATGTTTTGTAAACCGTTTGCAATATCTTGATTGCTCACACCAAGCGCAACCGCTGTAGCACTAGCTGCTAGCGCGTTACTGATATTATGTTTACCTAACACGTTTAACTTAAAGCTGATTTTTCCCGCTGGTGTCGTCAATTCAACATGGCTCAAACCATCAACTTCCGCATAGGTAGCGGTTACATCTGCCTTGCTGTTCAAAGCAAATGTAATGACTTTTTTGCCCTTGGTTAACGTTTGCCAGAAGCCAAAAAAGGCATCCTCTGCATTTAGCACCGCAATGCCGTTTACGCTTAAACCGTCAAATATCTCGCCTTTGGCCTTGGCGATATTGTCACGCGAACCCAATTCACCAATATGTGCAGTGCCTGCATTATTGATTAGCGCCAAAGTTGGCTGGGCAATATGTGTTAAGTAATCAATTTCGCCCAAATGATTCATACCCATTTCAATCACGGCATACGCATGTTCACCACGCAATTTCAACAAAGTTAACGGCATACCGATGTCATTATTTAAATTGCCCACGGTGGCATGCACTTTTTTCGGACCCCTTGCCGCCGCACCTAAAATAGCGCTTAACATTTCTTTAGTAGTCGTTTTGCCATTACTGCCAGTAATGGCAATAACTGGAATATCAAACTGGTTGCGCCAATATTGTGCTAATTTTCCCAGCGCTAAACGCGTGTCTTCCACCACAATCGCAGGCATCGCTTTTGTCTGCTCATCTGACACCAATACCGCCGCTGCGCCTTGTTTGATTGCATCTAAGGCGTAAGTGTTGCCATCAAAATTTTCACCTTTAATGGCGACAAATAACTGATTTTTAATAATCGAGCGGCTATCTGTGCCGACACTCTGTACTTCAATATCTAGTCCTAACAATCTGCCATTCACGGCTTTTGCTATGGTTGATAGCATCATCATGACAATGACTCCGCATAAGCTTCTAAGACTTTTTCTGCTTGCTCAATATCACTGAAATAATGTTTTTTATCTTTTATTTCTTGATATTGCTCATGCCCTTTGCCTGCAATCAACACAATATCGCCGGCTTTAGCCGCAAATATGCCAACAGATATGGCTTTTGCGCGATCTTGCTCAATCAGATAATTGCCCTGAGTGCCTTGCAAAATTTCATTAATAATATTGCGTTTGTTTTCATGCCTGGGATTATCCGAAGTCACTACGATGGCGTCAGCCAACTCACTGGCAATCTTGCCCATCAGCGCACGTTTGCCAGCATCGCGATTACCGCCACAGCCAAATACGCAAACCAACTTGGCGCTTTTTGCTTTTTGCTCTTTAAGCGTAGTTAATACTTTTTCTAGCGCATCTGGTGTGTGTGCATAGTCAATGACTACTAACGGCAATTTATCGCCACCTAATAGTTGCATACGTCCTGCGACAGATTGAATTTTTGCAATTGCATCTACCGCATCTTTTAAGCTGACTTTAGAAACCAATAATGTAGCCAGCACTGCCAACACGTTATATACATTAAAACGGCCAATTAAATTGGCTTTCACTTTCGCTTCACCTTGCGGCGTTTTAGCCAAAAATGTGAAATAGGCATGCCCAAAATGCAATTGCGTTGCCTGTACATCGCCATGCTCAATCCCGTACGTCATCACTGGCGTAGCGGCTTGTTTTAAGTATTCTTCAATTTCCTGACCAAAAGCATCATCGCAATTAATCACCGACATTTTCAAATCGTCAAACTCAAACAAACTGCGTTTTGCCGCAGCATACTCTGCTTGCGTACCGTGATAATCCAAATGGTCGCGCGATAGATTGCTGAACACCGCCACATCAAAATGCACACCATTGACGCGACCTTGATGCAAGCCGTGTGAAGACACTTCTAAAGCCACCACTTCAGCAGATTGGTTAAAATAATCAGCCAGCATACTTTGCAATAGAATCGCATCGGGTGTGGTATTTTGTGTCTCAATTAGCTCGTTAGTAAAGCCATTTCCCAGTGTACCCACCACTGCAGTTTTGCGGCCCAGGTAATTAAAGCATTGACTTAACCATTGCGTAATAGAAGTTTTTCCATTGGTGCCTGTCACACCTATGGTCCACAATTTTTCTGATGGCTTTTTATAATACTGGTCCGCAATGCTGCCTACTTGCAGACGTAGATTTCTGATGCCAATATTTTCAACATCCCAGTCTGGATTCCACTCAAAATCCAATGATTCCCACAATACTGCGCTGGCGCCGTTTTTAATTGCATCGGCAATATAATCGCGTCCATCGCTTTTATCACCTGGATAGGCTATAAACAGGCTGCCTTCCACGGCTTTGCGGCTATCTGCAGTGATGCTTTTGATTAGCGTTTTAATGGTGTAATGTTGTGTGGGCTTTGTCATATCACCTCTTTTACATCCTCAACGCCAGGCGGTATGACAACATTATTATTAGGTGCATCTTGCGGTACAGCCAACATGCGCAAAGCATCTGACATCACCGCACTGAACACTGGTGCGGCAATGGTTCCGCCGTAATACAGTCCACCTGTTGGCTCATCTATCATCACAGCCATAATTAGGCGCGGATTAGATGCTGGCGCTAAACCAACAAAAGAACCGACATATTTATCTTTTTCGTAACCTGTGGGGCCCAATTTATGCGCTGTGCCAGTTTTTCCGCCAACGCGATAACCAGCCACTTGTGCTTTTAACGCTGTGCCGCCAGGCAATACCACTTGCTCCATCATGGTTTTCATGTCGTTGGCAACTTGCGCTGAAAACACTTGATGTCCCACTGGTGAATCTTTAATTTTTAACAATGAAATTGGCATTAATTCACCTTCATTGGCAAAAACGGTATAGGCACGCGCCAGTTGCAATAAAGTCACGCTAATACCATGGCCATACGACATGGTAGCCTGCTCGATGGGGCGCCAGCTTTTGTAAGGGCGTAGCCGACCAGATGCCTGGCCCGGAAAGCCAATATCCATGCGTGAACCAAAGCCCAATTGATTGAACGCACTCCAAAGTTCCTCGCGTTTCAAACTCAATACCATCTTGGAAGCACCCACATTGGATGATTTTTGTATCACGCCAGCAACCGTCAGCAAACCATAATCATGCGTATCATGAACTGTTGCCGAGCCTATTTTCATATAGCCTGGCGCAGTTTGAATCAGCGTATCAGGCTTATAGTCGCCAAATTCCATCGCGGCTGAAACCGAAATCGATTTCAATGTTGAGCCAGGTTCAAACACATCGGTAATCACGCGATTACGCGTTTTACCTTTGATATTGACTGGATTATTCGGGTTATAAGTCGGCAAGTTCACCATCGCCAGCACTTCCCCCGTTTTTGCATCTAACACTACTGCCGCACCGGCTTTGGCTTTGTGCAATTCAACAGCGCGCGCTAACTCTCTGAATGTTAAATACTGAATACGTCTATCGATGCTTAATACCAAATCGTGCCCATCTTGCGGTACTTTAACGTCTTCCAAATCTTCTACAATGCGACCTTGCCTGTCTTTAATGACTTTTCGGCTACCCGCTTTGCCAGATAACAGCGCATTCTGTGCCAACTCAAAACCTTCCTGGCCTTTGTCATTAATATCAGTAAATCCAACGATATGTGCAGTTACATCACCCGCTGGGTAGAAACGCTTGTATTCACGTTGCAGAAAAATACCAGGAATCCCCAAGCTCATCACTTTTGCTGCCAAATCAGGCGAAAGACGGCGTTTTAAATAGACAAATCCACGTTCTAAATTCGCTAGTTTTTTCTCAACATCGGTATGCTTGATGCCCAATAGTTTTGCCAATTTAATTTTTTGATCTTTGGTGATTTTGACATCGGGCGGGCTTGCCCAAACCGATTCGACTGGGCTGCTGATAGCTAATAATTCACCATTTCTATCCGTGATTTTGCCGCGATGCGCCTGCAACTCTAGTGTGCGGCTATAACGCGCATCGCCTTTTTGCTGCAAAAATTCCTTATGCAAACTTTGCAAATAAATGCCACGCGCAAACAAACCGCCAAAACCCAGCAATATCACAATCAACAATAGCCTACGCCGCCAAGAAGGCAGCTTCACTATATGATGTTGTGCGGAGTTATAAGCCATTTTGTCTAAATTTCTTAACGAATCACTTCTAAGGTTACTTCTTCTTTGGCAATCACTTGAATGCGCTTTGCATCAGGCACTTGCATTTTTAATTTCTTGGCGGCTAACTCTTCAATGCGCGAATGCATCGCCCAAGTGCTTTGCTCTAACTGTAACTGTCCAAACTCCGTATCATATTTCTGTGTTAAGTTTTGTTGCTGCTCCAGCTCAAAGTACAGCTTACGCGCTTTATGTTGTGAGGTAATCACGCCCAAGCTCACGGCAATTAACCCAAAAAATAGAATAAAATTTAATCGTGTCATAGTTTCAGCCAATGCCTGTTAAGCAATTGCCGTTCTTTCAGCGACGCGCATGACTGCACTTCTACTGCGTGGATTCTGCTTCACTTCATTTGCGCTAGGTTTAATGGCTTTACCAACTGCCAACAATCTTGGCTGGGGCAAGTCTATTGCTTTCACAGGAAACCGTGCAGGCAAATCATCGCGGTTTTGTTCACCTTGAATAAATTGCTTGACGATTCTGTCTTCCAACGAATGAAAGCTAATTACGACCAAACGTCCACCTTCTGCCAGCAAATCCAGACATTTCGGTAAAATCAGCGATAGCTCCTCAAGCTCCGAATTGACGTAAATCCGTAAAGCTTGAAAGGTGCGCGTTGCAGGGTTCTGCCCCGGTTCGACCTTGGTGATTGCACTTGCCACGATCTTGGCAAGCTGTCCTGTAGTGGTGATGGTGCGCCCGTCTGTGCGCTCCTTAATAATCGCCCTTGCAACCTGCTTAGCAAACCGTTCTTCACCATAATCTTTGATCACTTTCCCTAATTGTTGTTCTGAAATTGTGGTTAACAGCTCAGCGACTGTTTTGCCACGCGTTTGGTCCATGCGCATATCCAAGGGCGCATCAAATCTAAAACTAAAACCGCGCTCACCCTCATCAATTTGTGGCGATGAAATGCCCAAGTCCAGCAAAATTCCGTCAACTTTTGCCAGATTGTTAAAACTTGCTAATTGATTGATTTCTGAAAAATGCAGATGTGCAATACTGAATCGCGCATCTTGAATGGTTTCGCCTTCTGCTAAAGCAGCCAAATCGCGGTCAATCGCACACAAACGACCCGATTCTGACAACTGCGAAAGGATTAATCGGCTATGCCCGCCGCGGCCGAAAGTACCATCGATGTAAGTACCGTTTGGCTTGATATTCAGCGCATCGACCGCTTCGTTCAATAAAACGGTGGTATGTGCAGCCGATGGCGACTTAAGAGTGGAGTTTAAAGCGGAAGTCATAATCGATGCTGACACTGAGACTAAGCTGGGCGCAGATTTCGCGCCCATCATCATAGTGAAAAACCTTCTAATTCTGCAGGCATTTCAGCACCATCGCCTAACATTAACGTTTCCAACTGCTGATGCCAGGCATCCAGATTCCATAATTCAAAATGACTGCCCTGTCCAACAAACATGACATCCTTATCCAGCTTAGCAAAACTGCGCAGTACAGGTGATACCAACAGGCGCCCAGTGCCGTCTAATGTAATATCTTCTGCCTGTCCGACCATCATGCGCTGATAGGCACTGGTTTGCGGATTAAAGCTAGATAAACCATTAATTTTGGCTTCGATTGGTGCCCAGGCAGGTTG
>JAZKEJ010000009.1:5755-31182 GCA_040387095.1 Pseudomonadota bacterium | reverse complement strand
GCGATTGAGCGCCTGCGTAAAACGCACTAAATCATGGTCATTAGCGTTATGCTAACATCAGCAAAAAGGCAGCTTAGGCTGCCTTTTTTGTTACATATTTGTTTCCTGAATATTTAATTTAGGGATAAGTTTTAATATAAATGACAATTTCATCTGTGAAGGCTTTTCTAATAAAAATTTGTGCAGTAATTAAGATGCTATCTACAGTGTAAAAATGGTTATGGTAAATATTTAAGAAAATTTAATGATTTTTTATAGGACCACAAAAAGGTGGATAAGCTGGAGTATCTAAAAAACAATTATAGTTACGACAAAAGAATTCATATATGGCATATAAAGTATTAGGCTTAAATTGCTCACTTGCTATCGCATGTCTACCGCGAGGAATCCAAAATTGGTCTTCAGATGGATATGCAGTAAAAAGTCCTAAATGATTATTAGGGCAATTCGCTATCAATCTCCCGTAACAGCGTTCCAATAAATCTCTAGGCATCATGTCACTGTAAAATTCTTGAGGCGTTGAAACGTGGCCATAGTCATCTAGAACTTGAGTTACTGATACTGAGCGCCAAGCATTAGAAGGACTAACATCGGAAATAATCAAATGGCAAACAGCTACATATGGAAAACCATGAGACAAAAGTGAGCTGGCTTGCGAAAAACCGTAATCATTAGGAGATTTACCTTGTTTTGCAAAAGTAGCCCTAACTATTTTAAGCTCAACGGCAATTGATCTAACTAATAATAAATTATTTTCTTGGTAAGGTATTATTAATAAATCAATATCTCCTGGAAATATTATATGTTTGAGTAATTTATTTGATAAAACAAATGGCGCAATGAAAACTCCATCATTAATACCCATTTGTTGGAAAAAATTAGGATGTAAACTTTTATAAAAGCTTCCGAAAAGCTTTCGATCACAAATAAATTCTAATCCTATACTTATCTCATCTTTACGATTAACTAATTTTATTGGCACTTCAAATGCAGGTTGCCCAGAAGTAATATATTTGGGCCTATTATCAATAGGTAAAACAAAATCTTTTGAATTCGAAATTTCTAAAATTGACATATTAACTTTTGGTTATTTACAAATTAATCGATCCAATATCATCAGATAAATAATTATTCAAATTAGTTTCTTGAATAAGGACATAGTAAAATAGATTCATATGTCAATAACAAAACTTAATATCGTGATCCTCGCTGCTGGTAAAGGCACGCGCATGCACTCCAACAAGCCAAAAGTGTTGCACGAAATAGGCGGCAAATCGATTTTGGCGCATGTGATTGATTGTGCGAAAGCGTTGAATCCAGAGAAAATCATTGTCGTTTATGGTTATGGCGGTGAAACTGTACGTGAAACGTTCTCACACGAAAATATAATTTGGGTGAATCAGGCCGAGCAATTGGGTACAGGCCACGCAGTTCAGCAGGCTGCTCCGTATTTGAACACAGACGCGAATAGTCTGATTTTGCTAGGCGACGTGCCTTTGGTAGATGTGGAAGCTTGTAAAAAATTAATTGAAAACACCAATAATCAACTGGCGATCTTGTCATTTAATAAAGCGGATCCAACTGGTTATGGCCGCATTGTTCGCAATAATCATCTGGTCACGACAATTGTCGAACATAAAGATGCGACCGATGACCAGCGCCAGATTAGCGAAGTGAATACAGGTATTATGGCGATGCCAAATATTCATCTAAAAAACTGGTTAAGTCGCTTGAGCAATAACAATGCGCAAGGTGAGTATTATTTAACCGATATTGTTGAACTTGCCGTAAAAGACAACGTAGATGTGATTGCAGAAGTGACAGCGGATGAATGGTCGGTCACAGGCATTAATTCCAAAGTAGATTTAAACCAGATTGAGCGCGTACATCAAACCCGCATCGCACAGCAACTTTTACAGCAAGGTGTTACCTTAAAAGACGCTTCACGTTTGGATGTTCGGGGCACACTTAGCTGCGGTCGCGATGTGGAAATTGATGTGAATTGCATATTTGAAGGCAATGTCTCCTTAGGCGATAACGTAAAAGTTGCTGCCAATTGCGTGATTAAGAATGCAACCATCACAGCTGGTACGCAAATTGCTGCATTTACGCATATTGATGACGCTGAAATTGGCGCAAATAGTCGCATTGGGCCATATGCCCGATTGAGGCCAGGCACAATACTACAAAGCGACACGCACGTTGGCAACTTTGTAGAGCTTAAAAATGCGCAAGTGGATGTGGGCAGCAAGATTAACCATTTGAGTTATGTGGGCGATAGCACTGTCGGCAAAAACGTCAATATTGGTGCAGGCACCATTACCTGTAATTACGATGGCGCAAATAAATTCAGAACAGTTATAGAAGATGGTGCATTTATTGGCTCTGATTCGCAGTTAGTCGCGCCGGTTACAATCGGTAAAAATGCGACGATTGCAGCAGGTTCGACCATCACAAAAGATGCACCTGCCGATGCGTTGACTTTTTGCCGTGCCAAAGAGCAAAAAACAATTATGGGCTGGAAACGGCCGCAAAAGATTAAAAAAGTTTAATTAAAAACAACCTGTCTTCATTGCGCTAATGGCGATCGTCAGTTAGATGTTGAGAATAATTTAAGAGAGTAATCATTTATGTGTGGAATCGTAGGCGCAGTTGCTAAAAGAAACGTCGTATCAACGCTAGTTGAAGGCCTAAGTCGTTTGGAATATCGCGGCTATGACTCAGCCGGCGTTGCAGTGCTTAATAGTAATGGTATTGAGCGCGTGCGCGCTGTGGGGCGTGTGGTGGCGATGACAGAAAAAGCACTGGATGCCAATTTAACTGGCCTGGTGGGCATTGGTCATACACGATGGGCAACGCATGGCGGTGTAACGGAGAGTAACGCGCATCCGCACGTTTCCCCCACACAGATTAACCCCACAATCGCTGTTGTACATAACGGTATTATTGAAAATCACGATGAACAACGCGCGAAATTAAAAACACTTGGCTACCAATTTAATTCGCAAACTGATACCGAAGTAATTGCGCACTTAATCCATCATTATTATGCAGAAACAGCCGATTTATTGGCAGCCACTAAAGCCGCCATTGCTGAATTAACCGGCGCATTTGCTATTAGCGTTATCGCGATTAACCAGCCCGATTTAATGGTATGCGCACGTTTAGGCTGCCCGCTATTAATCGGTTTGGGTGAAGGTGAAAACTTTATCGCATCAGACGTTTCTGCCGTACTTTCTGTCACGCGCAGAGTCATTTATCTGGAAGATGGCGATGTCGCCACCTTAACAACCGATGCTGTGATTATTTACGGCAAAGATGGCGAATTGGCCACGCGCAAAGTACATACCAGCGATGTTTCCTTAGCCAGCCTAGAACTTGGCCCTTACAGCCACTTTATGCAAAAAGAAATATACGAACAGCCAGTTGCATTAAATGACACGATTGAAGCCTTGATTGATGACGGCGCATTTAGGCCAGAACTGTTTGGTACAAACGCGGCTAGCGTATTTAACCAGCTAGATAGCATCTTAATTTTGGCCGCAGGCACTAGCTATTACGCCGCATTAACCGCCAAATATTGGCTAGAAGGTATTGCAAAAGTGCCTTGCAATGTGGAAATAGCCAGCGAATATCGCTATCGCGAATCAGTGCCAAACCCGAATCAGCTCATCGTCACCATTTCGCAATCGGGCGAAACATTAGACACGATGGAAGCGCTCAAACATGCCAAATCGTTAGGGCAAAACTTAAGCTTAAGCATTTGCAACGTGCAGGAAAGCGCCATTCCACGCGCATCGCAATTGGTTTTCTACACGCGCGCGGGCGCAGAAATCGGCGTGGCATCCACCAAGGCATTCACCACACAATTAGTGGCTTTATTTGTATTAGCTGCCACTCTGGCCAAACAAAAAAACCTACTTAACACTGAAAAAGAGCAAGAATATTTAGGCGCATTACGCCAATTAGCTGGCAGCGTGCAGTTTGCATTGAATTTAGAACCGCAGATCCGCGAATGGGCAAAACGCTTTGGCGACAAAGAACACGCGCTATTTTTAGGCCGCGGTGTGCACTATCCAATCGCCATGGAAGGGGCGCTTAAACTCAAAGAAATCTC
Source organism: Pseudomonadota bacterium (assembly GCA_040387095.1). GTDB lineage: Bacteria > Pseudomonadota > Gammaproteobacteria > Burkholderiales > Methylophilaceae > Methylotenera_A. The sequence continues at coordinate 27,065 of JAZKEJ010000009.1, read as the reverse complement.
CTACATCCATGCAGAAGCGTATCCCGCTGGCGAGTTAAAACATGGCCCATTAGCGTTGGTGGATAACAATATGCCCGTGGTGGTGATTGCGCCGAATGATGCCTTGCTGGAAAAAGTGAAATCCAATATGCAAGAAGTAAAAGCGCGTGGCGGCGAGCTATTTGTGTTTGCCGATGCCGATAGCCATTTTACCGAATCCGATGGTGTGCATGTGATTCGCACCCCGCGCCATGTAGGCGTACTCTCCCCTATTTTGCATACCATTCCCGTGCAGCTACTGGCGTATCATGCGGCATTGTTAAAAGGTACAGATGTGGATAAGCCTAGGAATTTAGCTAAAAGTGTGACGGTCGAGTAAAAGTGGCGTTGGCAAAAGATAAAGTCTTCACTTTTGGCTTTAACACAGCCAAAGACGTTTATGAAAAGTTAATAAGAGATAGTAAAAAATTAGACGAGAATCACAGGTCTAAAGATGAATGCTTTAACTTCTCAGTAACTGCTTGGCAACTTTATAATGATTGGCTTGAACATGATGATTCCGTTTCGGCATTAGCAAAAACAAAATACAAAAATGCCCAAATTCATTTGGACGATATGATGTGGGGAGTTAGTGCCGTAGCGAACTCAAGTAAACATATGTATTTATGGCAATCCCTAAGAAATAATCCAAATTTTAACGTTGTAGAAATTATTTATGAGGAAGTAACAGATTGGTACAAATTCTTTAAATCCCCTTTTCCCACAATAGTTACAAAAAAAGCAAAATATAACTTATGGAAAATTAAAGAGATTTTATTGGCATATTTTGAATGGATATTTGACGATAGCGATGTAACAAACAATTTACCTGAAAATATTAAAGATAAATTAAAAGAGTGCATGATATAGAGTTATTAGTCGGGGTTGCCCGCGCACTAAGTCACTTTCTTTTGCTTGTCCAAAACAAAATAACCAAAGTAAACGACGCACCATGCCATGACCTTCGGTTTCCCTGCGCTTCTCAACAAATCAGGCGGTTGCGGAACTCGCTGCGATCAGACAGTCCACGCCGAAAAATCCTGATTAGTTTGCGTTGCTCGGCATTGCTTAGGGGAATTGAAATTCCAAACCAGCTTAAGTGCTGTCATTTTCGCGCAGGCGGAAATCTATTTTAAAATTTGAAAACAAAAAAGCCTGATTTTGAGTCAGGCTTTTTTGTAAAAATAATCGTTAATTTAATTAGGTCTTGTTGACCACTCTTGCATGGCTTCTTCACCAGGGCGGTCAATTTTTACTTTGCCGTCTTCGGTTGAAACTACCCAATCTAATGGGATGTAATGATGTTGGCCAGCTTCATCTTTTTTAAGTTTGATGCTATCTGCACCTTCCAGATGGTCCACTTCGGCAAATTGACCGTCTTGTGAACATACAACAGGCATATCTGGTTGAATGGTATTTGTGTTAATCATATTCTTCTCCAATATTGTTCAGGAAAATTTCCTAGAAACGCTATTAAACAAGATTCGCTTTGCTCAATTTATAGGTATATGTCCTATAAATTTGTCAGATAACACGTTAAATACGGCAGTAAAAAAGCCTTAATAAGTACTCGGCTCTTTTAAGATAATCGGCGTCACATCAAAGCTGCCGCCATCGTGGCTCACCAATATTTGCTTGTCTTGAATGGTTAAGCTTATTTGAATATTGCGATTAGCAATGCTCGCCAATTCTTGTGTTTCTGGCAGATTAATCACGGTTAAATTGTTGATTTTTAATACGGCTTTGCTATTTTGCGTCCACCACATATCGGCAATACGTCCGCCATATAGAACGACAGCCACTTGTTTTGCGCGTCCTGCCGCTTTGCGTATGTCTTTTTCTGTGGGTAAACCAACATCCATCCACAATTCAATCGCGCCGGTTAGATCTTTTTGCCATAAATCAGGCTCGTCATCATCGCTTAAGCCTTTGCCGAAAATAAGCGTTTCAGTGGCATACAGCGCAAAACCAATCAAGCGCACCATCACGCGCTCATCGGTTTCGGATGGATGTTTTGCCAGCGTCAGACTGTGTTGGGCGTAATATTGCCTGTCAATATCCGCAATGTTCAGATCAATTTTATAGATGGTAGATTTTAGCGCCATTGCAAGGCTCCAATATAAGGGTAGTCACGAGATTCCAAGTTAAGTGTTTTCATGAGATGAGTATTGAGTGAATATCTTGAGTGGATATTAAGTGCCATGATGATTTTAAAGTCAGTTTGAGTAGATGGCATTATACCTATATACACTTATTTGCATTGAAGCCTGTGCCCTGCACAACCGTTAATCTTGCTTAATGTTGAGCTTTTATTCTTGCAAATTAGTTAATATTTATCATGGTCGTTATGCGAATATTTCGTTCATATTGATAAAAGCATGCATGATTTTTGGAGGTGATTTTGCAGCTTCATTAGGCTGTTTAACCTGAATGTGGAATTAAAAGTAATCACTTAGTCATTTTTACTAAGTAGGAAAATGCAAATTGCAATATTTAAAAAGACTGTTTATTATTTGCCGGCAATTTAAAAAGTCGTCTAATTAATAAAGAATAATACTAATGACAACAATAAACAGGCTTGCGCTTTGCTTCACACTTTTTTTGCTAAATTTACCCACATATACTATCGCTGCTGATATAAACCAGATAGATACGAATGCCCAAGAGCAGCTGCGCCAGCTAGAACGCCAGCGGTTATTGCGACAGCAACAGGAGTTAAAGCCTGATGCTCGTGACGTAGGCGAGCAACTTAAAAATGCAGTGCCTACTGCAACAGATGTTATTCCAGACAATGAAGCGCCCTGCTTTACTATTAATGATATTGAATTGCTTGGTGATGCCAGCGATAAATTTAAATTTGCTTTAAGTACCGCTTTAAATGACAAACCAATCTTAGGCCGCTGTTTAGGCACGGTTGGTATCAATGCCGTGATGGCGCGCGTACAGAATGCCATTATTGCTAAAGGTTTTGTGACTACGCGGGTATTGGCCGCACCGCAGGATTTAAAAAGTGGTGTTCTGCAATTAACGGTTATTACCGGGCGCGTGAATGCCATTCGATTTACGCCAGATTCTAACAAGCGTGCGAATGGTTGGAATGCGCTCCCGGTAAGTGCGGGTGACATTGTTAACCTGCGTGATATTGAACAAGGTTTAGAAAACTTTAAACGCGTCCCTACCGCAGAAGTGGACATTCAAATTGAACCGGCAACTACTGAAATCAATACACCTGGGTTAAGTGATCTGATTGTGCGTTATCAGCAACGCTTCCCGTTTCGAATCGCGTTGAATCTTGATGACAGCGGCTCAAAAACCACAGGTAAATACCAAGGCGGTATTACCTTGTCAGGTGATAATTTGCTGATGCTCAATGATTTGATTTATGTGAATTATAACCACGACCTTGGTGATGGAGAGACTGGAAAACGAGGTAACAATGGGCACACCGCGCATTACTCAGTTCCTTATGACAATTGGTTGTTAAGCGCCACTACCTCCACCAATGATTTCCATCAAACAGTCGCGGGCATCAATCAAACCTATGTGTTTAGTGGCCGCTCACAGAACGCCGAGATTAAAGTGAGCCGACTGCTTTATCGCAATAGCATCAATAAAACCTTCGCTTCAATAAAAGGATTTTTACGTAAATCCAGTAACTTTATCGATGATACGGAAATTGAAGTGCAGCGCCGTCGAACAGCAGGCTGGGAGTTCGGTATTAATCAAAGTTGGTATATTGGCCAGGCGGTACTCGACTATAACCTTGCTTACCGACGCGGCACAGGTGCAAAGAATGCACTTCAAGCGCCTGAACAAAGTTTTGGTGAGGGCACATCACGCATGAAACTACTCTTAGGGGACTTGAATCTTTCAATACCGTTCCATGTGAAAGCGCCATGGGGGCAACAGCCACTGCAATATAGTGCTTCATTACGCGGTCAAACCAACTATACGCCGCTGACACCACAAGATCGTTTCAGTATTGGCAACCGTTTCACAGTACGTGGATTCAATGGGGAACAAACGCTGGTAGCTGATCATGGCTGGCTGATTCGCAATGAATTGATAGTACCGGTTGCACAGTCAGGGCAAGCCATTTATTGTGGCTTGGATTACGGTGAAGTCGGCGGCCAGTCTTCTGATAACCTGGTTGGTAAATATCTGGCTGGCATAGTTATTGGTTTGCGTGGTAGCGCCTACAGCAGCGGGCTAAAATTGCTGAGCGGATTAAGTTACGACGTGTTTGTAGCCAAGCCTATTAACAAACCTAAAGGCTTTGATACCGCAGAAACTACAGCGGGTTTTAACCTCAATTACACCTACTAAGTTTAGTAAATTTCAACTTACTCAACCTTATCTATACTATTTTGCAATATTTATACCTTAAATCAGTCTCGCTGATAAAGGTATAAATATTGCTTGTAAATTATCCATGTGCAAATCAGCGTAGATTGGTTTCGCATAAAAAATAAAAAATTGTAATAGCAATCAATTGGTTAGAAAAAATTCTGCAAGATGAGTTGATGGAGGTTCTATTATCCGTTTAACACATTAATCGCAAGATTTGTCACATCAGTGACCGCTTATGACCATTGGTAATAAAACTAATAATAAGAGCGACAATAAAAATGAATAAAAACCAATTCAGGCTTATTTTTAACCAAACGCGTGGGATCATGATGGCGGTTGCCGAACATGTTAAATCCCATTCTTCTGGAAGTGGTTCCGAATCTTCCGCTATTTTTAGGCTTGGAAGTACACAAGATAACAATTCCGAACAAACTATCAGCATTCGCCCGCTTGTTTTCTCAATCATGTTATCGCTGGGCATGGTCGGGTTAATACCAAACTCACTCAGCATTCCATTCGCACACGCCGATATCATTGCAGACCAAACGGCTGCTGCAAGCCAACGTGCGATAGTAACTCAAGCAGCAAATGGTGTGCCTTTGGTGAACATTCAAACGCCAAGCGCCGCTGGCGTATCGAGAAACACTTATAGCCAGTTTGATGTCAGTAACCAAGGGGTGATTCTCAATAACAGTCGCACCAATGCACAAACCCAACTAGGTGGTTTTGTGCAAGGCAACCCTTACATGGCCACTGGTACAGCGCGCGTTATTTTGAATGAGGTTAACTCATCTAATCCTAGTCTATTGAACGGCTATATTGAAATTGCAGGCACCAGAGCGCAAGTCGTGATCGCCAATCCTGCTGGTATCAGTTGCGATAGCTGCGGTTTTATCAATGCCAACCGGGCCACTCTAACGACGGGTGCGCCCATCATGAATAGTGGTGATCTTATCGGTTACCGTGTCACCGGCGGAGAAATCAATTTCTTGGGTACAGGTCTGGACACCAGTCAAAGCAATTACACAGATATTATTGCGCGTGCAGTGAATATCAATGCCGGCGTGTTCGCCAACAATCTTAACGTCATCACCGGCACCAATCAGGTCAATATAGCCAGCACAGGTGATATCAGTAGCATTGGCTCAATCGCAGGCAATGGAGGTGTACCAAGTTTTGCACTGGATGTTGCAGCACTTGGTGGCATGTATGCTGGCAAGATACACTTGATAAGCACTGAAGCGGGGTTGGGAGTGCGCAACGCAGGTGAGATTGGCGCCAGTACGGGCAATGTCACTATTGATGTAAACGGTATGCTGACCAATGTTGCAACAGGGCGAATTATCAGTAGCCAACAGAGCCGGCTAAAAGCCAGCCAAGACTTGAACAACGCGGGGGTAATTTATGCAAGCGGTAACAGTGTTCTCAGCACACAAGGAAATTTAATCAATACAGGTACGCTAGCAGCTAGCGGCAATTTGAGTCTTATTACCAATGGCGCTAACAGCAACATCAGCAGTAGTGTAAACAGCGTATTGGCAGCGGGTTTAAATGCCGATGGGTCTTTACAAAGCATCGCTAGCGCTGTTGCTAACGGCGCTGGCAACCTTACACTTAGCGCTACTCAGTCCATTACTGTACTCGGCCAAAACCTTGCCGCGCAAGACCAGACGCTCACTGCGCAAGCGCTTGATCTCACCGGTAGCCAAGCTGTTGGTCGCAACTTAACATTTACCGCCAGCAATGGGAATCTTAACGCGACCAATGCCAGCATCAACGCCGGCAGTACATTGTCTGCGAGCACTACCCAGACACTGACCACCGACAGTGCTGCGGTGTCCGCCAACCAACTTAATCTGGCTGCACATAGCCTATCCAATGTTGCGGGTGAACTTATTCAAACTGGGGTGGGCAATACTAATATCAACCTAATGGGCGACCTGAATAACAACCAAGGCCATATTGCCACCAATAGCAGCAATCTTATACTGAGTGCACAAACTTTGACTAATACTGATGGCAGCATTGAGCACGCGGGCAGCGGTACACTCACCATCAATGCTACAACACTTGATAGTACGCGTGGTGTCCTTGCCAGTAACGGCAGTCTCGATATCACCGCATCAACTGCTACGCTTGATGCAGGCAGTACGGTTGCCACACAAATCAATATAGACACGACTACGCTTTCTAACCGCGCTGGTGAAATTATTCAAAGTGGTACTGGTAGCAGCACTATCGCTGCATCTGCCCGTTTTGACAATACAGATGGCACTTTCGCCAGCAACGGCAGTACTACGCTTGCAGTAGATAACCTTATTAACCAAAGCGGTAGTATTCAGGTGGCAGGTGTTTCAAATCTCACCCTTAATGGCACCGGCTTAGTAGATAACACAGCCTTAGGTATTATCACTGCAGGCGGTTCGATTGACATTAATGCTAGTCAACTGCTAAATGTCACAGGTGAAATAACTGCCGCAAACAGCCTAACTGCAACGCTAGTACAAGCGCTGAACAACAGTCAAGGGTTGCTTGTAGCCAATCAAGATGTAACGGTCACGGCAGGCTCTGTAGATAACAGCCAAGGCATTATCGCTTCAGCGCAAGCTAGCCTGACGGCGACTACCATTAATGGTGGTATTAACAATAACGCTGGTGGCTTACAAGCCACACAGAATATCAATCTCACTAGTGATGGCTTAAGCAATACTGTTGGTGTGGTAAGCGGGGTCAATGTCAATGTAAAAAGTGGCACACAAGCACTCGATAACACAAGTGGGAGCATTGTGGCACTGGGTGCACTTGACTTACAAAGCGGTCAACTCACTAATGACGCAGGCTTGATTCAAGCTGTAGATACTATCGCGCTCAACACCCAAGGTCAGACGCTCATCAATATAAACTCTGGCACAACAGGTGGCATCATTGGTCAAAGCACAGTAGCACTGACGACAGGTGATCTGAATAACCAAGGCGGCTATATTGGTACCAAAGATAATCTCGCCGCAAATAGTGCTGCCATCACCAACACTCAAGGCGGTATTATTACCAGCGAATCAGATATCAGCCTCACTGGCACTTCGCTTGATAATCGTGGCGGCCAAGTGGAAGCACTGGGTAATGTTACGGTTAATTCTGGAAGCGGCACTGTTGATAACACGGCAAGTTCACTGCGCGCAGGACAAATACTCTCTGTTAACGCAAGTAGTGTTATGAATAAGAACACACTAGGCGCAGGTCAGGGCTTGGATGGTCAAAACGTCACTATCACTGCCAACCAAATCAATAACTCAACGGGTGCCATACGTTCTGATGATGCGCTGATGCTTACTAGTCATGGCGCCATCAATAATACGCAAGGCCTCATCTCTTCCAGCAACACACTCACTATTACCGACAGCAATCTGGCGGCTAAAGCACTCACTTTTACCAATACCAGCGGTACACTGTTTGCCAATACTGACTTGCAAATAAACAGTGCCAGCCTCACGGGCGATGGTAAAACACTTAGCAAAGGTAATCTCACCGCCAGTCTCACCAATAATTACACGCAAACCAGTACAGGTGAACTACAAGCCGACGGTAACCTGAGCCTGTCGACTACTGGCAATGTCACGAATCAATCCAGCATACTTGCCGGCAATATGCTTACCCTGAATGCAGCCAATATTAATAACACTGCCACAGGCGAAATCAGCGGACTGGATACTCATATCAATGCTTCAGCATCGCTGACCAATAGGGGCTTGATTGATGGCAGCGACACTTTTATTGGTGCTACTAACTTGAATAATATTGGCACAGGCAGTATTTTTGGTGACCATGTAGCCATTGCCGCCAGCACGCTGAACAATAACAGCGAAACCCTGAGCGGTATCACCAGCGCAGCAGTTATTGCGGCACGCGACCAACTGGACATTGGTGCTCAAAACATCACCAACCAGAATAACAGTCTGCTCTTCAGTGCAGGAGTTATGGCGATTGGCGGTAGCTTAGCTGCGAATCATCAAGCCACGGTTGCATTAGGCGAGGCACAAGTAACCACGCTCATTAACCTCAATGCCACCATAGAGGCGCTTGGTAATCTGAATGCTAACGTAGCTGATCTACAAAACCTCAATGGTGGTATTACCACACAAAATGTCTTTATTGGCAGCACTGAATTTCACCAATTTACGCCTCGAGGGCAAAGTGTCATTTTAAATGCAGCAGACTACCCTGACGCACAAATTGGCAACTTTAATATCTCTACGCGTAGCGCAGGTCCTTATACTTTTAGAGAATATTTTCGTTACGTTTACACCGGTACTACTTCACAAGATGTAGTACAAACAAGCTTGCCAGGGCAATTGCTCTCGGGTGGCAACATGACGCTTAACGGCAACATCACTAATAGTGATAGTAAAATCATCGCAGGTGGTTTACTGGATGTGTCAGGCACCACGCTTAACAATATGAATACTCAGGGGCAAACTACCACCAGTTACGATGGCACAGTCTTTTATTATGACTACGATGGTAATGAAAGCTGTGGTGATGCAGGTGATGGCTGTTATGACATCTCCGCTTCGGCGTACAACCCCGCCAGCAACGTGACGACCTTTAGCCTGCCCACCACTGAAGTGGTGCAACTGACTGCGCCAGTAGGCACTGGCACCCAAATCGGCACACTTAACACAGCTAGCGTGAATCAAACCGCCATTGGCGCTGGCACTGCAAGCGTGCAAGTAAACTCAATCGCAACACTGCCTGTCGTCACAACAGTGGTAAGCACCAGTAGTGTGAATAGACAAAGCGTCGATAGCGTGGTGGGAACAGTGAACCCTAATATTGCTTTTCCGAGCAATAGCCTGTTTCAAATCAACCCTAATTCCAACAATGGTTATTTGATTGAAACCAATCCGCGCTTTGCTAATTATAAAACCTGGCTGAGTAGTGATTACATGCTGAACCAATTAAGCTACGATCCCGCTACCACTACCAAACGTTTAGGCGATGGCTTCTATGAACAAAAGCTTATTCGGGAACAAGTCTCAACACTCACAGGCAAAAGGTTTTTGGCAGGCTATACCTCTGAAGAAGAGCAATACCAAGCACTGATGATGAGTGGCGTGACCTTTGCCAAAACATTCAACCTAACCCCAGGTATTGCACTTACTAGCCTGCAAATGGCTCAACTCACTTCGGACATCGTTTGGCTGGTAGAGCAACCCATTACATTATCGGATGGCAGCACAGCGCGCGCCTTAGTACCGCAAGTGTATGCCAAACTCAAAGATGGCGACATTAGCAATTCGGGTGCACTATTGGCCGGCAATAGTGTAAATATTAATCTCACAGGTGATCTGGCTAATGCAGGCACAATTGGCAGCCGTAATTTAATGGTTTTAACCGCCGACAATATCAACAACCTCGGTGGGCGAATCAGCGCCAATAACGTGGCCTTGAATGCCCAGCGTGACATCAGCAACCTTGGCGGCACTATCGCCGCACAAAACAGCATGATATTGACAGCAGGCAATGACATCAAAGTGGTAAGCACCACCCAAAGTAACCAAAAACAATCAGCCGCAAGCAGTTTTACCCGCACCAATCTAGACCGAGTCGCGGGACTGTATGTGACGGGTGGTCAAGGACTTATGGTTGCTAGCGCAGGCAACGACATACACTTGGATGCAGCCCAGCTAATCAATGCAGCACCGACAGGCACAGACAATCAAACCCTGCTTAAAGCAGGTAATAACATTACCTTAGGCGCGGTTGATATTGCCGAACAAAACAATAGTGTGGGCGATGCTAAGAACTACTTGAAGCACGGCAGTACAGAAGAAATTGGCACCAGCATCCAAACTACGGGTGACATAACGCTAACGGCAGGCAATGATATCAAACTCAAAGCTGCCAATATCATCAGTAACGATGGCGATATAAAGGGCATCGCAGGCCAAGACATTTTTATTGAAAGCGGCGAAGCGACCAGCAACATGCAATACGCACGTTACGTTAAAAAAAACGGTACGCTCTCTAGTAAAAAGACCACTACCCGCGATACGTTTAACCATACGAATAGTGTTGCTAGCAGCATCAGTGCAGAGAGCATCAACCTAGTAGCAGGCGCACAAATTACTGACAATGGCACATTCAACACCAAACATGGTCAAGGTAATTTGAACATAAAAGGCAGTAACGTAATTGCCACTAATGATGTGAATCTCAACGCAGGAGCAGACATTAATATTCTGACTGCACAAGAAACTCATGATGAAACTCACTATAAAAATGTCAAACAAAGCGGTCTAAGTAGCAGTGGTGCAAGTGTCACCTATGGCAATAGCAAACTGACCACCACCAACGATATCCAACAAGTGACTAATGTAGCTAGCATGGTCGGTAGTGTTGACGGCAATGTCAATATCAACAGTGGTAAGGCCTACAACCAAACCGCTAGTGATATATTGACACCTTCAGGTGACATTAATATTACGGCACAACAGGTCAATATCACAGCCACGACAGATACCTACGCCAATCAGCAGACCATGAAGTACAAACAAAGTGGTATTACGCTTGCGATTACCAGCCCTGTCATCAGTGCTATTCAAACCGCACAACAGATGAGTCAAGCGGCGAGTAAAACTGAGGATCCGCGTATGAAGGCCTTGGCCGCTGGCACTGCGGCATTAGCTGCAAAAAATGCGATTGATGCGGTCATAGCGGGACAGGCCGACCAATACGGCAATGTGGTAACTGCAGGCAATAACGGTAAAGATGATCTGACTAATGTACGTGAAGGCACTGTCGCTGACCAAGCAGGCGGCATTAACATTAGCCTCTCATTTGGCACCTCTAAGAGCAGCAGTAGAGCCACTCAAACTAGTACCAAAGCCGCCAGCAGTCATGTGACAGCAGGTGGTGACGTTAACATCACAGCAACCGGCATTCGCCAAGATTCTGACATTAATGTGATTGGTAGCATTGTCAAAGCCGCGGATGATGTCACCCTAAAAGCTGATGATAAAATCAATCTTATTGCTGCGCAGAATGTAGATACCCTCGACAGCAAAAGCAAAGGGAGTAGTGCCAGCATCGGTATCGGCTTCTCGTTAGGGGGTAGTAATAATGGCTTCACCATCAACGCCAGTGTGAGTGGTAGCAAAGGCAAGACTAATGGCAATGGCATCACCTGGACAGAAAGCCAAGTCCAGAGCGGCAACAATACAGGTGGCACCATCACAATACAAAGCGGCACCGACACTAATGTGATTGGCAGCCAAGTCATCGGAAATCAAGTCATTGCTGATGTAGGTACTAGTGGTGCTGGTAATCTCAACATTCAAAGCCTGCAAGACATCAATCAGTACAAAGACAAACAAAGCAATTTCGGCGTGAGTGTTAGCTTATGTATACCACCACTCTGTTATGGTACCTCGGGCGGTAGCGTTAGTGCGGGTAACAGTAATACTAAATCCAACTACCAAAGCGTGAATGAACAAAGCGGCATGATGGCGGGTGGTGGTGGGTTTCAGGTTAATGTCAATGGTAATACCAACCTCACAGGCGCTGTGATTGCTTCTACGGACAAAGCCACACAGGACAATAAAAATAGCCTCACTACACAAACGCTCACCACTTCAAATATTCAGAACAGTGCAGAGTACAATGCCAAAGGCTCTTCCGCCACAGTAGGCAACGGCTTCCAAGGTGGATTGCCACAGCTTTCAGGCGCCGGGGTGGGATCAGACAATGGAGATGCCAGTAGCGTCACTGTTAATGCTGTTAGTGGTGGTACTGTCAGCATCACTGATAACAATAAACAACAAGCCATCACTGAGCAGAACGCAACTACCACGGTTGCCCTGCTCAATCGCGATGTTAAGATGAATGAAAATGGCGAGGTAGTAGACAGGTCAGGCAACTCAACAGCTAACACTATTGCGCCAATCTTTGACAAAGAGAAAGTAGCACGGGAAATTCAAGCGCAGGTGAAAATAACTCAAGCATTTAGTCAGGAAGCACCACGAGCGCTGAATACTTTTGTGCAGGAGAAAATAAAACCGTATCAGGAAGCCCGTAAAGTAGTTAGAGACACACAGGCGCTATTAGCTAAAGCAAACGAAGAGGATGATAGCCAATCAGCGTATAAAGCAGAACTACAAAACAAGATCAATCAAGCCTATGAAACGATGGCCGATACACAAGATGATTACCATAAATGGAAAGAAAACGGTGATTATCGTATTGCCAGCAATATTATTATTGCTGCCGTTGGTGGAGGTGCAACTGGTACAGTAGGTGCTGTAACCAAAGAGTCACTTTCTTGGGCGGCAGATGTGATGCGGCAGAATATGATTGAGGATTCCAAGAAGTTTGCAGGCGTAATTGGTACTGATGGCAAAGTCTGGAGTAACTCCTCTGGTGAAAGTGTTGGGGTAAATGGTGATAATGAAAAGGTTGCTGGAGGTCGGATTGCGCTAGCTGACTGGTGTGATAAAGGTAGGTGTGTTGAGGATAAATCCACGGTGAGCGATTATGCCGAAGATGAGAACGGACGCGTCAAACTCACCATGGCTTTAGATGAATTCAAAACACTTCGAGTGTATCAGGAGCAGCGTAGTCCGTTAGGCGGTCATCAAGGTGAACAAGGTCAAATGAATATAGCTGGTATTCAATTTGATTATGTGGCTGGATCCTTTTGGGATAAGTTAGCTGAAGCCTATGCGGGTACGCATGACACCCTAAATAGTTTTATTTGGTATGACAAATTAGGCAATAGTAAAAAACTAGATGGCACATTAATAGGAAAAATCGGGGATGTAACAAATATGACTAACGTGCCGTTAGCTACGCCATTTGCTTTAAGTGTCTTATTACCGCCAGAGGTTTGGAATGCAGTTTTTACAGCAATTAAATCAACGAAATAGGAGAGTAAAATGAAGATAGCAAAAATGGTTTTGATGTTTTTATTGTGTTTGTTTTTGTATGGGTGTGCCCAATGGTGGAATAACTCAAAGTAAGGAACAATAGGGGACAGACCACTATTAATGATTGCATTACTGCAAATATCTAGATAAAGCTTAATCATGCCCTGCCGTCCTCGAATTATTTGCCTAGTGTTCCACAGCACATAATCCAGCGAGGTAATAATCGTACCGTTTGCTTTTATGCGGATGAAGATTACATTCGATACTTTGATTGGCTAAAAGAATATGCCGAGAAAACAAACTGCCAAATACATGCTTATGTCCTGATGACAAACCATGTGCATCTATTAGCTTCAGCGGATAAACCAGAAATGATAGGCACTTTGATGAAAGCATTGGGTCAACGATATGCGCAATATATCAACCGAACTTACAAACGCAGCGCACCCTTTGGGAAGGGCGCTACAAATCGTGCCCAACACAAACCGAAACCTATCTCTAAGCTTGTCAGCGCTATATTGAACTTAATCCTGTGCGTGCAAATATGGTTCAACATCCAGCAGATTATCAATGGAACAGCTATCGAACTAATGCCCAAGGCGAGTTGAATAATCTTATCAGCCCACATGTGATTTATAAGAGTTTAGGCTAGATGATTCAATTAGGCAATCGGCTTATCGAGAGTTATTTCGTTATCAACTGGAGCCAAAACTAGTAGATGAAATAAGGCAAGCTACTAATGCAAATTATGTATTGGGAATACTGAAGTTGTACAGCAAAAAGGCATTGGATAGGCGAGTGTCGCCTGGCAAAGCAGGAAGACCCAGAGCTCAAAATGCTGTTGGATAAAACGTGGTCTGTTGCCTATTATTCTTGGGGCAAAGCTGCTGCCGGTGCGACGGGTGGGATCCAAAGGCTGGAAAGGCACACCGTTTGGCAAACCTTATGAAGCTGGAAGCTGGCAAGACAAATTGATTGAGGCGTTCAGTGGCACGCATGACTTCGTGGGCGGAAAATTGATCGGTTTGCATGATGAGTAGGGAAATGCAACACGTGGACGCAGCGAGGAACTGCAAAAACTCCAAGATGCTTGGAGTGCATCAGGTGCAATCGTAGTTTCAACTCCATTTGCAATGTCAGAATTTTTACTCACACAGGTATGGCAAGCAATCTCTGTATTACTGAAGGGGAAAAATGAAGTACGTATCTTTGATATGTGTGAGTTTAGTATTAAACGCATGTGGTATTGGCGGGCAATGGATGAATGGTAATCCGAGCGCAGGGAAAAACATCAAGCCTTACATTCAGCATTGGGTGAAAAATAACATGATAGAAGAGGGGCGTCGTGCAGATTCATGGGCTTGCGGTGCAGGGGAAACTGTATATGGAGCGGTCCATGTTGCTTTTAGCAAAGAGCAAGCAAATGAGGAGAAAAAGTCAGATGAGAAAGACGATATTGCTGCCAGACTGAGGCTTGAGGAAGAGTGGAAGGATTGCATGAGGTCAATAGGGTACAGGCATACCACTAAAAAACAATAGAACAATGGCGTAAAAAATTAATAATAGGGAACAGACCACTATTATTGATAGCATACCATTAGCTTGTCATGCGCTTAAACCGTAGTCGTAGCACATCTTGACTACATTAACCGACTAACAGACTATTGCTAGTTTCTGTTAAGCTTTCATTCTTCCTCACTTGCAAAATAACTTAAAAACCATCATGGCTCAATATGTAATGTCCATGCTCCGCGTGAGCAAAATCGTGCCGCCAAAACGGCAAATCATCAAAGATATTTCTTTATCTTTTTTCCCGGGTGCAAAAATCGGTTTGCTGGGTTTAAACGGCTCGGGTAAATCGACCGTGCTACGCATTATGGCCAATGCAGATAAGGAATTTGAGGGCGAGGTGCAATGGCAGCCTAATATGACGATTGGCTATTTGCCACAAGAGCCGCAGTTGGATGCAGAAAAAACTGTGCGCGAAGAAGTAGAAAGCGGTATGGGTGAAGTGATGCAGGCACAGGCGAATTTAGAAGCTGTGTATGCTGCTTATGCGGAGCCAGATGCGGATTTTGACAAGCTGGCGGAAGAACAAGCCAAGTGGGAAAACATTATCGCTGCCAGTGGCAGTGATTTAAGCACGCAATTAGAAATTGCTGCCGATGCGCTGCGTTTACCGCCTTGGGATGCCAAAATCGGCCCACTCTCTGGCGGTGAAAAACGCCGTGTGGCTTTGTGTAAATTGCTATTATCCAAACCCGATATGTTGCTGCTGGATGAGCCAACCAACCATTTGGATGCAGAGTCGGTGGAATGGCTGGAGCAATTTTTAGTGCGCTTTCCGGGCACGGTGGTTGCGGTAACGCATGATCGATACTTCCTTGACAATGCTGCCGAGTGGATTTTAGAGCTTGATCGCGGGCATGGTATCCCGTGGAAAGGCAATTATTCTAGCTGGTTAGACCAAAAAAAAGCACGTTTGGCGCTTGAAGAATCGCAAGAGTCATCACGCCGTAAAGCCTTAAACACGGAATTGGAATGGGTGCGTCAAAATCCAAAAGCACGCCAGGCTAAAAGCAAATCGCGTATTGCGCGTTACGAAGAACTAGCCAGCGCGGAATACCAAAAGCGCAACGAAACGCAGGAGATTTTTATTCCAGCAGGTGAGCGTTTAGGCGATCAGGTAATTGAGTTCAACAATGTCACCAAAGCTTTTAAAGATAGATTGTTGATTGATAATTTAAGCTTCAGCGTACCAGCTGGCGCCATTGTGGGCATTATCGGCCCTAACGGCGCGGGTAAATCGACGCTGTTTAAAATGATTATGGGCCTGGAAAAGCCAGATAGTGGCGAAGTGAATATCGGGCAAACCGTTAAATTGGCTTATGTAGACCAAAGTCGTGACGATTTGGGCAACACCAAAACGGTGTTTGAAGAAATTGCCAACGGTTCGGATATCCTGACAGTGGGCCGCTATGAAACGCCAAGCCGCGCCTACATTGGCCGCTTCAACTTTAAAGGCGGTGATCAGCAAAAAATCGTCGGCCAACTTTCTGGCGGTGAACGCGGGCGTTTGCACTTAGCCAAAACTCTGATTTCTGGTGGCAATGTATTGCTACTGGATGAGCCGTCAAACGACTTGGACGTGGAAACTTTACGTGCACTTGAAGATGCGTTGCTGGAATTTGCAGGCTGCGTATTGGTGATTTCGCATGATAGATGGTTCTTAGATAGAATCGCCACGCATATTCTGGCGGCGGAAGGCGAATCGCAATGGACGTTCTTTAATGGTAATTATCAGGAATATGAAGCAGATAAACGCAAACGATTAGGTGAAGAAGGCGCTAAACCGAAACGTATTCGTTATAAACCAATTACTCGCTAGTTTGAAGGTTAACTATTTCAGTTACACCTAGATTAATTATCTAAACGCACAAAAAAGGCTAACTATGCGTTAGCTTTTTTTGTTTACGTTAATGTTCGATTTTGCTTTAACTGCTGCATTTAGGTTCTTCACCATTGTTAAGGCTAGTAACATTGGCAGAAATCGCCTGTATCGCATCTGAAACCGCATCTTGTATGCCTTTAACCACCGCATCAGTATGGTTAGCAACCATTTTGCTGACAGTGATTTGGCAAGATAACGTACGGCTTTCGGAACGCGTACCAGCATTTAAAAGTGTGATGGTCCAGCCAAAATTAGCTTGTACTTGTTCACTCGGTGTGGCGTTAAATTGCTGAAGCACAATGGCGATACGGTAAGTGGGCTGATTTACAATGCGGCCACCGCGTGAAATATCAATCGCGCCAAGCTGGCTGGTAATGCCGCTCACAAACGCGTCCTGCAGTTCATCATTGAAAGATGATGACCAGCGATACTGTTCCAGAATTTTCAATTGAGAAGAATTTTTGGCAGTAATCACTAGTTGCGGGCGTTTCAAGCGTTCGGGAACTTTGATCGGCAATACCTCAATGGCAATCGGTGTGGCTGTGGTCACGTTTGTAGCCTGATTTTTTGCTTGGCTAGCATTGGCTAAAGTATAAAAACGTGTATTGACAGTTTTAGTTGTGCAGGCAGCTAATACACTGGCTAGCATAAGTATTAATGCGATAGATTTGCTGAAACTCATCTGATTGCTCCTGTATTCATTTGCATTTTCCCTATTTTTCACATTGCGTAATATTCAATTACGGCTTATCAAGCGCTTTTCCACGAACCAGTGCCTCAGGATGTTGTTCCAGATAATCTGTTAACACTTTCATAGACGCCGCTGCGCGCGATAATTCTTGCAGCGTTTGCCGTAAATCTTGCTGCAACGGCGCATCTTCAGACAAGGTGCGATCTGCATTAGACAGCGTACGGTCTGCGTTATCCAGCGTTTTGCGAACATCTTTCATTGCTGCGGCTACTTCTGGTGCAACATCCTGGTTCAATGTTTGCGCCAGTTTTTCTGCACTGGTTAGTGTTTTGTTCAGCGTTGCCAATGATTTCTGCAAGTCCTGACCAATCTCTTCAAACGGTACTTTGCTCAATTTGGTGGCAATGGTCGAAATTTGCGTTTGCAACTCATCCAGCCCGTTCGGCAAGGTTGGCAGTTCAATAATGCCACTTTCCTGTACGGTTACCTTAGGCGCTTTTGGGAAGAAATCGAGCGCAATGTAAAGCTGGCCAGTAAGCAGATTACCAGTACGCAACTGTGCACGTAAGCCGCGGCTGACCATAAACTGTATGCGTTGTTGCTGTGTGTATGGCGATTGCGCCTGATCCTTGGCATATTTTCTCCCCAGTCTGGCTGGGTAGATTTCAATCACCACGGGCATATCGAATTCGCGGCGAGCGGGGTCATATTCGATACCGACGGATTTAACTTCGCCCAGTACTACACCACGGAAATCAACCGTAGCGCCAGGCGTTAAGCCACGTATGGATTGATTAAAATGCAGAACAGCGGTGACAGAACGCCCATCTGGCTCCTGAAATGCCTGATTTTGATTTTGTGCTAATAGAAACATGGTGTTTTCTTTAGATAGCGTGCCAGGATTATCATCGATTGATTGAAACGCCATGCCGCCCAGAACTACAGTAGCCAGGGACTGGGTATTCACTTTAAAACCACTGGAATTGACTTGAATATCTAGCCCGCTGGCATGCCAGAAACGTGTATTCATACCAACGAATTTATCATATGGCGTATCAATGAAGATACGTAATGTGACGCCTTTGCCATCTGCATCCAAGTCATAGGCTGATACCCGCCCCACTTTTATGCGGCGGTAGAATATGGGTGAGCCTACATCCAAAGAGCCCAAATCATCGGCATGCAATTTAAATTGTTTGCCAGAAGCATCGCGCGTAACAGTTGGCTGCACTTCAAGCCCAGTGAATTTTTTGGCCGTTTCTTCTGATACGCCAGCATCAGCGCCAATATAGGCGCCCGATAAAAGTGTACCCAGACCAGAAACACCGGATGCGCCCAGCCTTGGCCGCACGACCCAAAAGCGCGTATCCGCGGCAATAAAACTTTCAGCATCCTTAGACAATTGTACTGTGGCTAAAACCTGAGATCGGTCTTTACTGAGCGTGATCGATTGCACTTCACCGATATCGACTTCTTTATATTTTACTTTGGTCTTGCCAGCTTCCAGGCCTTCACCAGTACGGAACGAGATGGTGATGACCGGGCCACTATCAATTAAAACCTTAATGACTAGCGAGATCCCTATTATTGCGGCAATAATAGGGATTAACCACACCAAAGATGGTAGCCAATTATGCTGTTTTTCGCGGTTGGGACTTGGTAAATGACCTAAAGTATCTTGCTTAACATCTTCACTCATCTTGTACTTTCTTTGACAGTATCATTGTTCGATCTGTAGGGCACTAAAGTATGCGCATTTGCAGTATCCCAAGTAAGGCGCGGATCAAAACTTATTGAGGCAAGCATCGTTAATACGACCACTGCGCCAAAAGCCACTATGCCCACACCTGCACTTATCTGCGCAAAGCCCTGAATTTGTACCAGGCCAACCAGCAGAGAAACCACAAACACATCCAGCATAGACCAGCGCCCGATTAGCTCTATCATGCGATACAACTTGGCGCGTTCTAGCTGCCGCCAGCTACTTTTTTGCTGTGCGCTAAGGGCTAATATAAACAAAGAAGCGAGTTTGAGCAAAGGCACTAAAAAGCTGGCGATAAAAACTATTGCAGCCAAGCCCCACTCGCCTGATACCCAAAAGAAAATAATACCGCTCAAGATAGTATCTTCATGCGATTCAAAAAAGCTGCTGGTAACCATGACTGGCAACATGTTGGCGGGTATGTACATGATAAAAGCGGCAATAAGCAATGCCCAGGTTCGGTTAATGCTATCAGGCTTGCGTGC
This sequence comes from Pseudomonadota bacterium, assembly GCA_040387095.1. Taxonomy (GTDB): domain Bacteria; phylum Pseudomonadota; class Gammaproteobacteria; order Burkholderiales; family Methylophilaceae; genus Methylotenera_A. The sequence goes on along the minus strand of JAZKEJ010000009.1, from coordinate 7,387 downwards.
ATGCATTGTTGCGTTGCAGTGAGCGCAACGCTCACCGTCTTGTGCATTTGCCCACAGCTTAGTACATCGGTGGCAAGCAATCATGCCCAAACTGTTTGCGGTATCAAAGTTGGTGATGGCATATTTAACCTGATACATACCCTTAATATCAACTTGAGAATTTTGCATCAGATTGCCTTTTGCTTAGATTCTTCTAGTTGCCAAAGGTAACGTGGGTTGAACGACACGATGACAGTAAGCATCACCGTTAGCAGGCAGAATGCCCACAAAGCGATTCCGGGGATGATGGTGGCCATATTCGATAGTTTAATAAGCGCGACTAGCACGCCCAGCATAAATACTTCTACCATGCCCCATGGGCGCAGCGTCTGCATAAGGCGTATTAAAAGGCTAAAACCAGGACGATGATCAGAATCGGATGAAGGTGCTAACAGGTAAAACAGGATGAGCATTTGCATAAATGGGAACAAAATAGTGGTGGCCAATACTAGCAATGCGACCAGCGAAATACCTTCGGTTGTCAGCGACAAAACCGCGCCTATCAATGTCGTCTGATTATGCAAGCCTTGTAGCTCCATTTCCACTATCGGGAAAGTGTTGGCAATAAAAAACATAATAAGACTGGCTATGGTTAATGGCAGCAGATGATTGCGCCTCTCCTGAGCATTCCGATCCATTTCTGCACCGCAGCGTGTACAGCGTGCGATTTCGCCATTGGCTAGCGTTAGTTTATGAAAAACGGCATCGCAATGTTCGCAGGCAATTAAGTTAGTAATTTCATGCATGAGTGAGGGTAAGTGTTATCTATAGTTTGGTTAAGTCAGCCATTAAACTATAACTTAGAAAAGGGCTAGTGGCGAATGTTCGTATTAACGAACAAATAACTAAGAAAAATAACTAAACGCTAAAGCCAGTCCCAGTTAGTGCGTTGCTTGTGTGGTGCTGTTTTCATTGCCCAATCCCACAAAAATGGCGGTATAAAACGCATTAACTTTGCTAGCCAGCCCATTTGCCATGGCACAACCACAAAGCGACGCTTTGCATTAATAGCATCGACAAATTTGGTTGCAGCGATATCTGCATTCATTAAAAATGGCATCCGGTATTGGTTAACATCGGTCATGGGTGTGCGAATATAGCCGGGCGCAATGGTGGTTACAGTAATATTTTGCGCAGCCATTTCTACACGTAAGCTTTCTAAATAGCTAATCGCTGCAGCTTTGCTTGCGCTGTATGCACCTGCGCCTGGCAATCCGCGTATGCCTGCTATGCTGGCAATGCCAACCAGTTGTGCAATTTCTGCTTTATTAGCTCGATTGATCATAGCGCTAATAAAAGGCTGAAAAGTATGCACCATGCCCATGACATTAATATCCAATACCGCTTGAAAGGCAGGTATATCTTCTCGGTGTTCCGTAAGTGTGCCTCGGCTAACGCCGGCATTTGCGATAACTATATGAGGTGCGCCATATTGCCGTATAAAATCTTGCGCGGCTAGTTGGCAGGCATGACTATCACGAACATCTAATGGATAAACGGTGCAAGTGACGCCGTAGTGACTTTGTAATTTATTAGCTAGTTGTTGTAAGTGCTCACTGCGTCTGGCAACTAGGCCAATAATACAATTGGAAT
>JAZKEJ010000009.1:0-5655 GCA_040387095.1 Pseudomonadota bacterium | reverse complement strand
GTTTTTGTTGCTTTAGCTTTGCGTACATTGTCGATAATATAATCGGCCACAATGAGTGCTTGCGCATTGCCGCCAGACATGGTGCTGGATGTAATATATTTACCATCAATAATCAAACTTGGTACGCCAGTTGCGCCAGATGAACGGAAAATCTGCGCAGCACGATTTAAGTTCGTGTTAATGGTGAACGATTTAAAAGCTTGCTCTACTTTGGTTTTGTCTAATCCGCCAGCTTTAATAATCCAATCAATCGTGGCTTTCTCATCGGTCGGGTTCAATACTTTTTGTTTGTGCACGGCATCAAATAATTGCGTGTGCAGTTTCTCTTGTACGCCCAAAGTTTCCATCGCGAAATAAGCTTTTGCCATCGGCGCCCAATCGGCTCTTGGCAATGCTGGCATACGTTTAAAATAAACATCTGCTGGCAGTTTTTTCACCCAGGCATTTAAAGGCGCTTCCATCTGGTAACAGTGAATGCAGCCATACCAAAAAACTTCCATCACTTCTATTTTGCCAGCAATGTCGGTAGCAATCGGCTGGGCGACTGCATCAAAATCTTCACCGGGTTTTGGTTCGGCTGCAACGGAAGTGCTCAGCAACAACATTAATATACTTAAAAACTTTTTCATGGATGATTCCTAATTAACTTTGAAATATTTATTTTTTTGAAATTTGATTTTCGAAACAATCAATTCTTACAACGGCTTAAGGTGCTAAAAGATGACAGACTAATATGACAAGTTATTCCGCTTTAGTTTCAGTGTGCACTTTAATTAAATCGGTGTTAAAACCGCCCATAGTTAAGTCGCCTCTCACTTTATTGATTTGATTAATATCACTTAGCGGGCCAACGCGCACGCGATGCCAAACGCCTTTTTCAGGAATAGTCGCCGTTTGTACAACCGCTTCAAATCCTTGCAAAGCCAGTTTCGCCTTCATATTGTCTGCGTCTGCTTCATTCTGAAATGCGCCAACCTGCAAGAAATAATTATCCTTTTTAACCGTTAAAGAATTATCCTTTATTTCTTTTTCGGTAACCGTGCTTTCAGTTTCTGGCAGGATCGTATAGAAATCAAATTGATTATCAGATTTGTTCTCAGTGGATGCATCCGGGTTTTCTTCTGCAGGAAGTGCATTATCGGTGGCGATTTTTTGTTTCGGTAGTTTTTCGGCCAGCATGTCTTTGTTAAGTCTTGATGACTTACTTTCACTAAAAGGACTGTCTGTGCTATTGATGTACATGGTTAAGCCGACAGACAAACCAACGCCAAGCAGAACTCCGACCAGCAAGCCCGATAAAAACGGGCTGCCTGTTCTTCTATTTTTTTGTGCTGCAGGTTTGTAATCTTTACTCATGTTAAATCCTTAGGTGACCTATTACTTTTACTGAATACTTTTTTGGCTTAAATTTCTGATAACGATTAAATCGCGCTTAAATATCAATCTGTTAGCTTACATTTTATTCGGTGCGCTTACACCTAACAAGTCTAAGCCATTTTTTAGCACCTGTTGCGTCGCAGAAATTAACGCCATGCGCGCCAATTTGGTTGGGTCATCATCCACCAAAAATTTTGTATCATTATAATAACTGTGTAAATCGGCTGCACAATCTTTTAAATAATTGGCAATGGTGTGCGGCGCTAATTCAGTTGCAGCATTGCTGACTACTTCAGGATATTCACTTAAGCGCTGCATTAATTTTGCCTCATTTGGCATATTAAGCGGGCTTAAATCGACCTGTTTTAAGCTAGAAACTTCACTACCCCATTGTGCTAACACGCTACAAATACGTGCATGGGCATATTGAATGTAATACACAGGATTATCGTTGGTTTGCGCGCGCGCTAAATCAATATCGAAAACCAATTGCGAATCTGCTCGCCGCGCTGCCAGGAAATAGCGCGTCGCATCGCAACCCACTTCGTCGATTAAATCGCGCAGGGTGACATAACTACCAGCACGTTTGGATAGTTTGACTTCTTCGCCACCACGCATCACGGTCACCATTTGGTGCAAAACATAATCCGGCCAAGCTGCTGGAATACCTACATCTAAAGCCTGCAAACCAGCACGCACACGGGTAATTGTGCTGTGGTGATCTGCGCCTTGCTCATTAATCACACGTACAAAACCGCGATTCCATTTGTCTAGGTGATAAGCTACATCCGGGACAAAATACGTGTAACCACCATCGGTCTTGCGCATCACACGGTCTTTGTCATCACCGAAATCGGTTGTTTTCAGCCACAGTGCATCGTCTTGTTCGTAGCTATGGCCACTTTTAATCAAATTCTGAACCGTGTTTTCAACTTTGCCAGTGCTGTATAGCGCGCTTTCCAACGAAAATATATCAAATTTAATTTGAAACGCTTTCAAATCCAGATCTTGCTCATGTCGCAAATATGCAACGGCAAATGCACGCACCGATTCCGCATCATTCAAATCGCCGCTGGCAGTGACTTGCATATCATCAGCGATGACTTTTTTCTTAGCCAAAAAGGCATTGGCGATATCTACAATATAATCACCACGGTAGCCGTTTTCAGGGAAGCTGGTATCGTCAACTGCGATGCCTTTAGCGCGCGCCAGGACTGAAATCACTAGATTATCAATTTGTGCGCCAGCATCGTTGTAATAAAATTCGCGTGTTACATGCCAGCCATTGGCATTTAGCAAACGCGCAAGGCAATCGCCGACTGCAGCGCCGCGGCCATGCCCCACATGCAAAGGCCCGGTTGGGTTTGCAGACACAAACTCTACTTGTACTTTTTGATTGTTGCCAGAATTATTGCGTCCAAATTGCGTGCCCTGCTGCAATACTTCACTCACCACACTTTGCTTCGATTGTGCGTTTAAAAAGAAATTGATAAATCCCGGGCCTGCGATTTCTGTTTTTGCAATATATTCGCTTTGTGGCAAAGCATTAATTAAACTGGCGGCTAATTCGCGCGGATTTTTGCGTAGGGATTTAGCCAACACCATCGCTAGGTTGCTTGAAAAGTCGCCATGTTCCGCTGATTTCGGACGTTCAAGTACCAGTTGTATTTGGTCAATTTCTGCGCCTATTTCGCTGGCGGCGCTGGTTAATAATTGGGTTAAATGGGCTTTCAAGAATGCGCTTTCAAATATGTTAAGCTTGATGATAATCGCCAGTTAACTTACAGCAGTTATCAAAAAATAGTATTTTAACCCAAGCAGGACTATTAATCTAAGTAAGTAATCTTAGCAAGCCTGATAAATCATCAATATGCCGCCCGTTATTTTAAATATTGCGTTGGATGTACCACTTAATCGAACTTTTGATTATTTAAGTGGTGATTTTGTCGCGCTTATTGGCAGCCGCGTTGTGGTGTCCTTTTCTGGTCGAAATTTAGTCGGTGTGGTGGTAGGCATTTCGCAAACGTCTGATTACCCCATAGAAAAATTAAAATCAGTCAGTCATGTGTTTAATGACGTGGTGTTTGACAGTGGAACATTTAAATTACTGCAGTTTTGTGCCAATTATTATCACTATCCATTGGGGCAAGCGTTGATGTCGGCATTGCCGTTACGATTGCGTCAAATCAAGCCAGCGGTTTCTCGTAAACAATTTGCCTATCGTTTAATCGAGCAAGCTGATGCTAGCCAAATTCCAGCCCGCAAAGTATTGATGCATCGCATTATTAGGCTTTTGCAAGAACATAAAACAGCTACAGAGGCAGAGTTAAGTTTATTATCGGCTGGCTGGCGTAAAGCCATTTCAGAATTGGTAAGTACCAATATAATCAACGCACAAGAAGTGCTGGCAATTAAAGCTTCAGTGCCAGCATCTACAATCGCGCCACAATTAAACCAAGAACAACAACAAGCGATAAATTGTGTGTTAGCACTCACTCACAATTTTAAGCCATGGTTGTTATATGGCATTACCGGTAGCGGAAAAACCGAAGTATATATCCAAGTTATACAGCAAATACTTAGCCAGGAAAATGCGCAGAAAATCGGCGCGCAAGCATTGGTATTAGTCCCAGAAATAAATCTCACACCACAGCTGGAGGCGCGTTTTAGAAGCCGTTTAAGTCAGTTTCCATTAGTGACATTGCATAGTAATTTAAGCGAAAGTGAGCGCTTACAAAATTGGCTTGCAGCCAGTACTGGTGCTGCAAAAATTGTGATCGGCACACGACTGAGTGTGTTTACACCCATGCCTCATTTAAAAATGATTGTGATGGATGAAGAGCACGACGGTTCTTACAAACAGCAAGACGGGATGCGTTACCATGCGCGAGATATTGCAATGGTGCGAGCCAAGCAGCTGAATATTCCGATTATTTTAGGTAGCGCTACACCATCTTTGGAAACCTGGTTTAATGCAACCAGTCAAGTTGAAAACAGCAGTAAAGGTTCGCAAAAACAACAATATGGTTTGCTCAGCCTTACTCATCGTGCAGTTGAAAGTGCAGCATTACCGAATATTTTTTGTATCGATACCGCAAAATCACCGACAGAGAACGGCTTTTCCCCTTTACTCATTAATGCTCTGCGCGAACGATTAAACAAGGGTGAGCAAAGCTTGCTGTTTATTAATCGGCGAGGCTATGCGCCAGTTTTACATTGTAGCGCCTGTCAATGGGTTGCGTCCTGTATGCGTTGCTCTGCAAGGCTGGTCGTGCATTTGAGCCAGAAAAAATTAAAGTGCCATCACTGCGGGCATGAGCAAAAAATTCCATTGCAATGTCCAAGTTGTGGCAATACGGATATGCGCCCGATTGGACACGCCACGCAAAGATTGGAACAAACGCTGCAAACTTTGCTACCAAGCGCCAGAATAGCGCGCGTAGACCGCGATAGCATGCGCAATAAAAACGCCCTAACGGATTTATTAACTCAAGTACACAATCAGGAAATAGATATTTTGGTTGGTACGCAAATGCTTGCCAAAGGGCATGATTTTCCAAACCTGACGTTGGTCGGGGTGATTGATACCGATAGCGCACTTTATAGTCCGGATTTTCGTGCGGGTGAGCGTTTGTTTGCACAACTGATGCAGGTAGCTGGTCGTGCAGGTCGCGCTGAAAAAGCCGGTGAAGTTCTGATACAAACCGCTTTCCCGCAACATGCATTATTTAATGCCCTGCGCGCGCAAGATTATGTCAGTTTTGCTAATGAATGCTTGCAAGAGCGCCAGATGATGCATTTTCCACCCGTCAGTTTTTTTGCGCTATTACGGGCAGAGGCGAATGATTATGCACAGGTACAGCAATTCCTTAATCAAGCGATTAATGCTGCGCGTACATTAGAAAATGACGCTTTGAAAAATAACACTTTAAAAAACGACGTCATGATTTACGATCCGATACGTCCGCAAATGGAACGCTTAAAAGGCTTAGAACGTGCGCAATTATTGCTGCAAGCGAATAGTCGTGCTGCGTTACAGCGCTTATTGAAAATATGGATGCCACAAATCAACGGTTTACCCTTGGCTGCAAAAATCCGATGGAGTCTGGATATTGATCCGTTAGAGTTTTAGCTTGTTTTATCGTTCAGTCTGCATGTAAAGCAAAAAGGCAGTAAAATAACGGTTTAGATCAATGACTATTGTGCGGCTGTAGTTCAATGGTAGAACGCTAGCTTCCCAAGCTTGATACACGAGTTCGATTCTCGCCAGCCGCTCCA
>JAZKEJ010000008.1:0-47220 GCA_040387095.1 Pseudomonadota bacterium | reverse complement strand
GTTCGGCATCGTATTGTTTAGAGGTATGTTCAAATTGCATGTTTACTATCCTTGTAATTCATTGCTTAAATTAATAGATATTGAATCATAGTGCGCAATTGTTACAGTATTGTGATTAAACCGTAAGCTGCTTTCAACGCTATTTTTTGTAAGTCACAACGCCTTCAGATGTCGCTAGCAATAATACATTGGCGGGGCGTGCGGCAAATAAACCATTGGTCACAACGCCTACAATTTGATTTACTTTGGCTTCAAAAGCAATCGGGTCGCTAATGGTTAAGCCATGTACATCCAAAATCACATTGCCGTTGTCCGTTGTAAAATCGCGCAATTGCGGTTGACCGCCCAGTTTGACCAATTCACGAGCCACATAACTTTTAGCCATAGGTAACACTTCAACTGGTAGCGGGAATTTGCCCAAAACAGGTACATATTTGCTGGCATCACAAATACAAATAAATTGTTTAGCAACTGCCGCTACGATTTTTTCGCGCGTCAAAGCGCCGCCGCCGCCTTTTAACATATGCAAATGCTCGGTAATTTCATCGGCACCATCTACATAAATATCCAATTGGTCTACAGTGTTTAAATCGAAAACTTCAATACCATGTCCACGTAAACGCTGGGCGGTGGCCTCAGAGCTAGCTACTGCGCCATCAATCTTATGTTTTACCTTTGCTAATTCCTCAATAAAAAAGTTGGCAGTAGAACCTGTTCCCACACCAATAATGCCGCTTTTTACATATTGAACTGCTGCTTTAGCCACTTGTTGTTTTAATTCGTCTTGTGATGACTTTTGGTCGTTACTTTGCATTTTCGTCCAATCCCTAATAAATTCTTTATAATACAAACAATTCAATATCATACACCGCGCTAGTTAATTTCTAAATAGCGCGATTTTTAAAAATTAAAACTGCGCATGACTATCAATTACAGACAAAAAATCGAAAATTCCTATGTTTACGATGTAGCAAAAAATACCCCTTTAGAGTTTCAGCCTAATTTATCCGCACGTATTCATAACCGCGTATTACTAAAGCGTGAAGATATGCAGCCAGTATTTTCGTTTAAATTGCGCGGTGCATACAATAAGATGGCGAATTTATCTGCAGAAATTTTGGCACGCGGCGTCATCGCGGCCAGTGCAGGTAATCACGCGCAAGGTGTTGCGCTAAGCGCGCAAAAACTGGGTTGTCGCGCAGTAATTGTAATGCCGACGACGACGCCATTGATCAAAATTAATGCCGTAAAAGCCCGTGGCGCGCAAGTGGTACTGTTTGGCGATAGTTACTCAGATGCGTACGTGCATGCGCTTGAATTAGAGAAGTCTGAGCAACTGACTTTTGTGCATCCCTATGATGATCCAGATGTGATTGCTGGGCAGGGGACAATCGCGATGGAAATTTTACAAAGCCATCCTGAGCCTATTGAGGCTATATTTTGCTGTGTAGGCGGCGGCGGTTTGATTGCGGGTATTGCAGCTTATGTAAAAGCCTTGCGGCCAGAAATTAAAGTGATTGGCGTTGAGGCAAAAGACGCAGAAGCGATGACCGAATCGCTGAAAGTCGGCCACCGCGTCATGCTAGACCAAGTGGGTTTGTTTGCTGATGGCGCAGCGGTTAAGCAAGTGGGTGAGCATACATTCCAACTCTGCCAACAATTTGTTGATGAAATGATTGTGGTCGATAACGACGCAATATGTGCAGCGGTGAAAGATGTATTTGAAGATACGCGTAGTATTTTAGAGCCTGCAGGTGCATTAGCCACTGCTGGCATTAAAGAATATGCCAAGCGCAATAACATCTCTGGTAAAACATTAATAGGCATCGCTTCTGGCGCCAATATGAACTTTGATCGTTTGCGCTTTATTGCAGAGCGTGCAGAGATCGGTGAAAAGCGTGAAGCAGTATTAGCAGTGACGATTCCAGAAAAAGCCGGTGCGTTTAAAACGTTTTGCCGTTTGCTGGGCGACCGCAATATCACAGAATTTAACTATCGATATTCAGACCCAATCGCAGCTCATATTTTTGTGGGCGTCGCGATTGCTGACCCAGCAGAGTCAGTTCACTTAGTACAAGATTTGCAGGCGCACGGATTGCCTGCACTGGATTTAACCGACAATGAAGTCGCAAAATTGCATTTACGTCATTTAGTGGGTGGGCACGCGCCTCAAGCCGAAAATGAAGTGGTCTTTCGTTTTGAATTTCCTGAAAAGCCAGGCGCGTTGTTGAAATTTTTAGATACCATGGGCCACGATTGGAATATCAGCTTGTTCCATTATCGCAATCATGGCGCCGATTTTGGACGTGTATTGGTCGGCATGCAAGTGCCGCCAAATCAAATTAAAGAATTTGATGCATTTCTACAAAATCTAGGTTATCCGTATTGGGATGAGACAAAAAATCCTGCTTACCAACTATTTTTGGGTTAATTGGCTGCTATTAACCATTAATTTGGCTGTAATAAACCACATCTAATTTTGTTCAAAATAAGCGTTTGTTTACATCGACTTTGTGGGTATATACTAACGTGTATATTTTTTGCTTAGTCATTTAATACAGCTTAGTCATTGAGTAAAGATAGTTATTTAAGTCAAATATTGGAGATTTTGAATGAAATTAGCACCAACACTTAGTCAAACTCGTATCAGCCTAATTTTAATTGCGCTAATTGCAGGAATAAGTGCATGCAGTAAAAATGCTGAGGAGCCTAAATCAGAAGATTCTGTGAAACAAGCCACTGCAACTGAGTCATCGGCGGGAGTGGCTTATGTCACCAGTCAAGATGCGGGTGTTAGTGTCATTGATTTATCTACCATGCAAGTGGTTAAGCAGATTGATGTGAAAGCTGAAGCGCCGCGTGGCTTAGGTGTGACAGATGACGGAAAAAAACTGGTTGTAGCAACACGTGAGAATGAAAGTATTTCAGTGATTGATACCGCTAACGGTGAAGTTTTACAGCAAATTCCAGTGGGTAAAAACCCAGAGTTTGTACGTATCAGCGGAAATTTTGCCTATATTTCATCGGAACCTAGTGCAAAAGGTGGGCCGCCACCTAAGCCAGGCTCAGAAGAAGAGGATGACGATGATGGTGAAGAAAAAATCCCGGCAAAAATTGCAGTGGTTGATTTAACCAAAGGACAAAAAGTACGTGAAATAACCGGCGGACCAGAAACAGAAGGCATTGAGTTTTCAGCGGATGGCACACAACTAGTTATCACTAATGAAGCTGACAATACAGTGACAGTGCACAATATTGAAACTGGCGAGTTGGTCAAAACGATTCAAACACACGAATTGGGCGATCGTCCACGTGGAATCAAAATTTCACCAGATGGCACGACATACTTGGCTACACTAGAGTATGGCAACAAGTTTATGGTATTAGACAAAGACTATAATTTAGTGCGCACCGTAGATACTGCAGAAACGCCTTATGGCATTTCGTATGATAAAAAAGGTGAGCGTATTTTTGTAGCAACCAATAAAGCTAAATTGTTGCAAGTGTTTGATGCAAAAACTTATGAAAAAATCAAAGATATTCCAACGGGCAACCGTTGCTGGCACTTTAGTTTTACGCCAGATGACAAACAAATTTTATTGGCTTGTGGAAAATCGGATGCAGTGTATGTGATTGATGCAGAAAAATTGGAAGTAACCAAACAATTAGAAGTAAAAGGCATGCCTTGGGGTTTGGTCACTTATCCGAAAGCAATGGGTAGTCTGGATAAACCTTAGTATTCAATGTTTATCTAGACTTAACCGTTAAAAAGCCCGTAAAAGCGGGCTTTTTTGTATTTGAACTCATTAAAAAGTTAACCCTAAAATTGGGGTAATTATTTATTCAAAAAATTAAATAAACTATTCTTTTTTGTACTTATATTTTAAGTAGATCCAAAATAAAAAACCATTCTTTTGGATCTACGGGCGTAATCGATAATCGATTGCCTCGTTGTAATATTCGCATGCTTTCAAGCTCTGGGATTTCGCGTAGTTCTTTTAAGCTCAATAAACGTGTTTTTCGCACCAGCTTTACATCTACATTAAACCAACGTGGTGTTTCTTGGGTGGCTTTTTCGTCAAAATATTTATGCCCCTTAATGAACTGTAGGCGATCTGGATAAGCCAAGCTACTCACTTCTGCAATACCTGCAATGCCCGGCGTTTCGCAGTTGGAGTGGTAAAACAATACACCATCGCCAATGTTCATTTGGTCGCGCATAAAGTTTCGCGCCTGGTAATTACGCACACCATACCAATCGACCGTTTGATTCGGTTTGGCGGCTAAATCATCAATCGATACATCTGTAGGCTCCGACTTCATCAACCAATAACGCATCGCCATTTATCTCTCTTAATTTAAAACGTAAACCATTAATTTTGGGTATGATAATTGAAAATCATCAATTTTAATTAATATATCGGGAATAAAATATGGCGCGAAATGTATTAGGCACAACTCTGCAAACCTGTGGTTTAGACCCAATAACAGGCTTTACGCGTAACGGATGTTGCGAAACTGGTGCCGAAGATACAGGCAGCCACACCGTTTGTGCGCAAGTGACAGATGAGTTTTTAGCTTTTTCAATTTCTCGTGGTAACGATCTAAGCACACCAAGGCCCGAATATGGTTTTGAAGGTTTAGTGGAAGGTGATCGCTGGTGCGTATGCGCAGCGCGCTGGCTAGAAGCGAGTGAGGCTGGTTTTGCACCGCCAGTGGTCTTAGAAGCGTGTCATGAAAAATGTTTGGAAATTGTCAGTTTGGCTGATTTGAAATATCACGAATTACGTTAATGGTTTAAGTTTTTAAGTAAATAAGTAACTTAATACTTCATTTTGGTTTTATGGGTGAAATTGTAAGGCATTTGATTGAGCGCAATACGTTAACACGAGGGGGAAAATAACGCCGAATTAGCATAATTTCAACAGTAATGGTTTTGGATTTTAACGCAAAAGTTCAAGGCGATAGAGCGAAGGCAGCACAAGTGGTACGACAAGCGAAAAACAACGTGGAAATTTTGCGTTAAAAACAAAACCTATTTGCTGTGGTGTTGCCTGAGCCGTTATCCTGAACCAAAAAGGTCCAAGTGGTAACAACCTAAAGCGCTTTAGGTTCACTCGCCAAGGGTACCTTAAAAGATATCCCAATTTAGAGCGCTCACACCGCGACTTGAATAGCTGAAACCTATAACGAAAACTAGTTCAAGGAATTTAAGACTCAAGCAACACCACAGAAAACAAGTTAAATGGTAAAACTAACTTGTGACGAAAAGATGAATATAACTGATTAAAACAGCCTAGCTAAACAGCTAGATTTAAAAGCTAAGCAAACAGTAAAGTTAACACATAAAAACTGTTAATTATTATTTACAGTAGCTTATTTTGGTCAAGCATCAGTTCATCGATTTGATTCTGCATGAGGCTAATCCTACGCTTATAATCGCCGATGTCAACATCGCCAGTCTTAGTGTGCAGCAGCTCATGCGATAAATTAAGCGCCGCCATGATTGCAATACGTTCTACACCAACTACCTTTCCTGTATCGCGAATATCGTGCATTTTTTTATCTAGATAACGGACAGCCTCAAGCAAACCTGCACGCTCTTCGTCCGTACAGGCGACAGCAAATTCACGTCCCATAATATTTACATCAATTGATTTTGTGGTGCTCATAGGGTTTCGTCATCAGCAGGTGCTATTTCAGCGGGCATTTTTTCCAACAGAACTTCCAGCTTTTGACTTGCTAAAAGCATATTGTTTTTTAATGTAGAAGAGTTTTGCTGTACTTGGCTCAAATCGCCACGCAGTTGCGTGTTTTCTTCGCGCAGTGATACACACAAAGAAACGAGTTTGTTAATTTTATCTTCTAATCTCTTTAAATCTGCATCCATATCCTACTATAATTGAAAAAAATCATTATAGTCAATAGCTAACGTTGACTATTCAAAGTAATTTGATATGTTTTAAGTGAGTTGTGCGTAAATATTCAAGTGCCAAAGCGGTAATAGAATCACAGGCAGAATAAAATTAACGCTATAATTCAGTTTAGTTGTTAGGTGCCTGACGTTAATAATCAATTAACAAGGGTGAAACTGGGAAATAAGTGCGTTTTAGTTTTATTAATTAACACTAAAACAAGGCTTATGCTGCCCCCGCAACGGTAAGTGAGAGTAGGTTTGCAATATGCCACTGAATATCAATTTGGGAAGGCGCAAATCATTCCTCACAAGCCCGGAGACCGGCCTGCAACAAACTCGTTAGGAAATACCGCGGGGTGACGGTAATCAAAACACAATTTGCAGTCAAAATTTACATCAATTTTTCTGCAATTTCGTTCTGATTTATTCAAACATTTCCGGTATTCCTCATTATAAAAAGCACGCGGGGTCGCGTGATTAACAGGGATATCATTACAATGAAACAGTCTATTATTGCCAGCCTGTTCGGTTTGGCAATTACATCTCCACTTTTTGCCGCAGAAAATATTAGTCTAGAAGACGTCACCGTTAAAGCCAATCGCTTTGAGCGCAAAGAGTCAGAAACCACTTATGCCTCTGAAATTCATACGGCTAAACAAATCGAAGCTTCTGGCGCTGCAACTTTATATGATTTTTTGGCACAACAAACTTCATTAAACGTGTTATCTGGTTTTGGTAATAAAGCCGCACCGTTGATTAATCTACGCGGTTTTGGCAGTGAAAATGGCTATCAAAATGTTGCAATTACTTTGGATGGTCAACGCCTCAATAATATCGATTTAACGCCACAATTATTAGGCGCAATACCATTGAGTAATATTGAGCGTATTGAAATCAGCAAAGGTAGCGGATCGGTCATTTATGGCGATGGCGCTACTGCTGGCGCTATACAGATTTATACCAAAGCTAAAACTGGCTTCACAATCGGTGGTTCGTTGGGTAATTATGGCCAAAAATCTGGCTACATTTCGGCTGGCATTTCAGAGCAATATGTTGATTTATCTGCCAGCGCGGCAGATGATAGCCATGATGGATTTAGTAAAAAAGATATATTTGGTGAGCGCGATACGTTTGATAGCGCAACGCAAAACGTGAAACTTAAAATCAAACCACATGATACGCTGCGTTTAAAAGCGGAAGCCACCAGCGCACGCATTAACACATTTTATGTCGGCACTTTGACAGAAGCAGAATTTAAAGATAACCCGCGTCAAAATTCTGGCAATGCCTACACCTATCAACAATACAAAACTGATCAATGGCGCTTAGGTTTTGAGTACGATATTAGCCAAAATATCAGTTTTGAATATAACCATGGGCAGGAAGATAAAACCTCTTTTTTTGATACATTCAATTTCTTCTCTCAATTGCGTGATTATGATTATTCCAGCGATGACCTAACCTTAAAATATGAAGGCGGCAATTTAAGAGCTTTAACAGGTTTGCAAAAGTTTGACGGCAAAATGCAGCGCACGAGTGATACTACCAGCAAAGAAAACTTAGGTATTTTTGCACAGGTAGAATACCAATGGGATGCGTTGATCATGTCTGCAGGTGCAAGGCACGAGCGAGTGGAATACGATTTTGCACCGGTTGGCTCTGCAAAGTTAAACAAAGACAACCATCTGGAAGCGTTTGATATTGGTGCAAATTACAAGTTAAGTGCTGCAACGAGTATATTTACCAACTTTAACCAAGCGTTTCAAGCACCCGATATTGATCGGTTTTTTGGATTTGGATTTGGCTTTAATCCTGAAATCGTTCCTGCAAAATCTAAAACCTTGAATATTGGACTTAATCATGTTTTGCCGAATAATCGCCTCAAAATAAATACTTTTTATAGCGAACTAAAAAACGAGATTTTCTATAATCCTACATTTGGCTTTTTTGGAACCAACACAAATATTGATCAATCGCATAAATATGGTCTAGAACTTCAAGACCACTTTAAATTGAACAACCAGCTAACTGCTGGCTTAATTTACACCTATACGCGTGCGATTATTGATTCAGATAATGATGGAACATTGGCTATTAAAAACAAAGATTTACCTGGTGTGCCAAAACACACGGTGGTTGCAAATTTAAACTATGCATTTATTGAGCATGCCAGTGTTAATTTCAACCATACATGGCGCTCAAAAGCTTATGCTTTCAATGATTTCCAAAATAATTTTGACCAACGCCAGGATAACTACAATTCAACCAATATTGCTCTAAATTATCAATATAAGAATTTGAATTTTTTTACTGCGATTAACAATATTTTTGAACAGGAAAACTCTATTCAGATTCAAGATGATGGACTTTATCCAATTGATTTTGCGCGTACTTGGCGCGTGGGAATGCGCGCTGATTTTTAAGATTGATTCTGATAAAAAAGCCGCAAAATGGTATCATTCAGTATTATTTATTTGTGGCTTTTTTAAGCTTAAAGCACAGGGTTTACAATGCAAAACAATTTAACTTTACCTAAACAACTCATTATTGCTGCCGTTATTACGTTTTTTATGCTGTTAACGCGCGGCAGCCATGTGTTAACGCATGTTTCATTACCAGATGCCAGCTTAGTATTGTTTTTGCTGGGCGGTTTGTTTTTAAAGCGCCCCACTTGGTTTGCTGCATTGTTTGTACTAGCAACAGTAATTGATTTTGGCGCAGCGGCATTTGATCCTGCACAAGGCTTTTGCTTAACCAATGGTTATTGGGGTTTGATTCCAGCTTATGGCGCGATGTGGTTAGGTGGTGTTTGGTTGAGTAAGCAAAAAGATGTATTTGTAGCCAATACAAATGCTGTGCTGCCTTACGTTTTGGTTAGTTTAGGCACCACATTTATTGCTTTTGTTATTTCCACACAAACCTATTATTTGTTTTCTGATCGCTTCCCCGCTGAAGGTTTAATTGAATCCATGCAGCACGGTTGGGAGTATTTACCAAACTGGATGGGATTTGCGACGATGTATTTTGCTTTTGTCTGGTTGACTGCCGCACTTTGGCGTAGCATAAAGCCAATACAGGTTTCAAAAATATAATCATGCTTAATAAAAAGACCGCTTAATTTAAAGCGGTCTTTTTATTTCAACATGTAACTAAAATCTATATGAATAAAATCACATTAGTTTTGGGTGGTGCGCGTTCAGGTAAAAGCCACTATGCTGAAAAACTGGCGATTAAGTCTGGCTTGCCAGTGACGTATATCGCCACTGCACAAGTGTACGATGAAGAGTTTAAGCAACGCGTTGCATTACATCAGCAATCCCGCCCAGCACACTGGAAAACATTAGAAACGCCTCATCAACTGGCACCTTCTCTATTTGAACAAGCCAATGCAAATACTTGTGTAGTTGTGGATTGTTTAACACTGTGGTTGGCGCAGTGTATTTGCCCTGAATGCGTGCCAGCTCAACATGTCAGTGACACAGAAAAATTTTGGCAAGATGCGCGCCAAGTATTTTTGGCGGCGCTGCCAAATATACAAGGCAGCATAATTTTAGTAAGTAATGAAGTTGGCATGGGAATCGTCCCTTTAGGTGCAATTAACCGCCAGTTTCAGGATGAGCAGGGCAGGTTGAATCAAGCAGTTGCCCAGCTGGCACATGAAGTTGTATTTGTTGCGGCAGGTTTGCCGCTTAAATTAAAAGGCTAGATTGGCTTAGAAATTAAATTGGCAAGCAAAATGGAAAACAGCATATTTGAGTTAAAAGGTGAGTTTATTGCGCTATGTGATTTGCTTAAAACCACTGGTATTGCCGATAGCGGTGGACAAGGAAAAGCCTTTGTTGCAGACGGTATTGTAATGGTAGATGGCATAGTTGAATTGCGTAAAACCGCCAAGATCCGCGCCGGGCAAATAGTGGAATGCTTTGACCATAGAATTAAAGTGACAGCTACGACTTAATGCAAGAAGTGCGGTGTTTTTTATAAATTTACAAAGTTAATTTTAGGCACAGCACCTGATTTTACATCACCAAATTCCAGTTGTGTGATGCTGCCATAATCAATATTAAATCGGAACAAGCCTTTTAGCGGCATATTTAATACATGCGCAAGCAGGGCGCGAATCATACCTCCATGCGTCACAATTGCGATATTTTCTGCAGCATGTTTAGTTAAAATTTCGTTCAAAAAATCAATTCCGCGCACTTGTAATTGGGTGAAAGTCTCGCCGTTTGGTGGCGAAATATTCGCATAGTTTTGCGCCCATACATCAAAAAAATCGCGCGGAATCGCATCCCAAGCATGCAGCTCCCAATCGCCAAAATGTAGTTCTTTGAGCCTATGATCAACTATTGGAACGCCGATATTGAGTACACTGGCCAATTTTTCGCAGCGTTGCAATGGACTGCTGTACAAGGCATTGAATTCTATATCAGCTAATTTTGTCTTTGTAATCCTAGATTCTTGAATAAAAGTGGCAGCTACATCAATATCGCTTTGCCCATAGCAAATACCAGGTGCAATCTGTAAACAAGTATGACGAATTAATGTTAGATTCATATGTCAATCGACCACGCACATACACCCAAGTAAAATGCCAGCTCTGTCAGCTGTTGGGTTGCGCCTAAAGTATCGCCAGTATAGCCGCCTAGATTTTTGATGAGTTTTGCACGCCACCAAAGCCATACAATTAAGCCAGGCAGAATCGACATTAACACAAATTTGGCAGTAATTAATTGTGAGTGCTTACTCACAATTAATAGGCTAACAATACACAGAAATGGCAATAACCCAAAAAAGATGGCAACTATTAAATCGGCTTTAGTTAGTTTTGTGGCAAGCGGTTTGGCTTTTCCTGCAGGCTTTACATAAATTAAAGTAGCCATCAACAATACAGCCCACAATCGGCTTAATGTGTGGCCAGTAATTAAAGCGAATGGAATAAAAATTGGATTAAGGCTATTTAGCGTTTGAAATTTAGCCAGCAGTATTAAAAATAAAGCTATCGCGCCATAGGTTCCTAGCCTGGAGTCTTGCATAATAGTGAGTATTTGCTCACGTTCCCAGCCTCCACCAATGCCGTCAGCGCTATCTGCAAGGCCATCTTCATGAAACGCACCGGTAAGATAAATAGTACCAGCCATGCTAATTAAAACAGCAATTGCTTGTGGAAAAATAAGGCCGGCAGCGTAGAAAAAAACCGCACTAAAAAAGCCGACAATGACACCAATTAGCGGAAAGTATTTAGCGGAATGGTTTAAATCCGACTCTTGGAAATTTATTGAACTTGGCACTGGAATACGCGTGAAAAACCCTAAAGCCAGCAAGAAATGTTGCCATTGTTTTTGCATTAAGCTGCTTTTTCAGGACTAATGCTGGCGACGCTTTTGCTAACGCCTGCACTGGCAAAACTGGCCATTTCATTTAAAAAGTTAACTGCCGCTTGAACAATTGGATAAGCCAGCGCAGCGCCAGATCCTTCTCCTAATCGTAAATTGAGGTTCAGTAAAGGTTCTGCACCTAAATAATCTAACATTTGACGATGCGCGGTTTCATTGGAACAATGTGCAAACACACAGTAATCCATGATATTGGGTTGTAATTTATAAGCAACCAATAATGCGGCGGTTGCGATAAAGCCATCAATGATTAGTAATGTTTTATGTTCGGCGGCGCTAAGCATTGCACCAGTCATCATGGCAATTTCAAAGCCACCAAAAGTGGCCAAAACATGCATTGCTTCTTGCCCATTTAAGTCATGCAGTTGAATCGCTTGCTTTAATATCGCCGTTTTGTGGTTGACTCCAGCATCATCCAAACCTGTGCCTCGACCTACACATTGTTCAATCGGTATGCCACACAATACGCTCATCAGGCAACTGGCGGATGACGTGTTGCCAATCCCCATTTCACCAAACCCCAGCACATTGCAGCCATTATCAATTTCTGTTTTTGCCAGCGCCGCACCTTTTGCGATTGCTTGCGAAGACTGCGTTAAGGTCATTGCAGGTTCAGTCAAAAAATTGCGTGTTCCAAAATCTATCTTGGCATCAATTAATGCATGAATTAATTGATTTTTTGGCTCAAATATATAGTTAACACCCGCATCAACCACACGCAAAAGCATATTATTTTGCTTTGCGAAAACATTGATCGCCGCACCGCCTTGTAAAAAATTGATGACCATTTGCGCAGTTACTGCTTGCGGAAAAGCGCTAACAGCATGATTGGCGATGCCATGATCCGCCGCAAATACTAAAATAGTGGGTTGATTTAATTGGGGAATGAGCGTATTTTGGATTAACCCAATTTGAAGTGCCAGATTTTCTAATTGGCCTAATGCTCCAAGTGGTTTAGTTTTTTGGTTGATTTTTTGCCATAACGAAGATTGCAAAGCACTGAACTCTGGATGGCTGTTCAGTGGGGAAATATTAAATCGATTCATAGCCAGAAGTGTAAATGAAAAACCCGTAAAACCTCACGGCTTTACGGGTTAAATTCATGCAAAACTGATTAAAGATTAATCTGTTGCTTTGTTAGCAGCTTCTTTTGCAGCTTGTACCGCATCTCCGGCTTCTTCTTTTGCTTCAGCCGCTGCTTCTGAGGTTGCCGCTGCAGCATCATTTGCTGCATCGCTCACTACTTCCTTAGTTTCTTCTGCAACCGCGCCAGCCGCTTCTTTGGTTGCGTCTACTGCTTCGCCCATTTCTTCTTTCATATTTTCTACGGCATCGTCTGATTTGTTACAGCCTGCTAATAACGAAACAGCAAAAACACCTGCTAGTAATGTGCGTAAAAATGTACTCATGGTAAAACTCCCTTATTGATATTAAAAAATTATTGCGGTGGAATACGTAACATTTGACCCGGATAGATTTTATCAGGATGGCTTAACATTGGCTTGTTGGCTTCAAAAATTTTCATATAAGCATTCGCGTTGCCATAATACGCTTTAGCCACTTTTGATAAAGTATCGCCGCTGACAACCGTATAAAATTGCGGCTCGGCTGCTGTTTCTAGCACGCCTAGTTGATCCTGCACATGCTCAACACCTTTTACGTTGCCACAGCATAATAGAATTTTCTCTTTGGTTTCCTGTGTATCCGCCATGCCCTGCACAATCACAGTTGCAGACGCGCCATCAAAGCCAATGGTTAAATCCTGTGCGGTTAAATTCATTTTAGCAACATAAGCTGAAATTGCATCAGCGGCCGCTTTGTTGGCGGCATCTACGTTTACTGGGGTTGGTGCTTTTTTGGCAACTTCTTCAGCGGCTTTAGCTTCGCCAATACCAAATAGTTTTTCGCCTGCTTCTTTAATAAATGAAAACATTCCCATATCAAGCTCCTTTTAATGTTATTGCCGCAATTTGCACGTAAATAAGCTACGCCATGACTAAATGGTAACAGCAAGTTGATTGTCATCATAAAACAATTAAATTAACTTAACACCTTAAGTTTGAATTAAATTGCGCTTGCCTGTGTTAATTCATGTGAAGTTTGCTATAATGCGCGACTTGCAAATAATTATGTTGCAGCTGGCCGGGTAGCTCAGTCGGTAGAGCAGCGGATTGAAAATCCGCGTGTCGACAGTTCGATTCTGTCCCCGGCCACCAGTATTTTAAAAGCTCACAGAAATGTGGGCTTTTTTCATTTGGACATGAATGTAACTATAATGCTGTTACCAAACCTAGTGTTTTGTGTTTGGAATCGAAACCAATAAACATTTTATAGGATTTAAATGAAAAGCATTATTTACCTATTTGCAATCCTAATATGTCTCAATTCAATCAGTGTAGGGGCTTCAACAAAAATGGCGCATGAAAAGAAGCGTCATTCTAACGCCAAAAAATCATCACAATTTGACCCAGCTTATCTAATTGAAATTGGTTACCCTAGTATTACCATGGCAATTAATGCTGTGAAAGAGCGCAAAGATACGATTATAAAAGTAAATAACAAACCCTTTGGTTGGCAAGAGCGCTCTGGACCGTGGTTTGTTGTTAAGGAAGGTCAGCATATTGAATGGGCGTTTACTGAAGGCGGGCATTACGCGCACCCTAGTGTGATTAAACGAATCATAGACGTTGGCTCAAAAAGTTACGTGAGTGTGGATATGGCTTTTAGATGCGAGGCTCCGCGGAAAGATGAGTGTAATAAATTGTTAGGCGAGTTTAAAGAAGTTAAAACACTTATCCTTAATGTCTACAGAAAGAAATTTATCACACACCCAAAGGCAGTGCCGATATGGAAAGGCGTTGATAGCTTAGAATAATTATCAACTTCAAAACTTAAAAAAACCTTTTTAAAACAGCGATATGTCTAAATAGTAAATAAATTTAATAAAATTAGGTAATATTTGACACTTCCCTAAAGTCCGATAATGTGAAAATCCGCGTGTCGACAGTTCGATTCTGTCCCCGGCCACCAGTATTTTAAAAGCTCACAGAAATGTGGGCTTTTTTACGTCCTTAGATTTTAAAAATTACAGACTGAGTTAACTCGGATCAGCTTTGACTGTATTTTTATTAGCAGCATTCATCGCATACTTCCCTTAAAATGCTAATTAATATTTTAACTTTTTTACCCATCTTTTTATGGTGATGACATGAAGATCAAAAGCATAGCATTAACTTATTTATCAACCATAATTGCAACGATTTTATTAACAAATCCTGCATTTGCCTTAGACTTGTATGTTGATAACGACACACAACAAATTTATGCTGCTCCTGGTGAGAACCGTGCCAAGCTTGGATCTTTTGAAAGAAAAGAAGATATGGATAAGCTAAAGGCTACGCTTAAAGCTGAAATCGAAGCTGAGCTTAAATCTAAATCAGTTGCTACAGCAGAAAAACAAGAAAGTCGTTTACCAGTAAGTGCTAATGCTGACGCTGACATTTCTGAAGAGGTTAAGGTAACCAAGGTTGAACAGCCGGTTAAAAAAAGCAACATCCCTGCCGATATCAGCTATGGTAAAAACGGCTTTGAATTTAGAACGAATGACGATAAGTTCTCCCTCGCCATTCAAAATAGGATTCAAGCGCGTTACGCTGAACCTTTTGATAGTGATCCTCGCACGCTGGCAGATCTTGAGAGAGATGAAAAGTCATTTATGATCCGTCGCGCTCGAACCAAGTTGAATGGACATGCATATGTGCCTTGGCTTAAATATTACTTGCAATACGATTGGTCACAGCCTGTACTTAGGGATCTAAATCTAACCGTCGATAAATACAAATGGGCACAAGTACGCGTTGGACGTGGCAAGGTCTCCTATAACAATGAACGTGTCACTTCCTCCGGCAATCAACAGTTCGTCAATCGTTCTATTGTGAACGATATTTTCACCGTTGATCGCCAACAAGGTATTGAAATAAAAGGTAATTTATTTGCAGATACTTGGCATGACATGACTTATTATGCCGGGGCATTTACCGGCTTGGGCGTTGGCGAGAGAAATAATGATGATAGTAACATCATGTATTCCGGAAGATTGCAGTGGAATGCGCTGGGTGGTGAAATGAAATTTAACCAGTCTGATATCGAGTTTCAGCAACAGCCTGCATTAAATATTTCGATTGCCGCCAATTCAAACAGAAGCAAATGTACTGCTTTTGAAACAGACAGCAGAAGCTGTAGAAATTTAACAGATGTCGATAGTGCTGGTAATTCAAGATATAGATCTCCGTCACAAGACTTTGAAGATGGAGGTGCAAAATCTGGCCAATATAAAATTAGTCAAATGATGGAAGAAGTACATTTCAAATGGAAGGGTTTTTCTTTTTTGCACGAACTGCATGCAAAAACGATTAAAGACACCCTCAATAACGATGAAGAAACAAAGCTGCTGGGTGGGTTTATTCAAGCAGGATATTTCCCCCATCCGCAAATCTATTTTATTCCTAAAAATGTTGAGTTTGCAGGACGTTATGCTTTTGTAGACATGGACACAGAGCGTGATAACGATAAGCAGACGGAGTTTAGTGCAGTGATTAACTATTTTCTTGAAGGCCACTTTAACAAGCTGAGCTTGCAGTTAAGCCGACTCTCTGTAGAAGATCCGATTAAACTCAAAAAAGATGCTGAACACAGGCTTTGGGCACAGTGGGATTTTTCTTTTTAATCAATAAATGTTTTTTACAATTGAAAATACGTGTGCCAAGATGGTAGATGTACGGTGAAGTAGCTTAGCTTAAATCCGTTTTTACTTTAAATTGAAATAAATCTTCAAGTGGTATAGGTTTAGAGAAGTAATAGCCTTGGACATAATCACATCCCGCCGCTTTAAGTATTTCTAGTTGTTGCAAGGTTTCTACACCCTCAGCAATCACGTGCATTTTTAGCTTATGTGCCATCACAATAATCGCCTCACACAAAACTAAGTCTTCTGAATCAGGCGCTAAATTTTTTACAAAAATCTGGTCGATTTTAATGTAATCAATATAGTATTGCTTTAGATATGACAAAGACGAATAACCTGTGCCAAAGTCATCGAGTGCCACCTGTATGCCTGCATCTCTAAAAGCCTGAAATTGCCGCACTAAACTTTCACTTTTATCCAGCAATAAACCTTCAGTAATTTCCACCACCAAACTACTTCCTGGCAGTTCTAACGATTCAAGATGCTCAAACCATGACGAATGATGCTCATTGTTAACACGGAACTGAACCGGCGATTTATTGATGCTAATTTGAAAATCTGGGTAAATTTTCTCACGGCAACTTTTAATTGCCTGAGCTGCTTGTTTAAACACCCACTCACCAATTTCTACAATCTGACCTGTTTCTTCAGCAATCGGGATAAACAATGCAGGACTAATCAACTCCTGTTCTGATATATGCCATCTAATTAAAGCCTCAGCTTTATGCACTTGCAGCGAATTTAAATCTACAATAGGTTGATAAAGTAGTCTAAATTCATTTCTAACCAATGCATGTCGCATTTGATTGGCTAAATTAACTTTCTCCATCGCGACTTTTTGCATACGCGGCGTGAAATAGGAATATCTGTTTCTGCCGTTATTTTTAGCGTCATACATGGCTTGATCAACATGTTTGAGCAAGGTGTCAGTATCAATACTATCGGTAGGGTATAAGGTTATTCCGATACTGGCGGTGACATAGGCAATGTCGCCATCAATCAAACAAGGCTCAGCAACAACTTCAAGAACTTTTTTTGCTATTTTATCTGCATCGCTAATCTGATTTAGGTCAGTTAAAATAAACATAAACTCATCGCCACCTAACCTAGCTATAGTATCAGTTCCACGAATACAGCTTGATAAACGATCAGCAATCAGTTTAATGAGTAAATCGCCTTTGTGGCGCCCTAGCGTATCGTTTACTTCTTTAAAGCGATCTAAATCTAGCATCATCAGTGCAATTGGTTTGTTATTGCGATTAGCTTTCTTTAAATCTTGATTCAGTCGGTCAAGAAAAAGTGTCCGATTAGGTAAGTTAGTAATGCGGTCATAATGCGCCAGATGTAACACTTCTGCTTCAATCTGTTTTCTTTCGCTAATATCAGTGTAAGTACCAATCACTCTTAGTGGCGCACCTTGCTCATTTCTCTGAACAACCATTCCTTTCACTTGGATCCATTTCCATTCGCCATCAGCGGTAAACTTTCTATGTTCATTTTCAAAGCTTGTAGCGGTTCCTTCTAAAGCGGCCAGTCTAGAGGAAACTAAGCATGGAATATCATCTGGGTGAATCAGCTTGACCCATTCATCCATATCGCTGGAAATCTGATCCTCGGAATAACCTAGCATTTGTTTGCATCTTGGAGAGAGAAATATCTGGTTAATTTCCAAGTTAAGATCCCACACCCCTTGATTTGAGCCCTCTAATGCAAAGCTCCAACGCTCTTCACTATTTTTAAGCGCAATCTCTGCTAATTTTTTCTCAGTGATGTCCTGCACTATCGCAATATGCGTGGTTGGGTTCTCCCCAGCTTTCCATAATGCAGTACAAGTAATATCAACCCAGGCGATGGATTGATCTTTACGGATATATCTTTTTTGTATGTTGTATTCAGAAACCTCTCCAAAGCATAAGGACTGGGTAAATTTACGTTGCGACTCTCTATCCTCAGGGTGTGTAAGTGAAGTGAGGTCAATGTTCTCTAATTCAGACAGGCTATAGCCTACGATGTCACAATATTTCTGATTGGTTTTAATGAAAGTCCCACTTGCCGCATTGACCAGTGAAACGCCTACTCCAGCTTGGTCAAACAGTGAGCGAAAATGTTGCTCACTCGAGTTAAGTTCGTGATTAAGTGCATTAATCTCATTGTTTTTGGCGTGCAACTCTATGGCATCTATTGCCATTTTCGATAACAAATTTAGTGTTTCAAGTTCTTGATTCGTTAGTACCCGAGGCTTAAAGTCAATAATACATAATGTACCAAGATTGTATTTCCCTTCAACCGTGAGTGGGATTCCAGCATAAAAACGCACGCCTGGATCTTGCTTGACCAAAGGATGACTTTCACAGCGCGGATCAATACTGGCGTCATTAACGATGTATGGCTTAAATTCATGAATCGCACTAGCGCAAAAACCTTCGATGCGTTCGTAATGCTGAATATCGGTGCCATGATGAGAAATTGACCAAATTCGATCTTGATCGATAAAACTGATCAGGGATATTGGAACGTTGAGTAACTGAGAAGCTAGCTTTGTGATGCTATCGAAAGTTAAGCTATTGGGAGTATCGAGTATTTTATAGCTATGTAAAGCGCTAATGCGCTTTTTTTCGGCATCTGAGACAGGCTGCAAGAAATGAATATCCATAGATTTATAGGTTATGACTTTAAAAGAAGATTAACTAGCCTTAACCTTGTAAAGTTAACTAATAATTAATTAGTTCATTAATTATTCTACTCCTATCATTTGCAAATTAATGCTCTTATTGCAGATGTTGTAGATTTAACTAATTAAATCTAATGACTAAAATCTATGCAAGCCAATATATTAATTTATATTAAAATTTAAAAGCCGACGACTTAGAATCTGTGTAAAAAATCCAAATTGACGTGAGTAATATTTAAGATGAGTTAAGTGGGTTGAAGTGTGATTGAAGTAAGTATGCAAAAAGCATGGGGCTATCAAGATGTGCTGCGTAATTTACCTAAATTAAGAGATATCAATTAACGAGATATGCCGCAGCAAAAATAGACCACAATCCCATATTTTCTTGCAACCCTGTCGATTGCTGATGATTTAGATATTGTCTTTGTTACCGCTGTTGGATACAGCGAGCATGATGCCAATACCGACGGCTATGACGACTCCGATTAAAGTCCATGTTGTGCCTATATCTGCAAGAACACCTAATTTCCATAGCGCGGCAATAATTCCACCAATTAAGATAAAATAACCGACAAGAAACATACCCGTCCATTTCATGAAAACCTCCTAGTGTGTTAGAGCTATGTTGCCCATTAGTTAATAGCGTAAAAGTAATTTTCAATTGTAATTGATGAGCCTAGCTAATAGGCAGCCAATAGCTTAGAGAAGCTAGGGTTTATCTTTAGAACCCACTATCTTTTTCTTTGTAAAACGATTCCATCCCGGCAGATTATTCAGACTCAACATGCCAAGAATCAACACTGCACACAGTCCCGCCATTAAATACATACCGAATGCACTTGCCATGCCAACTGCTGCAGTTGCCCATAATGTAGCCGCTGTCGTTAGCCCTTGG
This sequence comes from Pseudomonadota bacterium, assembly GCA_040387095.1. Lineage (GTDB taxonomy): Bacteria > Pseudomonadota > Gammaproteobacteria > Burkholderiales > Methylophilaceae > Methylotenera_A. Next base: position 27,597 of record JAZKEJ010000008.1, on the reverse strand, counting down.
ACACGTCCGCGTACTTGTAAAATAACACCAGCACCAATAAAACCAATACCAGTCACAACCTGAGAAGCAATTCTTGAAGGATCACCTAAGGCCTGTTGGGAAATGATACTGAATGCACATGAGCCGACAGCAACGGCCATATAGGTACGAAGACCTGCATCCTGATCATTGTTTTCACGCTCCCAGCCAATCATACCCCCCAGCAATGCGGCATACAGGATTCGTAGAGCTAACATCAATTCAATTTTCCAATCCATTTTATTTTCCTATCATTTTTAGCGTTATTTAAAGATTAAATATCTACCTATTAATCATTTCGCTGTCATTTATTATAAATGCACAATATTTATTTTCTGGTTAATGTGGCCAAATCGTGCACCTCAAGCGCCATTCAATCATCAGGAATCAAGCGCGGTTGAGTGCAAAACTACTTTGTTTCTGCCAGTTTGCTTGGCTTGGTAAAGCGCCTGGTCTGCAGCAGATAGCAAGGTTTTGAATTCCAGCCCAACCTGCGAAGAATCGACGATTCCGACACTGATTGAACTTTTGATGGTTTTACCTGCAACAATAAATGCGGTTGCAGCGTAGGTTTCACGCAAACGATTAGCGACTATATGGGCTTCTGCTGTATTGGTTGAGGGCAGTAAAACACAGAACTCATCGCCGCCATATCGTGCAAAATAATCTTCAGTCCTGATTGATGTCAGCACAATATTGGCTAATCTGCGTAATATTTCGTCCCCATTAAGATGACCGTAGTTATCGTTAATCAATTTGAAATTGTCTACATCTATCAGCATTAAAGAGAATTTTTCACCGGTTCGTTTACAGCGTGATTGCAACCTTGCCATTTCATCTTCAAACAGGCGGCGATTGAATGCACCAGTTAACGCATCGCGTGAAGCAAGTTTTTCAATCTCGGTAACAAGTTGACCATTAAGCATGAGTAAGAAACCGAAAGTGACACACAACTGCAAAATGCAGGTGATGATAAAAGTAGCAGGATTAACTGGGATGTTTAAATACAAACTATATGCTTCTGGCGGCGATTGAAAGATCAATATTGCCCGGATAAGCATTGCAAGTGACAGCATTGCAAATGAAAGTCCAGTGAGTCTTGATATGCAATTAAGCTTAGGTTTGTTGCGGATGATGGTTTCGCTCGCACAAGCGGCATAGCCGATAGAGCACAAAACAGAGTTTGCGACAGTGCGAGAGATAATATCTGGCTGAATAAACTCAAACCAATAAGTTTGCAAGGTGCCAATCGTCACAAAAATTATTGCTGGCCACAGGTAAATGCGGCTGGATTTAAATGATTGAATGCCCGTAAATTGTAAGGCTATGCTTGTAGTAATTAATGTAGCACCCAGCAGTACTGCATATTTTGTATTAGCAGTGGGTGTCTGAAAAAAATAAGCAGAGCCAAGACCCACAGCAATACACAGACTGGCAATTGACCACTGCTTTACACTATTGATGCTGCGAGTATGTAATCCAGCTAATAAAATCAAGCCAGAAAATAGCAAGGACAGCATGGCAAACAGCACCATAATCGTGCGAACATCCAAGGTCATTCCATTCCTAATCGTTATTCGGTTGAATTATTTTACGTCTATATCAAACAAAAAAAGCATAGCAGGCCAGAAAGATGCTGTTTAATTGATTTAAGAACAGAATGTTGGTTGGCCTGCCATTTGCTGAATCATTGAGTAAAAATACCTGTTTACAATTGAGTACAAACATCGACTGTTAGTGCAAGCCGATTACAGCATTAAAGTTGCAGCTGAGATAATACTTAATAGCTGCTAGCTGTACAAAATATCACCTTTAACTCACATACGGTCGGCAAAAACTGGTGTTTTAATATTAATTTGATTATATGATGTTTGCATCCGACTTGAAGAGATAAATCGCTCACTGCTAGATAGCTAAAAATTAATGTTGCTGGATGACAAACTTGATTGGGTCGGTTGATGAAATTCGATTAATCTATTTAAATATTCATGCAATAATTTTCAGGTAATGCATTTCATTTTAATGGTTAGGTTTTAGATGAAAATTGACAATTCTGAGCGCAACCGGTTAAAAGAATTAAAATCTTACTGCATTTTAGATACCGCGCCCGAACCCGATTTCGACAACATTACCCAGTTAATCGCCAATATCTGCCAAGTACCAATCGCTACCGTATCGCTGGTAGATCAAGATAGAGAATGGTTTAAATCAGCCTATGGGTTAACTGAGCGGCAAAATAATAGAGAAATGGCTTTTTGTGCACATGCCATTTTAACTTCTGACGATATCTTTGTTGTTCCAGACGCATTGCAAGATGCGATTTTTTCTAAAAACCCTATGGTGCATGGACAACCGCACATACGATTTTACGCCGGCGTACCACTTGTTTCGCCAAACGGCCATACATTAGGAACGCTTGCAATTAAGGATTATCAGCCAAGAACGCTTACGCAGTTACAACTTCAATCATTAAAAGTCTTGGCTAATCAGGTGATGGTGCAATTAGAGACCAGACGCCAGCAGCAGTCTCTTGAAGCACTGAATAAAGAGCGTATAAAAATCAATCAAAAACTCACTACAAAAACTGAAGACTTAGGAAAAGAACGAGAGTTTTTGACTGCTCTGCTTGAAAGTTTGTCAGAGGGCATTGTTGCTTGCGATGAAAATGGAAAATTATCACTTTTTAATCACGCAACAAGGGATCTTCATGGCTTGGAAGAAGTAAAACTGCCACCAGAACAGTGGGCTGAACATTATGATTTGTACTTAGCGGATGGCAAAACATTAATGTCCTTAGAGCAGATTCCATTGTTTCGTGCTTACCGTGGCGAAAAGTTAATCGATGAAGAATTGGTTATTGCGCCGAAAAACCGACCGATTAAAAAGGTTAAATGTAACGGACAACCCATTATATCGCCCTCTGGAAATAAACTGGGTGCAGTAGTCGCGATGAGCGATGTCACAGTGCAAAAAGATAAAGAAATCGCCTTGGCGAAAAGTGAAGCCAAACTCTCAGCAATCTTTAATCAATCTTATTTATTTCAGGGTCTAACCGAAGTCAATGGCACTGTAATTGACATTAATGATATTGCATTAGATGCCTGTGGATATAAGCGTCATGAAGAAATGGGTAAGAAATTCTGGGAAACTGGTTGGTGGCGACATGATCCAAAAATTTCTCAATATGTGAAAAAAGTGATCGAAGCGGGACAAAATGGCGAGGTAGTACATGCTGCTACTGATTACCATACCGCATCTGGCGAGTGCAGGAAAACCGAATTTGTATTAACGCCTATTCGTGATGAGCTTGGTAAAGTAGCTTATTTACTTATTTCTGGACAAGACGTTACCGATCGGAAAAAGTCAGAATCCGAACTTGCCAGTGTCAACCGCGCGCTAAGATTATTAAGTTTATCGAATGAGCTTTTAATACGCTCTAAAAACGAATTTCAACTGCTGACAGATTTGTGTGAGGTGATCGTAAAAACGGGCGGCTATGAAATGGCTTGGGTTGGTTATTCATATAATGATCCTGAAAAAAGCATTAAGCCAGTTGCCCACTTTGGCAATTTATCTCATCTAGAAAATATTAAACTTTCATGGTCAGAAGACGTTGCGGTAGGTAAAGGCCCTGCGGCCAAAACAATCCGTGGTGGCGTACCAATCGTTGTGGAAGATATTATAAAAGATGCTGATTTCGCGCCTTGGCTTGATTCAGCTACTAATAGTGGATATAGAGGTGTGATTTGTTTACCCTTAATTCACAATAATCAAGTATTTGGTTTAGTGGCAATGTATGCAAAAAATGTCATTCAGGTGGTTGATAGCGAAATAAAACTGTTACAAGAACTAGCCGATGACTTATCTTTTGGCATCATGAATATTCGGGCACAACAAGAAAAGCAACGCTTTCATGCTGCTCTATACAAAATGGCTTCAAGCGTTTCGGCATCGATAGATCAGAATTTCTTTATTCAGTTGACTAGAAACATGACAGAGGCTACCAGCGCGGATGCTGGTTTTGTTGCTAAATTATCACTTGAAGATAACCCCACTTTGCAATCAATAGCAGTGCTCAAAGAAGGTGTAGAGTCTGATTATTTTAGCTTTTCTATCAAAGATGAAGCTTGCTCTGCATTGATGGGTAAAGATTGCTTTGTTTTATCTCACTCATCGCTTGATTGCCTACAGCATCTGCCATTAATCACCGAGCTAGGTGCAAAAAATTGTATCGGGCAACGATTAACCGATTCCACAGGCCAAGCAATTGGTGTCGTAGCGGTCCTGCTTAAAAATCCGACTCATGACATAGATTTTATTTGTTCATTGCTCAAGATTTTTGCCGCAAGAGCCAGTGCAGAGTTAGATCGACTTAATTCGGATCGACATATTCGAGCACAAGCCTCACTGTTAGACAAAGCGCAAGATGCCATTATGGTGCGCGATTTGAATCATAAAGTGGAGTTTTGGAATAATGGTGCAGAACGCCTTTACGGTTGGACAAGGGAAGAGGCGCTTGGAAAGACAATTGTAGAATTACTGTATCCAGAAACCAATCAATTCTACATGGCCATGGATAAACTATTAAAAGGTGGTGAGTGGAGCGGAGAAATTGAGCAATGCAGTAAATATGGCGAAAAACTCATCATCGAAAGTCATTGGACATTAGTCTATAACGAGCAGGGACGTCCGCAGTCTATATTTACCATTAACACGAATATCACAGACCGCAAGGTAGCTGCAGATAAGATTCAATACCTTGCATTTTATGACCCACTCACGTCGCTACCGAACCGTACTCTGCTTTTAGATCGACTTAAGCAGGCTTTATCCAACTGCGCGCGAAGTCATCATTTCGGCGCATTACTTTTTATTGATCTAGATAATTTTAAATCACTCAATGATACGCTTGGGCATGATAAAGGTGATTTGCTTTTAAATGAAATTGGCGAAAGATTAAGATCATGTGTGCGAGAAAGCGATAGTGTGGCGAGGTTCGGTGGCGATGAGTTTGTCATCATGCTGGAAAATATCAGTTTAGATGAAGCCGAGGCTGGCATATTAACCACCAAAATTGCTGAAAAAGTCTTAAACAGCTTGAATCAACCCTATTTATTAGAGGGTTATCAACATCAAAGTACGGCAAGTATTGGCATTACGTTATTTTCGGACCAGGATAGTAATGTAAATGAGCTATTTAAACGTGCAGACGTAGCCATGTATCAAGCCAAATCTGCTGGCCGTAATGCTTTACGCTTCTTCGACCCAAAAATGCAATTAGAAATATCCGCTAAAGTTTTATTGGAATCAGATTTAAGGCAAAGCTTAAGCAAGCAGCAGTTTTTATTACATTATCAGCCGCAGTTAAATGACCTTGGTCGCGTGATAGGTGCCGAGGCATTGTTGCGTTGGCAACATCCCGAGCGCGGCATGGTGTCACCTGCGCTTTTTATTCCGATGGCTGAAGAAACCAGGTTGATATTATCAATTGGACACTGGGTATTACAAACCGCTTGCGCGCAACTGGTGAAATGGAGTTTGCATACAGAAACTTCAGAACTGACTTTAGCGGTCAATGTCAGTCAACGACAGTTGCGCCAGCCAGATTTTGTAGAACAAGTATTCAGTGTGTTGGATGAGTTTGGTGTGAATCCCCGCAAACTTAAACTAGAGTTAACCGAAAGCTTGTTTGCAGAAAATGTAGAAGACATTATCAAGAAAATGCATCTGTTAAAAAACCGAGGCATCAGTTTTTCGCTCGACGATTTCGGTACAGGTTATTCATCGCTTACTTATTTAAAACGCATGCCTTTAGATCAACTTAAAATTGATCAGTCGTTTGTTAGAGACATTTTAATTGATCCGAATGATGCTTCAATTGCACAGACGATTATTGCACTAGCGCAAAGCTTGGGTCTGGAAGTTATCGCGGAAGGCGTTGAAACCGAAGCACAAAGAGCGTATCTACATCAAAGCGGCTGCCATTTATATCAAGGTTATTTATTCAGCAAACCCTTACCTTGCGAGCAGTTTGAGGAATTTTTGGTTATGCAGAACTCTAATTAACGATATGCGAATCCACCAAGCTAACTATTGAGATGGAAACAAAACATTTTAGCTATATCAATTGCTTAAATAATTTTACAGGATACTTTTTCTTGGTAAGCATAACTAAGTTTTGACAGTCTTATTCCCGTGTTTTAAATGAAGGCTTGAATAAGCTGCTCAATGGTAACATTCTGTTGTATATGCAGCATATCAATCCAACACACAGCAGGTTTTCAGACTCATTTCAGTGGTTTATTACACTGTAAGGCATGCCGAGAATATAATCGTTTGTGGTCTTAAGCTAAAAATTCTTTTAATAAACGAGCCATAATCAGGCGCCAATAAATGCTAAGTCTAACAATAAAATATAAGCAGTTTTCTCTGAAATTAATCGTTCAGCTAGCGATTGTTTGCTATTTACTTCCCTGGGGCTGCGTGTCTGCAGGTGTTGCTCAAACCATTGAGCCAGATAAAATAATCACAACAAAGCAGCCCGATATCAGGCTAACACCGAATGAAAAAAAATGGCTTGAAAAAAATCCAACCATCAAGGTAGCCGTTAAAAGCGGGTGGATGCCAATTGAGTTTAAATTGGAAAGTGAAGAGCATCGTGGACTAAGTATCGATTATTTGAATAGGCTGTCCAATTTGTTGCAGGTCAATTTTATTGTCGTAGACTACATAGACAATATTAAGCCAGACCAGTCCGATATCATTTCAGGCGTCAGTAATAATAGTTTGAAAAATGCTCATTTTCGTTTGCTTAATCAGCCTTTTCTCGTCTTTCCGTTAGCGATTTACACCAATAAATATATTAAGAAAAAAACAAAAATCTATTCGCTTGAGAATTTAAATGGTTTGCGCGTTGCAGTTTTTAAAAGCGGCGTTTTAGGGCAGAAAATAAAAGAAAACTACCCTGGCGTAAAGCTGGTTTACGTGAACATCGCAGATGAGGCTTTTGAGCTATTACAAGCAGGCGAGGTTGAAGCTTACATTGGCAACGAAATGGTGATTGACTACCACATCGCGTTTAACCGCTTAAGGTTTGCACAAAAAACAGCTATTTCGCCATTTACAGCGAGTGTCTCGATGGCAGTCAGGGCCGACCAGCCAGAGCTTGCCTCAATTTTAGAGAAGGGATTATTGGCACTTGCGTCGGATAACAAGCAGTTGCTTAAAAAGTGGAATGTTACTGACACAAAAAACAATCAAATTGCCACCACTGTACTTGCTGTGGTGGCCAGTATATTTTTATTGGGCTTGGTTAGATTTTATCGATTAAAACAAGCCATTAAGAAAAAAGATGCTGAATCCCAACAGCAAATATGGCATCAAGCTAATTTTGATTACTTAACCAAATTGCCGAATCGGCATTTGCTGCATAACCGTTTAGAGCAAGCTTTCGATAGATCCAAAAGATCCAGCTTGCCAGTTGGACTTTTGTATATTGATCTCGATAACTTTAAAAGAGTTAACGATCAATCAGGCCATAAAATCGGCGATAAATTACTGATAGAAGCTGCTAATCGCATTAATGCCTGCGTTCGATCCTCTGATACCGCCGCGCGCATTGGCGGAGATGAGTTTATGGTGGTGATGGACGAATTAAAAGACATTTACAGCTTGGAAAAAACTTGTGAAAAAATATTAAGTCAGCTTGAAGCCCCGTTTTTTATTGAAAACAACACCTTTTATATTTCGGCTAGTTTAGGTATTACGGTATATCCGGATGACACTGAAGATTTTGAAAAACTATTGGTTTATGCTGATCAAGCAATGTATGAAGCGAAAAAGCTTGGCCGCAACCGCTATCAATTTTTTACGCAATCAATGCAGGCCATTTCATCCAACAGGCTATCTATTGCAAGTGATTTAAGAAGTGCTTTGCTTAATGATGAGTTTATTGTTTATTACCAACCCATCGTTAACTTAAAAGATTCAACAATTACTAAGGCAGAAGCGCTTATTCGGTGGAATCATCCTAAAAAAGGCATGATAAACCCAGTAGATTTTATTTCTATTGCAGAAGAAACAGGATTGATTGGCCGATTGGGACAATGGGTTTTTGAGCAAGCGCTAAAAGATGTGTCTATTATTCGAGATTATCTCGGCACTGAATTTCAATTAAGTATTAACGTTTCACCTCATCAGTTTCATCATCCAGAGAGCCTGCTAAATTGGGTTAATTGCATGAAAGAGCTTGGCATCCCAGGCAGTGGCATCTCTCTCGAAATCACAGAAGGCCTTCTTTTGGAAGCATCTGATGCAGTAATAAATACACTATCCAAGCTGCAAGGTATTGGAATTGAGCTGGCTATCGACGATTTTGGAACCGGTTATTCAGCACTGGCTTATCTGAAAAAGTTTGATATTAACTATGTGAAAATTGATAAATCATTTATCCAGAATCTTGAGTCTGACAATTATGATGCTGTGCTTTGTGAGGCCATTATTCACATGGCGCACAAACTAAACATCAAAATCATTGCTGAGGGCATAGAAGCAGTCAGCCAGAAAAGTCTGTTGAACCAGTTTGGCTGTGATTACGCGCAAGGCTATTTGTTGGCCACACCGCAACCTTTAGATAATCTTTTGAAATTTTTGCGTAAATCCTAAAAGTTGATCAGCAATTTATATTTAAATTTATATCAAAGAGCTAACGCTTGCTCTGCCGCAAAAATACGTTTTTAAACGATTGCTGATTGTTAAGTAGCTGTTCAATGTCTTCAATTGGCAAAGGCTTGCCGAACAAATAACCTTGAAAATAGGCGCAGCCAATTTTCTGTAATTGTTGTAATTGTTCTTGCGTTTCTACGCCTTCGGCAATCACAGCCAAACCTAATCCCTGTGCCATTTTTATAATCGTTTTTACAATGGCTTTATCGCTTTTGTCTGTTGTAATTTCGCGTACAAACGATTGATCAATTTTAAGTTGATGCAAGGGCAAGCGCTTGAGATATTGCAGTGAAGAGTAACCTGTTCCAAAATCATCCAGCTCAAAACGCACGCCGACTGCCTTAAGGCTATTCATTGCGCCGATAATGTTTTCAATATTATCGATCAACATGCTTTCGGTTAGCTCTAACTTTAATAAGCCTGCTGGGATTTTGTGCGATGTCACTGCTGCTTTAACTTGCTCAACAAAATCGGTTTGATGAAATTGCTTGGTACTTACATTGATTGAAATGGATAAGTGTTTGGTGGCTTCATGGTTTCCCCATCGTTTGATCTGCCTGCAAGCTTCATTTAATACCCATTCTCCAATAGGCAATATCAGCCCTGTTTCTTCGGCCAAAGTAATAAATTCAAATGGTGAAATTGAACCTCGCGTTGGGTGTTGCCAGCGAATCAACGCTTCAGCTCCAATAGCATTACCTAAACCATCCACTTGAACTTGGTAATGCAGTTTGAATTGTTGCATAGCCAATGCTTGGTTCAATTCCTCTTCCAGCAGCACACGCAGGTTGATGGTGTTTTGCATATCCGGATCGAAAAAATGAAAGGCATTTCGACCCGATTTTTTGGCATGATACATGGCAATATCCGCTTGTTTTAAAAGCTCATCTGGCGCTTGATTTTGGCTATCAAAAAGTACTAAGCCGATACTAGTAGTAATGCTGGATTGATGAGATGCGAGCTGATATGGTTCATTCAAAGCACGTTGAATTTTCTGTGCAATTAATTCAGTCTGGGTAGCTGCTTCTAACGGCTCTTTGCTCAAACTTTCCAACATGATGACGTATTCATCGCCACCTAATCGCGCAACGGTATCATCGGCTCTAACACAAGCAATAAGCCGATCTGCAACCTGTTTAAGCAATATATCGCCGATAGCGTGACCGCGAGAATCATTAACGATTTTAAAATGATCCAAATCTAAATAGAGTAAAGCGCCAATTAATTCTGATCGCTGGCTAACCATTAATGCGTGACTTAAACGGTCTAATAAAAGCCGGCGATTAGGCAGTTGGGTTAATGGGTCAAAAAATGCTAAGTGCTCAATCTTTCTGGCGGCTGCTTTGCTTTCCGTAATGTCTGTGAATGAAATAACGTAATTACTGATATATTGGTCGGCGTCTTTTACCGCTGTCACAATCACATATTGCAGGTAAATCTCCCCGTTTCTACGCTGATTGGTCAGTTCACCTTCCCAGCCGCCATTATGCACACTATCACTCCATATTTGATTCAAAAAATCCGCATCATAATGGTTTGGACTTGCCAACATAGGCATTAGGTTGATGACTTCTTCTGCGCTGTACCCGGATATTTTTTTATAGGCATTATTGACCTTAAGCGCGATTTTATTGGCATCGGTAATCATCATGCCCACTTGCGATTCAAAAGAGATAGCAGCGATTCGTAAATCCGCTTCAATTATTTTTTGTTGTGTAATATCGGTTGAGATGCCGCATAAGCCGTAAATGCTGCCATTTTCACGGCGCAGTGGAATTTTTACAGACCAATAAACGTTAACATCACCCGTTTCTTTAACTTCATTGGCTTCCTCTTGTTCAACAATCTCACCACCTACCAATACTTTTCGATCACTTTCACGGATTAATTGTGTTGTTTCTGCATCAAAAAATTTCTCGTCACCAAATCCAATCACTTCTTCTGGCTTCGCACCCCATAAATTGAGCACCTGCTGGTTGGCAAACAAATAGCGACCATTGATGTCTTTAAGATAAATATGCGCGGCAACATTATCCAGAATAATGGATAATTTTTCTTCGCTTTCGGCGAGTAGTTGCTGCGACTGTAAACGCTGATTTTCACGATCAAAATTATCAAGCGCAAAGCTAATATCGTTAGACATTTCAGTGAGCAAACCCACGACTTCTTTGTCAAAAACATTGATTAAATCGTGATAAACCGTCAACAGCGCGAATGCTTTTCCGTTGCGTTGAATGGGAAAACTAGCGAGGGAGCGCCAGCCAAATTTTTTAGCTTGCATATGCCAAGATACTTCATCTGGCTGGTCGAGCAGATTATTGATGATAACGGGGTTATTGTCAGAAAAAACATCGTCAGCTAGCCTGTGATTGTTAAGAGGCTGACTGGTTTCTGGAAAACGAAGTATTTCTAAACAATCTGGATCGGTTGCGTAACTCACAACTGGGTTAATTTTGGAAAGCGAGCCATCGATTTCGCCTATCCAAGCCATTTTCATATTCCCCAGTTCAACCGCACACTTGCAAACCAGCGGAAATAAATCTTTTTCATCATCCATGCGCACAATGGCTTGATTGGTTTCACTTAACGCTAAATAGAGTCGATTTAAACGTTGTATTTGCTGTTCTGCTTTTTTACGTTCGCTTAAATCACGCACAACCATAAAATAGTTTTCGGCATCCAGTTTTGAAAAGCTGACTTCCGCACTAAATTGCGTGCCATTTTTGCAAACGTGTAGCCACTCTTTTAAAGAAGACGATTCAACACTCAGGTTATCTAGCTCGCTTAAAAAATCCCTTAATACGTTCATTTCGGATTTCGCTAAAATCTGATGCAGATGTAAATGCAATAGCTCTGCATTGCTATAGCCAAACATGTGTGTAGCGGCTTGATTGCAGTCAACGATACGATGATTGCTATTTAAGATAATCACGCCTTCATTCGCTTGGGCAAACAATCTTTTATAGCGTGTTTGTGCCTTTTGCCGACCACCCACCAACAAGTATGTAATCCACGCTATCAGGAAAGATAAGACGCATCCAGCAAAAGCAATAATCATGGATTGACTGGAGCTGGATACGCGCGATTTAAATGCTGGCGTTGTTTTAGTCAGCAAAGTCCATGTTCGGCCGCCGATGCTGAGTTGTTTTGCGCCAGACAGAAAATTGTCACTTGTATAATTTTGTATCAAGCTGTTTTCAGATTGATACATGCGCGATTGATTCGACGGCGATGCGCCATCATAGATTTCCACGATGATGTCATTTGCGAACTCGCCCTTGAGCCCCGCCATTAAATCATTGATGCGAAATGGCACATCTATCCAGGCATTAACCGCAGTGCGCCGCTGCAAAACGCTATCTAATACTTGATTTTTGGCATAAATAGGCAGGTACATTACAAATGCCAGTGAGTTGGCTTTGCCTTTATCTTGCACCAAGCTGATGGGCGATGTGATGGTGATATTGTCTACATCCACTGATTTACCCATCGCCAATCGCGCTGAAGGCACTGTGAATACATCAAACCCGATTGCATTCAGGTTGTCATCAAGCATTGGCTCCATTCTGACGATGGGCGCATAAAAATCACGATTTCCTTGGGGTTTGATTCGGTAGTCTTTAAGCTGCCATTTGCGTACATACTCAATATGCTGATTTTTTTGTGCATGTGGAATGCGCTCAACGATTCCAATGCCTTGTATACCTGTTTTTTTCTTATCGATATGCAGGTCTTTAACATACTGTTTAAATTCAGAAAAAGACACATTTTCAGATGCCTGAAAATAGCCCCTGATACCGCGCATAACAGTTTCGTAGCCTTCAATTCGGCTGTGAATATTATTGGCTACTTGTCCAGAAGCAAATTTAAATTCTTTATTAAGGTGTTCGGCTTGTTGTAGCTCAGAATAGCGCCACAAAACTATGGTTAACAAAAAACCAATCAGTAATGGAAATGTAAAGGCAATCCAAAGTAAAAACTTTGAAACAAATAATTGATCAAGTTCTAATAACCGTCTGATATTAAGCCTTAATTGACCAAATTAAGTATTGTTAAATAAACAACACAAAATATTGTATTCAAGCAAGTTTAGTGTTTTCTAGATTAGTCGTTGTGGGCTAGGTATTTGCTGCCTAAATAAATATAAAGGCATTTTTAACCTAAAAATAAACTAGAACAATTTGTAATGTAATTCACAATGGACAATGTTAGCAAGCTAATGTTTTGATTTGAAAAGCTAAATTTATAAAAGACAGTTTATTTCTGATGCTCATTCTAGTGGTGCGATTCATTGGTTTTATTGCTAATGTGTGTAAGCATCAATTGTTGGGTGTTGACTACAATGGATATAAAAATCGCCTTTAGCTATTCTATTCAGTTAATCATTCATCAAATTAGTGTTTAATGTTTATTTTAAATGTGACAAATTATCAGCACGGTTAAGCGTTTTAATGCGTAGTTTTCATGTGTACAATACAAAATTAACTCGGTATGACACATGAAAAATTATTCTGATATTGAAGCGGCTGATTTACATGATTTAATGACTCAGCCCAAAGTAGTTTTAGTAGACGTGCGTAATGATGACGAAGTCGCGCGTGGCATTATTCCAGGCGCCTTGCATATTCAGCTATCCATGTTACCAGTGGAATATGAAAAGCTGGTTAGTGCAAATACTGTTGTATTTTATTGCCACAGTGGTGTGCGTTCTGCACATGCTGCCGATTTTGCCACAAACAAAGGATTAAAAAACGTACATAATCTAGTCGGCGGTGTGCTTGCTTGGGGCAAGGCAGGCTACACATTTGCTACAAAATAACAGGTTAACTCAATATGGCACACAAAGCCGTGTATGTAGAAAAAGATAGGAATAAATATGGAGTTTGATAAAGAATTAGATGCACGCAATTTGAACTGCCCATTACCGATTTTGCGCTGTAAAAAAGGCTTAAGTGAAATTGAGGCCACGAAAGTTTTAAAAGTGATGGCAACCGACCCTGGTTCTGTAAAAGATTTTGAAGCATTCTGCAAACAAACTGGACATGAATTATTGCTTTTAGAACAAGCTGACGGCTTATTTACGTTTTATATTAAAAAACGTATCGCCTAAAAATATTATTTTAATAACAATTGTGGCTAAAAAACTCGCATTAATCGCATCTAAAGGCTCACTGGATTGGGCTTATCCGCCTTTTATCTTAGCTTCAACCGCAGCGGCATTAGATTATGAAGTGCAAATATTTTTCACTTTTTATGGCTTAACATTGCTTAAAAAAGATATCAGCGATTTGAAAGTTTCACCACTTGGCAATCCAGCTATGCCGATGCCAATCCCCATGCCTAATTTTGTGCAAATGCTACCCGGGATGGAAAGCATGGCGACTATGATGATGAAACAGAAGATTGCGGATAAAGGCGTAGCGAGTATTGAAGAATTACGCACCGCCTGTTTGGAAAGCGGTGTTAAGTTAATCGCCTGCCAAATGACGGTTGATTTATTTGATTTTAAACCAACGGATTTTATAGAAGGTATCGAATTTGGTGGTGCGGCGACTTTCTTTGAGTTTGCGGGCGAATCAGATGTGAATTTATTTATTTAATCTGCTAAATGGTTAAGCAATTTAATAAATCTAAAGCACCTTAATCCTAGCTTTATTATTTTTGCTGGTCGGCTAATTCATGTAAATATTCTGCAATATCCCACTCGCAGCCCGCGCAACCAGAAAGTGCGCCAGTTCTTCTTGAAATCGCTTCCTGATCGGCGCCTTCATTAAAAAGCCGCTTGATGTCACGGCGTTTAGTGCCGCTACAAGAACACATCACATCATCATCGTCATAGTAGGTTTTAATAGACATTGATGATTGGCCAAATTATATTCAAATATTAGGTTTGAAAATGCTATTTAAGTTTTTCCAGCTGAACATTCAGCTTGTGTAAACTTGCGCTAAACTCTGCCGCACGCGCTTTTTCTTGCTCAACCACTGCTGCTGGCGCGCGCGCGATAAAACTTTCATTATTTAACTTGCCGTTGGCTTTGACAATTTCAGCTTCTAAACGTGTAATTTCTTTACCTAAACGCTCTTTCTCGGCGGCAACATCAATTTCAACTTTTAACATCAATTTGAAATCTTCTACTAACATCACTGGCGCATCGGCGTCTGGTAAATCAGCCACGATAGTCACTTCTTCCAATTTTGCCAAAGTTTTTAAATAGGGCGCATAAAGCGCTAATTTATCCGCATCTCCGGATGCAATTAATGGCACCCGCGCTGCGGGTGAAATACCCATTTCGCCGCGCAAGCTACGGCAGGCATCAATCGCTTGTTTTAACAATGTCACCCAGGCTTCTGCGGCATCATCGATTTTGCCAGGCTGCGATTTTGGATACGCTTCTAGCATAATGCTCGGGCCGTTACGACCTGACATTGGACCAACCGTCTGCCAGATTTCTTCTGTAATAAACGGCATAATTGGATGTGTTAAACGTAAGATGGTTTCTAGCACTCTCAACAAAGTACGCCGCGTTGCGCGCTTTTCAGCGTCGCTTCCAGCTTGCATTTGTACTTTTGCTAGTTCTAAATACCAGTCGCAATATTCATCCCATACAAACTCGTAAATAGCTTTTGCCGCTAAGTCAAAACGATAATCGGTAAACGCACGCTCAACATCGGCTTCTGTGCGTTGCAAGGTTGAGACAATCCAACGGTCAGCCTGGCTAAAACTTAAGTAGCCATCGGGCTGCGTTTTACAATCTTCCAAACCATTATCTTGCGGGCTGCCATCTTCATTTTGGGTATTCATTAACACGAAGCGGGTGGCATTCCACAATTTATTGCAGAAATTACGGTAACCGTCGCAACGCTGTAAATCAAACTTAATATCGCGACCTGGGCTGGCTAATGCTGCAAAAGTAAAACGTAAGGCGTCAGTTCCATAAGCCGCAATACCTTCAGGGAATTCTTTGCGAGTACGCTTTTCAATTTTCTCAGCGTCTTTTGGATTCATCAAACCCGTGGTGCGTTTTTTAATCAGCGCGTCTAAATCGATGCCGTCAATCAAATCAATCGGGTCCAGCACGTTGCCTTTAGATTTACTCATCTTCTGGCCTTCGGCATCGCGAATCAAACCATGCACATACACATGCTTAAACGGAATCTTTCCTGTGACGTGCTTGGTCATCATCACCATGCGCGCCACCCAGAAGAAGATGATATCGAAACCAGTGACTAAAACACTGGAAGGCAGATATTGTTGCAAAGCAAGATTAGCGTCATCTTTGGCATTATCGCCTGTCCAATCTAAGGTTGAGAATGGCCATAATGCTGATGAGTACCAAGTATCTAGTACGTCATTATCGCGTTTGAGATTGCCTGTATAACCTTTAGTTTTCGCTATTACGCGCGCTTCATTCTCATCGTGTGCTACATAATAACTGCCATCATCGCCATACCAAGCAGGAATTTGATGTCCCCACCAAAGTTGGCGCGAAATACACCAGTCCTGAATATTGTTTAGCCATTGGTTATAAGTATTGACCCAGTTATCCGGGTAAAACTTGATTTCACCACTAGCTACAACATCTAACGCTTTCTGCGTGATGCTTTTTCCATCGTCACTTGGCTTGCTCATGGCCACAAACCACTGGTCAGTTAGCATTGGCTCAATGACGACGCCAGTACGGTCGCCACGTGGCACTTTTAGTTTGTGTTTTTCAGTTCTGACTAAACGGCCTTGGGCTTCCAAATCAGACACGACTTGTTTACGTGCAGCAAAGCGCTCTAGCCCAATGAGGTTTTTTGGCAAGTCGATTGACTGCTTACCAGAACCATCTGCACCCCATATTTCAGCAGTAGATGGCACAAAGCCTTGTAGATTAAGAATTACAATCTTATCCAAGCCTTGACGCTGGCCAACCATATTGTCGTTGAAATCATGTGCAGGCGTGACTTTTACACAGCCTGTACCAAATTCCTTATCAACATAATCATCAGCAATAATCGGAATTTCACGATCACATAAAGGCAATTTTACAAACTTACCAACCAAATGCTTATAACGCTCATCATCAGGATTGATCATGACAGCTACGTCGCCTAGCATGGTTTCCGGCCGAGTGGTTGCCACTTCTAGATGCGTTAAACCCTTAACTGTATCTGGCTCAACTAATGGATAGTTGATATGCCACATAAAGCCATCTTCTTCTTCCTGCACCACTTCTAAATCTGAAACGGCTGTACCGAGTTTTACATCCCAGTTCACCAAGCGTTTACCGCGATAAATCAGGCCTTCGTTATACAAACGCACAAAGGTTTCAGTCACGGTTTTGTTTAAGCCTTCATCCATGGTGAAGCGCTCACGATTCCAATCTGGCGAGGTTCCTAAGCGACGCATCTGTTTGGTAATGGTACCGCCAGAATATTCTTTCCATTCCCACACTTTTTCCAGGAATTTTTCGCGACCTAAATCATGGCGGCTAACACCTTGCGCATCTAATTGGCGTTCCACCACGATTTGCGTTGCGATACCTGCGTGATCTGTACCCGGCTGCCACAGCGTGTTGTCACCGCACATACGGTGATAACGCGTTAGCGCATCCATTAAGGTTTGGTTAAAGCCGTGGCCCATGTGCAAAGTGCCAGTCACATTGGGTGGCGGTAATAAAATACAGAAATTTTCTTTAATCGCGGGATCTAAGCCAGCAGCATAATAGCCTTTGCTTTCCCAAAATGCATACCAATGACTTTCAATGGTTTTGGGATCAAACGATTTGGCTAATTCTCGGGTAGATGCTTTGGGTGTAGGCGCAGATGTGTTCATACCTATATTTTAACATAGGCTGATATAAGTCTTTTAACTGACGTTAAAGGATATTTTTAGCTATTGTTTAGCATTTATACTGGTTTGGTATAACTCTCACCCAATAATTCTGGGCCGACTTTTTCCCAATAACGTGAAAAACGTTTAAGGCGTTTCTCGCTGATGCTTGCTTGTGCAAGCTTTTCTTCGGGCTGCCAAACTGGATTAAAAGGCTCTAACAACGCTTTTATCTGCATATTTGGTGTTTGCTGCGTAATCACTTGGCCAACGCCGCGATTTTTTAGTACTGTGCGCGCGTCGCCCATCCACACTTCAACGTCTTGTAATTCGTTTAAGCAATCAGCTAAAAACTGCAGGCGTTTAAGCGGCCATCTACCATGCAAAAATTCATCAAACACAAAAATTTTTGGCATGGGTTTACGCATAAGTGGGTGTGCGGCAGATAGCATTTCATCGTGAACAAAAATAGCCACCGCTTGATGCGTAGAAATCGACTCTTTTAGTGGCATGCTTATTTTATGTTTTTTTGCGGTAGCAGGTGTTTGATTGGCGAATAATTTATCGTTAAGTGCTTCATAACTATCATCAAAAGGGCAGGTGACTTTGCAGTTGGCACAGTATTTTTCGCCGGTAAATTTTGCTAAATTTTCTTTATTAAAATAATAAGGCTTGGAACTGAACAGTGAGGCAACCCATTGCCAGGATAAGTGATTAGAAGCCTTATCACCATCTAGTAAATTATTCTCGAACCAGTCAGCAGCTTCTCGCCAATCGACTTTTAACCAATGCACCACATATGCTGCAAACCACATCCGTGCGTGGTTGTGCACATAACCATCATGGTTTAAATCACGAATAAATCCATCCATGCAAGGCAGGCCAGTAATGCCTTGACGAATAAAATCTGGCATAAGCTTATCGCCCAGCGCAACTTTTGGGTCTTCAATATCGCTGAAAATATTGTTACCTTTTTCGTACCAAACCTGGCGCCAATAATCGCGCCAAGCCAATTCAAACACAAACTTTTCCGCATGAATACCAAAAAGGCTTTGGGCGGTGTCGCTGGCTTCTTTTAGTGTGAGGCAGCCGTGCCGAAAATATGGGGAAAGTTTAGTGACAGCGCCATTTAAAAAGTTACGATTCCGATTGTAGGCAATCGCATCCATGCTGTTTAAACGTTTAAGCGCCTCATGTCTGCCGCCGCGCCATTCATCATTTAAAAATGATCCTGTGGCTTGTGGAAAGATGCGCCTAATGTACTGTAGACGTTCAACGCGATCGCATGGAATGGTAAGTTTGTGCGGTTGTGACATGAATAATTCTTGTAAAAATAATTTTTATTGTGAATGCTCAGGTTTTATCAGTGTACACTTTTTCACGTTTTTTATGATAATTCCTGCTGATTTTAATGGTTAAGCTATTTTAAATATCGCTCTAAATGCAAAGTAACGCAATCAAAAAGTGATAAGATAAATAGGGTTAACGGTCTTAAAAGGTTCAAAATATGATAGGTGCAATGTGGATTTGGGGCGCGATTGGTTTATTACTTTTAGCGGTTGAAATTGCCACTGGCACAATGTATGTGTTGTGGTTTGGTATTTCAGCGCTGTGCGTTGCGATTGCAACCTGGCTATTTCCGAATATGCCGACAGCCATTCAATTTGCAATTTTTGCCGCATTATCTATTGGTGCATTGGTCATTTGGAGGATCAATTACAAAAAAACGGAAACGCATTCTAGAATTGGCCAAGCGCAAGGCGAAGAAATCGGACGCACTGGCACTGTGATTGAGAGTGTCAGCGCTAACCAGAATGGGAAAATAAGTTTTGCACAGGGCTTAATGGGCAGCCGTGACTGGGTTGCTGTGGCAAATGAAACCATTGAAGTAGGCAGCCAAGCCAAAGTGGTGGCGGTTGAAGGCAACGCTTTACGTATTACAAAGCTTTGATTTTTTAAATTTGATTCACAGAGTTGTTTAATGCACATTTTTTACAAAAATCATTTTTCAGGGAAATAACATGACAGAAGTTAGTTTAATACTCATATTATTAGTAGCGATTGCCATATTTAAAGGCGTGCGCATTGTGCCGCAGGGTGAAGAGTGGGTAGTGGAGCGCTTGGGTAAATTTGCCGGCGTGCTTTCGCCAGGTTTACATGTGATTAACCCTATTTTTACCAAAGTAAGTTACAAAGTCACCACCAAAGACATCATTTTAGAAATCCCTCAGCAAGAAGTGATTACAGCCGATAACGCGGTGATTCTTGCCAATGCGGTTGCATTTATAAAAGTCAGCAATATCGAACGCGCTGTTTATGGCATCGAGAATTTCCGTGAAGCCATGCGCAATATGGTGCAAACCAATCTGCGTTCCATTATTGGTGGCATGGAATTAAACCACGCATTAACATCGCGCGACCGCATTAAAACGGAGCTCAAATTAGCAATCGCTGATGAAGCATTGGATTGGGGGTTAACCGTAAAATCGGTTGAGATTCAGGATATTAAGCCATCGCCCAATATGCAGGATGCGATGGAAAGACAGGCGGCGGCAGAACGTGAGCGCGTTGCGGTGGTGACTGAGGCGGAAGGTGCGAAACAATCGCTTATTTTGAATGCAGAAGCGCGCTTAGAAGCTGCTCGCAAAGATGCTGAGGCGCAGATGGTGGCGGCTAAAGCGTCTGCGGAATCGATTAAATTTATCACTGAGGCAGTTAAAGAAAACAACGCCTCTGCGATGTTTTTGCTGGGCGACCGTTATATTACTTCACTGCAAAAAATATCCGATTCCAACAATAGCAAAATCGTGATTATGCCGGGCGACTTAGTTGGCGCGGTTAAAAACTTAATTGGCGGCAAGTAATTAAAATTAAAGCTTTGCAAGTAGTAAAGTTCTCAAGAATTTAACTGCTTGCAAGCCAATCACCCGATTTCCCACCGTGTTTTTCCAATAATTTGATCGCGCCAATAGTCATGCCGCGATCTACTGCTTTACACATATCATAAATCGTTAGTAATCCCACACTGACAGCCGTCAGCGCTTCCATTTCCACACCTGTCTGGCCTGTCGTTTCGCAGCTTACTGTGCAGTTAATGCTGGATTCAGCCTGATTTATTTCAAACGTGACAGATACTTTGGTCAGCGAAATCGGATGGCAAAGCGGGATTAAATCTGCCGTTTTTTTGCTGGCTTGAATCGCCGCAATACGTGCAATACCCAGCACATCCCCCTTTTTTGCATTGCCTTGCTGAATTAATTGTAGCGTAGCAGGTAACATACTGATTGTGCCTGCGGCAATGCCGATGCGGCGAGTGGCAGCTTTGTCGCCTACATCTACCATATGCGCTTGGCCGCTGTTATCAAAGTGGGTAAAGGTTTTGTCAGGATTCGCCATGTATTTTCTATCTAGTGATAATTTGGCATGAACTTGCGCCATAAAGGCATTATCATAACAATAATGAAATTAAAGTTAATATTAATTAATACACAAAAATGCAATGAACAAAAAAGCCGCATTGCAAAAACTGTAATGGTGGTTTTTACAGCAAGTTTGTTTGCGCCCAATAGTTTATTTGCGGGCAGCGTTAATTTATCTGCGATTTCGGGCAAGCCTTATGAAGATGGTGTGTTAAACAAAAACATACCCAGCCGAGATCTGGATACCAGCTTGCCTGATTTAGGCGATATCGCGCAGACGGTATTAACTCCGCAAGATGAGCAGCGTATTGCAGAGCAAATCTTGCGCGAAGTGGCAGTGAGTAACGATGTATTAGCCGATGCAGAAGTTACCGATTATTTGCAAGCGGTCGGACAGAAATTAGCCGCCAGTGGGCCAGATAAGCGTCAAACTTTTACTTTTTTTGTCGTGCGCGATAATTCGATTAATGCTTTTGCGATGCCTGGCGGTGTCATTGGCGTGCATACTGGCTTAATTTTAGCGGCGAATAGCGAGTCGGAAATGGCTGGCGTGCTGGGTCACGAAATTGGGCATGTCACACAACGTCACCTGGCACGTATGCTGGCTTCGCAAAAATACGATACTTTTAAAAATATTGCCGGTATCGCGTTGGCTTTGTTGGTTGCGCGCGCTAATCCAGAGCTTGCCAGCGGCGCATTAACCGCATCAGCCGCCGCAGGTGTGCAGCGGCAATTAGATTACTCGCGCGAACATGAGCGCGAAGCAGACCGTGTGGGTTTATCTATATTAGATGCGGCAGGTTATGACGTGCGTGGCATGCCAGCATTTTTTACCACTTTACAACGTGGCACACGTTTTGTAGAAGGCACGGCACCCAGTTTTTTGCGTTCGCACCCACTGACTGCAGAGCGTATTGCAGACGTATCTAATCGTGTTGAAACCATGCCATATAGACAAGTTGCCGATAGTTTAGATTTTCAATTGGTGAAAGCAAAGTTACGCGCTGGTAATGGCATGGCGCAATCTGCTATTGACCAGTTCCTAGACAATCTGCGAGAGCGTCGATTTGCCAGTGAAACGGCTGAAAACTATGGCCTAGCAGTGGCAATGTTGCGCAAAAACGATTTGGCTGGCGCCAGCAAGCAATTGCAATGGTTGAAAGCCAATGCGGTTAAACATCCATTTATTGAAAATTTATCTGCGCGCATTGAAGTGGCGCGCAACAAACCACAATTGGCTGCCAGCCAATATGCCCAAGCGTTAAGTTTATTCCCTGAGCATCGCTCACTGATATACGGCTTTTCTGAGCATTATCTGACAACCAATCAACCGGATAAAGCGCTCGAATTGATTGCGCAAAAACAACCTCTGTTTCCAGCAGATGCTTATTTTTATGACATGATGGCAAAAGCGTACGCCGCTAAAGGCAAGGATTTATTGCGCTTTCAGGCGCAGGGCGAAGCTTATGTTCGCAAATATAATTTAAGCAGAGCGGTCGAGCAGTTTGATTTTGCTGTAAAAGCCAAAGATGGTAATTTTTATGAGCACTCTATTGTTGATGCGCGTTTAAAGGAATTACGCCGTCTGCAAGCAAATGAAAAAGCGGCATTGGAGAGGTTGGGTTAATGCAACGTAGATATTTTTTAAGTATTGTTTTAGGTAGTGTAACCGCATGCTTAATCGCACCCATCAATGCATTTGCTGCAATTTGGAATAAGCAGGCGTTTGAGGCAACCAAATTTAGCAATGCCGCTAACGATCTGGCGATTAACAACGAAGTGCAAAGCCAGGATATTGATATTAATGCGCCGGATCGCGCAGAAAATGGTGCGATTGTGCAGGTGGAAATCAACAGCCGCATCCCAAATACTGAATCAATTGCGATATTTGTAGAACATAATCCCACTACGCTGATTGGCCATTTTACCTTTGCAAACGGTGCGCTTCCGCAATTGGTAATACGCATTAAAATGGCTGAAACTTCTGACGTAAAACTAGTGGTTAAGGCGGGCAACCAGTATTTCACTGCTGCAAAAAATGTAGTGGTGCTTGAAAATGGTTGTGGATAAAGGAAAGCATTGATGGCCAATATTAAGATGCGTGCCAAGCTGGTTGGCGACATAACCGAAATTAAATTGATTATTAACCATCCGATGGAAACAGGTCGCAGAAAAGACGATATTGGCGAGTTAATTCCAGCACATTTTATTCAGTTGGTGACAGCAAAGCTCAACGATAAAACCGTGCTAGAAATGCAGTGGGGAACTGGAATTTCAAAAAATCCCTATCTAACTTTTTACTTAAACAGCGCAAAACTTAACGATAAAGTCAGCATTAATTGGGTCGATAATTTAGGAAAAACAGGCGATGGCGAGATACTGGTAGTTGCTGGATAGTCTGCTTAGTGACGTTTGTTGTTTGTATTATTTAGTCATACTTAACATAACGGCTTCCGCAATTTTAATGCCATCTACGCCAGCCGATAAGATACCGCCCGCATAACCTGCACCTTCGCCGCAAGGGTACAAGCCTTTGGTATTGATGCTTTGTAAGGTTTCGTCATCTCGCTTTATACGGAGTGGACTGCTGGTACGCGTTTCAACACCTGTCAAAATGGCTTCTGGCATATCATAACCTTTGATCTGTTTGGCAAACGCTGGGATTGCTTCGCGGATGGCATCAATCGCAAACTTTGGTAAGGCCGATTCCAAATTGGTCAAATGCACGCCAGGCGTGTAAGAAGGGCTTACTTCGCCCAATTGCTGAGAAGATTTGTTGGCTAAAAAGTCACCGATTAATTGTGCAGGTGCAGTGTAATTGCTACCGCCTAACACATAGGCATTGCTTTCTAGTTTGCGCTGTAATTCTATGCCCGCCAAAGGATGCTCGGGAAAATCCACCTCTGGGGTGATCCCCACCACAATACCCGAATTGGCGTTACGTTCATTACGGCTGTATTGGCTCATGCCGTTTGTCGCAACGCGACCTTCCTCGGAAGTTGCAGCGACAACGGTACCGCCCGGGCACATGCAAAAGCTATAGACGCTGCGACCATTGCTGGCATGATGCACTAACTTGTATTCAGCTGCGCCTAATTTGCTGATTAAATTTTCACTATAACTGCTGCCATAACGCGCTTTATCAATCAATGATTGCGGATGCTCAATGCGAAAGCCGATTGAAAAAGGCTTGGCTTCTACATAAATGCCTTTGCGATGCAACATTTCAAATGTGTCGCGTGCGCTGTGACCAACTGCTAATACAATATGATTGCTGGCAATCTGTTCACCATTCGCCAATACGACACCTTGAACCGCATTATCTTTTATCTCAATATCATCCACGCGTGAGTTGAAACGAATCTCCCCGCCCAGCGCGATAATATTGTTGCGCATGTTTTCTACCATGCCCACCAAGCGAAACGTACCGATGTGAGGATGGCTGATATATAAAATTTCCGCTGGTGCCCCCGCCGCCACAAATTCCTGTAGCACTTTGCGCCCATAGTGTTTTGGATCTTTAATCTGACTCCATAATTTGCCATCTGAAAAAGTACCTGCGCCACCTTCACCAAATTGTACGTTCGATTCGGGGTTTAATATGCTTTTTCGCCATAAATCCCAAGTGTCTTTGGTTCTTTCTTTGACGGCTTTGCCGCGCTCTAACACGATCGGTTTAAAACCCGCCTGCGCTAAAATTAAAGCCGCAAAAATACCGGCAGGCCCAAAGCCAATCACAATCGGACGATTTTTTATGTTGGCAGGTGAGTTGGCAACAAATTTATACTCGGTGTCAGGTGTTAACTTAACATGTTGATCTTTAGCAAATTTGGCTAATACTTTTGCTTCGCCATTAACCACCACATCCAGCGAATAAACCAGCAATATCGCATGCGATTTTCGTGCATCTATACCTCGCTTGAATATACTGAAACTGATTAAATCTGCTGCGTTGATGGCTAGTTTTTTTATTGCCGCTGCACGAATTTCTGCATCTGTATGACCTTCTTCGGCAGATGTGGCGATGGGTAATTTGATTTCTGTGATTCTTAACATGTGTTTTAATCTTAATCGGTATGGATTATTTAAATGGATATATTCAAACTGAATATGAAAGCTTGAATATGCAAGCTTATAGCTCTAAATTAAGTTGCAACAATTTGCGCAGCATCGGCACTGTAATCGGTTTCTGCATTGTCAATGACCATTCATCCAGCGCATCCAAAGTTGCCATCAATGTCGGCAAATCGCGGCGTAAATAGCGTAGGCAATAATCCACTACTTCATCGGGCAATTTCATGCCGCGCTCGAATGCGTGTTGTTTAAGTGCTGTCGCTTTTTCAATATCATTCAGGGGATGCAACTGATACACCAAACCCCAGGCCAGGCGAGTGGCTAAATCATCACGCAGCCCCATTTGTGTAGGCGCATGCAAGCCAGCAGTAATCATAAATTCGCCTGCTTCCTTGCGTTGATTGTATTGATTAAATAAATCAATTTGCGCTGCTTTATCCAGCAAATGTACATCGTCTGCCACGTTTGCACCGACTGCTTTGCAGGCTTTAAGCAAATGACTTTTGCCCGAGCCAGACTCGCCCCACACATAAATAAACCGAGGTGAGATAGCCTGATTTTTTTTGCAATGAACGGCCATTTCTAGACTTGCCAATGCCTCTGCATTACGTCCCGCCACAAAGTTTTGCAAGGTGGGTGGTGCGGCAGGTTTAATGTCCAGTAAAAGTTGTTTCATGCAAAAATTTAGTAAAAATGACGCTTATGTGCGCGATAAGAAAAGAGTTTTTAGATAAGTGTAAATACGGTTTTTGCTGTGATTTAAAGTTGCTATTTAAGATAAGCATCGCTGTCTAAATAATTTTCTTTAGTATGGCGTAAGCCCACTGCGATAGCGGCAGTCACAGGTAGGGCTAGCAATACACCAACGAAGCCAAATAGCTGTCCACCGGCCAGCAATGCAAAAATCACCACAACCGGATGTAAGCCAATGCGATCGCCTACTAATTTGGGCGTAATAAAATTACTTTCGATCAACTGCCCGATTCCGAATACCATGAAAACAGGTATTAGTTGACTAAAACTGCTAAATTGCAATGCGCCAATCAATAAAGCCAAGCCCATCCCAATAGCCGGGCCTAGATAAGGCACAAAATTTAACAGGCCTGCAATAATACCGATAGGCAACGCCATGTCCAATCCTGCAAACCACAAACCGGCGGCATAAAACACACTCATAATCATCATTACAATAAACTGTCCACGAAAAAACTCAGCTAACATTTGGTCAATTTCTTGGGCGATTTCTGTTGTTTTACCTACAATATCGCGTGGGATTAAATGACCAATCCCAACTAATAATTCATCCCAATCGCGCAATAGATAAAACAGCACGACAGGCAATAGCAAAATATTCGCGATCACGCCAATCAACGCCATGCTATTGGTGCCGGCTGTTTTGAGCACATCGCCCAAAATGCTACCCGCAGATTTCCAGTTTTTTGTAATGATTTCTTGAATTTGCGCACTATCGATTGCTAAGCTGATGCCAAAGTTTTTTTGCAGCCAAGGTTCGGCCGTGGTGCGGATATTGGTAATGATGCTGGGTAGTCGCTCAATAATAATAAGTGATTCTTTTTGCAGGATAGGAATAATAATGAGCAGTAACAGGCTAATAGCGCCCATAATCGCCAGCATAACCAATACGGTAGCGGTTGTGCGCCCAAACTGATATTTTTTATAACCCACAGTGCTTAATCTATCAACCATTGGATCGCACATATAAGCCAAAATAGCCGCGGTTAAAAATGGCGTGAGCACAGGTGCCAACAAATACAGCAGCAACACAAAAACTGCACTTAAAATTAACCAACGATTATCGGCAAAAATATGATTGTCCGATGACTGTTTGCGTGTGTTTTTTGGTTGATTAGCCATAGTTGGGTGAAATAGTGAGTTAAAATAGAGGTTAAGTTAAAATTATACTTAATATTAAATAGCGGCATTGCAATTAATTGAATCGAGAACAGTTTTGAACACGAATAATCCTAATGAAAATTCCATCAGCTACCGCGACGCAGGCGTTGATATGGAAGCAGGCGATGCTTTAGTCGAGCAGATTAAGCCTTATGCCAAGCGCACCATGCGTCCGGAAGTATTGGCTGGAATCGGCGGGTTTGGTTCGTTGTTTGAGATGCCTAAAAAATTTAAAAATCCAGTGCTGGTTTCTGGCACGGATGGTGTGGGTACCAAGTTGAAATTGGCTTTCGAATTGAATAAACACGATACTGTGGGAATTGATTTGGTCGCCATGAGTGTAAATGATATTTTGGTGCAAGGTGCAGAGCCGTTATTTTTCCTGGATTATTTTGCCTGTGGCAAACTAGAAGTAGACACTGCGGCGCAAGTGATTAAAGGTATTGCAGAAGGCTGTGAACAATCGGGCTGCGCGCTAGTGGGTGGCGAAACGGCAGAAATGCCAGGCATGTATCCAGCGGGCGAGTATGATTTGGCCGGTTTTGCAGTCGGTTGTGTGGATAAAGAAAAAATCATCAATGGATTAAGTATTGCAGCTGGCGATGTGGTGCTAGGACTGGCTTCAAGCGGCGC
>JAZKEJ010000007.1:0-1809 GCA_040387095.1 Pseudomonadota bacterium | reverse complement strand
CCAATACCAACACTTGAGCACCGATTCCCTGGGCATTTTTTTGACTTAATATTTGTCCAAGTATCTGAATATAGACTTCCGTTTTGCCGCTACCAGTTACGCCATACAACAACCAGGGCTTGAAATTGTGAGTGAGTGCTAACACACAATCAATCGATTTTTTCTGTTCAGCATTTAAATCTGGCGCAATCGCGGATGTCGGTAGAGATGCTTTTATTGCAGTCACTTCATGAGAGGCGACTAAATTTAATGTTTTTAACTCAGCTATCGCTTTACGCCAAGTGGAGGAGATTAGTGCAAGCTCTGCTTCTGTGACTTCTTGTTTGGCATGCAATGCTGTCAAAATGCGCTGCATCACCACTTTTTTAGGTGAAACCAAAGCCATATCAGCTTGTTCGCTTAATCGATAAGCAAACATTTTGCGGGAAGTAGCAGGCTTGATTTGCCGCAAACGTAGTGGCAAGGTGGAGATTAAGGCCTGACCCAGTGGGTAATGATAATAATCCGCACAAAAATTCAATAATTTAAAGCTTAGGCTATCTAGAATCACCTCATCGAATACATGGCTGACTGGTTTTAATTTTTCAATCGGGAATTCCGATTCATGTGTGATAGCAATGATGACGCCGATCAGGTTTCGGCCGGCAAATGGCACAACAACACGACAACCTACCTGCGCGGCAAAGTCACCACTGAGGTAATCAAATAATCGATTAAGTGGCACATCTAATGCGATTCGGAAAATAGTTAGTGGCATTTAAAGTGGGTAATGTTGTTATATTTAATGATGGATATCGAGTTATTTGCCGGATCACTGGATAAAGCTGTCAGCCCTATTTAATAGCATGCCAATTTTAATGCGTAACTCGGGATTTAAAATCTTGCTTGAGTTAAAATACTGTTTTTGCACAAATTAACCATTCATTAAGAAAGCATCCGTTTTTTTGAAAGCTCATTTATCCTCATTATTAACACAAGCCGCAGCGCAAATCGGTGCAGATATCTCACAGATAAACCTGGTACTTGAGCGCCCAAAATCAGCTGAACATGGCGACTTTTCCAGCAATCTAGCCATGATGTTAGCCAAGCCGCTACGCAAGAACCCGCGTGAACTAGCAAGTAGTTTAATCAATGCCTTGCCACAAAGCGAATATATCGCAAAAGTAGAAATCGCTGGGGCAGGATTTATCAATTTCTTTCTAAACGCGCAATCAAAGCAAAGCGTGGTTGGCGATATTTTGCGCCAAGGGGCGCAATTTGGGCGCAATGATTCTGGTAAAAAAGAGAAGGTACAAGTCGAATTTGTATCTGCAAACCCAACCGGGCCTTTGCATGTAGGGCATGGCCGCGGCGCGGCGGTGGGTGATTGCCTGGCACGTTTACTGGATGCCAATGGCTGGGATGTGACGCGAGAATTCTATTACAACGATGCCGGTGCGCAAATTGATAACCTGGTGATTTCGGTATTAGCGCGCGCCAAAGGCATTGCAACTGATGACGTAAGCTTCCCTGAAAACGGCTATCGCGGCGACTATATTGTGGACATTGCCAATGCCTACCTGGCAAAAAGCACCGTTGTGGCGGACGATATGCAAGTCACTGCCAGTGGCGACTTGAATGATACTGAATCTGTGCGCGCCTTTGCTGTAGCCTACTTACGGCATGAGCAGGATTTGGACTTAAACGCATTTCAAATCAAATTCAATGTATTTTCGCTTGAAAGCGCCTTATACAGCACAGGCAAAGTAGAAAGCACCGTGCAGAATTTAATCAAAAGCGGCCATACCTATGAGCAGGACGATGCGCTTT
>JAZKEJ010000006.1:0-7928 GCA_040387095.1 Pseudomonadota bacterium | reverse complement strand
TTATCAATGACAGAATTGCAAATCCAGTCTAAGCAGACAATTCAAGCATTGCGCAATGATTTAAAAGCGCAGCAATCTGCATTAGAAATGGCGTTTTTTAAACATCCAAAAACGACTTGGCTTTTAACGCAGCAATCACGCTTAATTGATGAATTACTCAAAAAAGTCTGGCTTCAAGCAGACATTCATGTCGAAATACTGTTAATCGCCGTAGGCGGTTATGGCCGTAATCAACTTTTCCCTTTTTCGGATATCGATTTGCTGGTCCTATTGCCTGATAGCGATTTGACTCACGAAATATGTGCCGCGCAAAATCAAAAAATTGAAGCTTTAATTGGGCTGCTTTGGGATATTGGCTTAAATGTTGGTCACAGCGTGCGGAGCGTACAGGAGTGTATCAGCGAATCTGCCCGAGATGTTACTGTGCAAACCAATTTATTAGAAACGCGCTTGCTTTGCGGTAGTAAAAAACAGTACCTTACTTTTACAAAAACGGTTGCGCAAACGATGCATGCCGCGCATTTTTTTGCTGCTAAATTTAAAGAGCAGGATAATCGCCATGCTAAATTTAACGATACTACCTACAACCTAGAGCCAAACCTCAAAGAGAGCCCTGGCGGTTTGCGCGATTTACATATGATTTTATGGCTTGCATGGAGCCAGAATCTGGGTAAAAACTGGAATGATTTAGCTAAAAATAACATCATCACACAAGCTGAATTACACCAAATAAAACGCCACGAAGCCAATCTGCATAATCTGCGCATACGATTGCATTACTTGGCCAAACGTCGGGAAGATCGATTGCTGTTTGATTTTCAAAACGAATTAGCAAGTGATTTAGGCTATATCACGACTTCGCGCAAACGTGCTAGCGAGCAGTTAATGCAAAGTTATTACACCAGCGCAAAATTTATCAATTTAATCAATGAAATATTGCTGAAAGTTTTACGGTTAAGCCTAAATCAAACCCAGCCCAAAATTACCAATATAAACACAAGGTTTGAGGCACATGATGACCTCTTAGAGATTAAAATCTCAAGCCTGTTGCAGCAACAGCCAAATGCTATTTTGGAAAGCTTTCTGATATTGCAGCAATATCCGCAATTAACTGGCATGAGCGCCAATTTAATCCGTGAATTGCAGCGTGTTAAAAAAATTGTCAACAGCGACTTTAGGCAGTCTGCTGAAAATAAAGCCACTTTTTTGGCTATTTTATCGCAAGAAAATGGGGTTAATCATGCATTAAGACGTATGAATCGGTATGGAATTTTAGGTCAATATATTCCCGTTTTTGGCAGAGTAGTCGGCCAGATGCAACACGATTTGTTTCATGTGTATACGGTTGATGAGCATATTCTAAACGTGCTAGCCAATTTGCGCCGCTATGCGAAACCTGAACTAAAACACGAGTTTCCACTTTGCAGTGAATTTTTTTCCAATTTTGAAAAGCCTTATTTGCTGTACTTAGCCGCGCTGTTTCATGATATTGCCAAGGGCCGTAATGGCGATCATTCCAGTCTAGGCACAATCGATGCCAGACGATTTTGTAAACTACACGGACTAGCGAAACATGACACTGATTTAGTTGCCTGGCTGGTTGATGCGCATCTTAAGATGTCCAGCACGGCACAAAAAACAGATCTATCCGACCCTGAAGTGATTCAGCAATTTGCGCGACTGGTCATCACCGAAGAGCGGTTGATCGCTTTATACCTGCTAACTGTTGCTGACATTCGCGGCACCAGTCCAGTTGTGTGGAACGCTTGGAAAGCGAGACTGTTAGAAAACTTGTTTTATGCAACGCGCAAAGTATTAAAAAATGCTGGTTTCAGCAGACAGGGAATTATAGAAACGCGGCAACAAGAAGCGAAAGCCAAATTAACCCAATATGGGCTCAAGCAGGAATCCTATCAGGCATTATGGCAAAACGCAGGTGTGGATTACTTTGTGCGTTTTGAATCAGAAGAGATTGCTTGGCAAAGTCGATTGCTGACACCGCACGTATTGACAGAAAAACCGATTGTACGCGCACGGCTAAGCCCAAATGGTGACGGTATAGAGGTGATGATTTATACGCGCAATCAGGACGATTTGTTTGCGCGTATCTGTAACTTTTTTGACCGTATGGCATATAACATTGTGCAAGCTAAAATTTACACAACTCATCATGGCTATGCGCTGAATAACTTTATTGTTTTAGATCAATCAGGTAAATCAGTTAGTTACAGTGGTTTATTAAAATTTATAGAGATTGAATTAACACAAAAAATAACTAGCTCTGAACCGCTTGAGTCGCCATTACAAGGCAGAATGAGTCGCCAGGTAAAATATATGTCTATTCAGCCACAGATTAAAATAGCTGCTGAAACACAAGGCGTTAACCATACACTAGAGATCGTTGCGGGCGATAGACCTGGCCTGTTAGCCAAAATAGCCAATATTTTTCTGCAACAAGAAGTTGATTTACACAATGCCAAAATCAACACGCTTGGCAATCGCGCAGAAGATAGCTTTTTAGTTTCTGCCAAGCACAATAAGCCGCTTAGCATCGATCAAGTTGAGCGGCTTAAACAAAACCTAACTAGCTTATAACGCATTTAGTTAACGACACTATTAATGACATTTAAATAGGATGCAAACAAAAAAGCCTAGCTCATTTTAAATGAACTAGGCTTTATTTTCATCTTAAATACTTAAAATCAAGTAGTTAAGTTACTTAACATTATGAATGTTTATAATGTTTTTTAAGTTGTTTAGTTACTTCCCATTGTGATTTCATGCCTTTTGGAAACACAACAAAATCACCCGCTTTAATCGTGACTGTTTCGCCGCCTTGTGGTGTTACTTTAATTTCGCCTTCAAGCACATAAGCGCTTTCTGTCATGCCGAAATCCAGAGGAAATTTTGATGGTGCGCAATCCCAGATAGACCAGCTTGAAACGCCAAGCTCTTTTAATTTTTCAGGGCTTGGACTGTGATCGATAATAATTTGGCTCATATTTAATCCTTAATTACAGTTAATAAAATTCTGGCTTTAAAAAAACAAATGCCGCTTAAACCCGTTAGTTCGGAATATTGGCGGCATTTAAAATACTGGCATGAGGTGTCGTTCATACTTTCATCTAACTGCTTTATTTAAATGCAGTTGGAGAGTTGTTAAAAACTCGTTTATCTCAAATTTTGCCCCAGTTTTCAAACCGGATTATAGCATTAAATAAGGGATTTTAATGACTGATTACCGCCCCGCCGCATTTTGAGACACTAAAATCACCACTCACGAACATACTTTGTTACGTCTGCAACGTAAGATTTTGCAAAAAAATGTCCTGCTAATACTCTATAAGATTCGACATTTTATAAACCTCTGAATATAGATTGCTAATTAGCATTTAAAAAATCAACCTGAACATGATGTTCTTGCAAATCATTAGCCAGTGGAAACACACATTGTATTAATCCCACTTCATTTTTAGCTTCATTTTCAGCGTCTGCACTAATAGGGGAGGTACTGATAACAACATTATCTAATGTAACGCGTGTTAAAAATTCCTGCATTTCATCATGGAAATTAATCGTAATATGGTACTGGGTGTCGCGATAACGGTAGTGTACCTTGTAGGATTGCCAATGTTTGGGCACACAAGGCGCAATACGTAAATGGTCATTTTCTAAAGTAATGCCCAATAGAGTTTCCAGCGTAAGTCTATACATCCATCCCGCAGCACCTGTATACCATGTCCAGCCACCCCGACCTGTGTGTGGATCTGTCGCATAAATATCTGCACTCATTACGTAAGGCTCTACTTTGTAAACCTGTGATTGTTCTTTTGTAATAGCGTGATTGATAGGGTTTAACATGGCATATAGCTCCCATGCGCGTTCAGTTTCACCTTGCATGGCAAAAGCCATTGTTGCCCATATGGCTGCATGTGTATATTGGCCGCCATTTTCGCGCACGCCTGGCACATAACCCTTAATATAACCCGGTTCTAAATGCGATACATTAAATGGCGGGTCTAACAATTTGATGAGCTGTGCATCCCGTTGTACTAATCGTTGATTAACTATTGTCATCGCTTGCTTAGCACGCGCAGGGTCGCCGCTTTTGGAAATGACAGACCAGCTTTGGCTGATTGAGTCGATTTGACATTCATCATTATCTTTTGAGCCTAACGGCGTGCCGTCATCAAAATAAGCGCGTCTATACCATTCACCATCCCAGGCATTGGTTTCAATATTGCCTTTTAACAACGCTGCTTGGGCAGCACATATTTCAGCAAATACTAAATCCCCTTGACGGTTAGCAAGCGCACTAAAACAATTAAGATTGTCCACCAAAAACCAGGCTAACCAAACGCTTTCGCCTTTACCGTCACGACCGATCAGATTCATGCCGTCATTCCAATCTCCACAACCAATGAGCGGTAGCTGATGTGATCCAAAGCGTAGTCCGTGTTTAATCGCCCTCACACAGTGCTCATACAAGCTGGCAGATTCGTTTGAGCGTTGTGGTAAATCGTAATACGCTTCTTCATGCGGATTTAAGGCACGACCCTCTAAAAAATGCACCTGTTCATCCAGAATCGCGGTATCACCAGTAGCTGTTACATAGCGGCAGGTTGCATAAGCCAACCATAAATAGTCATCAGAAAAGTGCGTACGCACGCCCTGCCCATTAGGCGGATGCCACCAATGCTGCACATCACCTTGCGGGAATTGGCGTTCTGCACAGCGAATGATTTGTTCACGCGCCAGCCACGGGGTTGCGTGAATCAACGCCATCGTATCTTGCAATTGGTCGCGGAAACCATAGGCGCCGCCAGATTGGTAATAACCGCTGCGCCCCCACAATCTGCATGAAATCGTTTGATAGATTAACCAGCCATTATTAAGCACATTCAACGCAGTATCTGGCGTCTCTACTTGCACCGCACCCAAGGTGTGATTCCAGTATTCATGTACCCCATCCAGCGCTTGCCTTGCTCCTGCTCGGCCACTGAATCGTTGCATATATTGGCGAGCTTCATCGTTATTGCTGGCGGCACCAAATACAAAAACGAATTCACGATCTTCATTTTCAAGCAAGGTAATAGGAGTCTGCAGAGCGGCACATGGGTCTAATCCCGCACCCGTTCTGCCTGACAAACGCTTGCGACGCATAGCTGCAGGACTTGCTAATGAGCCATTTCTGCCAATAAATTCAATTCGGCTGCCACTGATACTGAGATCTTTTTCACTTAATTGGGCAAAAACTACGCGGCTTGCAAACTCTCGACTGTATGCATTACGTGCAAACAACGCGCCAGTCTGTGCATCTATTTCAGTCACAATGTGCATTAAGTTTGCATGTCGCCATTCGCCTAACACCAACTCCCAGTAACCTGTGAGCGATAATTGGCGTGTGCGATTAGACAGATTGCGTAATTTAATCACCACAAACTTAACGGGCGCATCCATCGCCACATATGTCGTCATTTCTGAGCGAATGCCAGCTTCATCATGTTCAAAAACGCTATATCCAAAACCATGACGGCACACGTAATCAGTTATATGTTGCGATGCTGTACAAGCAGGCAAAGGTGACGGCGACCAAAAAACGCCTGTTTCCTCATCGCGAATATAATGTGCTTCGCCACTACTGTCGGATAACGCATCGTTATGCCAAGTAGTTAATCTGAATTCATGTGCGTTTTCTATCCATGTATAAGCACTGCCGCTTTCACTTACTACTGTACCAATATGTGGGCTAGCAATTACATTGGCCCATGGTGCAGGGGTGGTTTGTCCGCTTTTGAGGGTAATGACATACTCGCGACCATCTGGGGTGAAGCCACCAATACCGTTATCGAAAACAAGTGCACGTTTGGGTGGTGGCGTATTACGCTCACTATATGCCGGCAACAAAGGTTCTAACCTTTCTGATGCGCGTTCAGACATGCGTTCTGTTGCCACGCGCCGCTCTACTTGGTCAATTAATTGCTCACCGCTATCATTAAATACAACGCGCGCAACAGTTTGAAATAACACCCGTGCTTCTTCAGATAACTCCTCTACCCGTTTAATGAATATGCCACCGGATTTATCCATCGTTTGCGCTTCAGGCCCAGCATTAATCAGTCCAATAATTTGGTCTTGTAACACTGCTCTGTAACCGGAAAAATCTTCATTAATAATCACCAGATCAGCAACCAAGCCATTCATGCGCCAATAAGTATGTGCTTGCAACAACTGTTTTACTAAATTTAAGCGATTAATATTGCCGATACGAATCAACACAATGGGTAAATCGCCAGAAACGCCAAACCGCCATAAGCCGGATTGACCTAACTGATTGCGCGAAATAACACTGGGGGCAGCGCGACGCAGTGCGTTGCAATAGATAACCGAGCTAGCTAGACGACCGTATATTTGTGCATCTGCTTCGCTTGCACTAAGCATGCGTAATACTTCCTGGCTTTGAAACCAAGCCATCTCAAACGCGCGTTCTACAAAATGACGGTCGCCGTATTTATCAATCAGTGCCAATGCCTCTTCGCGCGAACTGGCCACGCCAGAAATAATCTGTACCGTGATGGAGCGATCTGGCTCCAAATAAGCGGTACGCCTGATAGCGACAATCGGATCCAGTACCGATCCATCTGTATTCGATAAAGGATTTGACAGCGCTTGGCTGGTTTTAATAGTTGGCCGCCCAAATAGCTGATCGGCAATTTGGTTAGATACTTGCTCTAACAAGCTATCTGGCGTTTTGACACTATGCGCATTATCCAGAACAATTGGGTTGGCGGCAGAACGGCCGCGTCCTATAAATTTTGCACGGTCTGTTTCGTAAGTAGGTAATTCAGCTGTTTCGGCAGCATTGGTCATATTGGCATTAGGCAAACTGCTGTTAGAAACGGCCATTAAATGGAACATCCATGGCACACGTTCACCTTTGGTGCGTGGTCGCCTTGTGCAAAGAATGGCTTGGCGATCATGCAGGATTTCTGTTTGTACAAATAAATTGCTGAACGAACGGTGTGCTAAATCTGCATTTTGTGGCGCTAATACCACCTCGGCGTAACTGGTTATTTCCATACGGCGTGTGCGTGCAGATAAATTAGTGAGTGTAATACGGCGTATTTCCACATCATCTTCAGGTGAAACACTAATTTCAGTATGCGTTTCTATCGATTGGTCGCGACGACGATATTCAGCCCGTGCTTGCGAAAACACCGCTTCATAAAAATCAGCCTTGCGCAGTGTTGGTTGATGCGCACTGGACCAATAACGATGACTATCCACATCACGTAAATAGATGAAAGTACCCCAATTATCTTGAGTAGCATCTTCGCGCCACCGCGTTACGGCTAAATCATGCCAGCGGCTGTAACCACCACCAGCACTGGTTGCCATCACGTGATAGCGGCCATTCGACAGCAAATGCACTTCAGGAATTGGTGTGCTTGGCTCATTGAATACACGCATGGTTGCGCCTGCGGTTTCATTACTCGAAATAACATTGGCATTCACTTCTGAAGTATGTGGCTGCAATGTGGCGCCCTGTTTAGGGATGCGTTCTTGCAGTAACAGCTCAGTGGCTTTAATGCTTGGCGCAGACATAAATCGGCGCTGCATCGGCTTATCCATTAGCACGTATGCAAAAGACAACAGGCTCATGCCTTGGTGATGTGCCATAAAAGTATGTATGGGGGCATGATTTTTACCACGCGGCAGGCGATTGGGTGTGTAATCAATCGCTTCATAAAATCCATATTGACCAACAAAACCGTTACTGGCGAGTTTTTGCAAGTTTTTACACGCCTCATTCGGCATCACCATTAAGGCTAACGCACTGGCATAAGGCGCAATCACCAAATCATCCGCCAGCCCTCTTTTAAAACCTAGACCCGGCACCCCAAAAGCGCGATATTGATATACTTGCC
>JAZKEJ010000005.1:0-7997 GCA_040387095.1 Pseudomonadota bacterium | reverse complement strand
GGCGCAGCGCCTTTTTCATCGGCCAATTGCACGCCGATTTCCCAGCCCACTTCTGCCATCACACGTGTGACTTCGTCGGTGAACTTGACTGACTCTTCTTCACCATATTTCATTTTCATCATGGTGAGTGATGAACCCAAACCTAGATAACCCATGCCGTGACGGCGCTTGCGGGCGATTTCATCGCGCTGTTGTTGCAATGGCAAACCATTGATTTCCACAACGTTATCCAACATGCGCGTAAAAATCGCCACTACATCGCGGTATTCTGCCCAATCAAAATAGGCTTCGTCCGTAAATGGTTTTTTCACGAATTTTGTGAGGTTAACTGAACCCAATAAACAGGCGCCATAAGGCGGCAATGGCTGTTCGCCACACGGATTGGTCGCACGAATGTTTTCGCAGAACCAGTTATTGTTCATTTCATTCACGCGGTCGATCAGGATAAAGCCTGGCTCAGCAAAATCGTAAGTGCTGGACATGATCACATCCCACAAACGGCGTGCTTTGATGGTTTTGTATACACGGCAAGCGACTTTGCCTGCATCTATGCCGTCTGTTTTGGTCAGGTACTTACCTTTTACCGGCCATTCGCGCCACACCACTTGTGTTTCATCATTCACGTTCAAGCCATCCACAATCGCTTCTTTTTCGGTGACAGGAAAAGCCAATTTCCACTCAGAATCGGCTTTTACCGCTTCCATAAATTCTTTGGTGATTAAACAACTCAAATTGAATTGGCGTAGACGGCCATTTTCGCGCTTGGCTTTAATGAAATCGGTGACATCCGGATGGGAAATATCAAATGTAGCCATCTGCGCGCCGCGGCGACCACCCGCGCTGGACACGGTGAAACACATCTTGTCGTAGATATCCATGAAAGATAACGGGCCGCTGGTGTAAGCGCCAGCGCCGGCAACAAATGCACCTTTTGGACGCAAGGTAGAGAATTCATAACCGATACCGCAGCCTGCTTTCAGCGTTAAACCCGCTTCATGCACTTTGCCCAAAATATTGTCCATGCTGTCTTCTACCACGCCGGAAACCGTGCAGTTAATGGTAGAAGTCGCCGGTTTATGCTCTAGCGCGCCTGCGTTAGAGGTAATTCGGCCTGCTGGAATCGCACCGCGACGCAATGCCCACAGAAATTTCTCATGCCATTCATGGCGTTTTTCTTCAGTCGTTTCCACATCTGCCAGCGCACGTGCAACGCGAGAGTAAGAGTCATCTACATTTTGATCAATATGATCGCCATTTTTTGCTTTAAGGCGATATTTTTTATCCCAAATATCCAGTGAAACCGCTTGAATAGGAATTTCTTTTGCAATTTCATTTTGCATATTTTCATCTGCTTTTTTTGCTGTTTCTACTGCCTTTAACATGGCTTACTCCCTTAATTTATTGCTAACGCAATGCGCAACTGATAACGCTTTAATTTGAATGATTGCTAACTATGTGATTT
Organism: Pseudomonadota bacterium; assembly: GCA_040387095.1. Taxonomy (GTDB): domain Bacteria; phylum Pseudomonadota; class Gammaproteobacteria; order Burkholderiales; family Methylophilaceae; genus Methylotenera_A. The sequence goes on along the minus strand of JAZKEJ010000005.1, from coordinate 6,535 downwards.
GTATTAACAATCGCACAATTTTTGTGTAATAAAACTGCATTAACACAACATATTGTGTCTGGAATAGGAATTTATGCCTTTATTTTGTGTACGTCAATACTAATTTCAGTATTAATTCTGCACCATTTTGGTGTATTTTGAGGTGAATCTAAGCCAGTATTTGCATTCGGTAAAGGTGAGTAATTACTCACACCGCGTTAAATTAAAAAAATAAATTTCTGGCTTATATAAACTGTTTATGTAAGACACGCTTATGGGTAAATTGCAGTGACCAAAATATCAACCATAGGCTTTCGACAGTGCTTTATGCGAAAATGCGCCATGAACCGTTTTTTTTATTCCGCATTACTGTATTTGGTATTACCGTTTGTGCCGTTTAAGCTTTGGTGGCGCGGTATTAAACAGCCCGCCTATCGTCAATTCTGGCAAGAACGTTTTGGTTTTTACCCCAAAAAATCCGTTAAGTCTGTTATTTGGTTACACTGCGTTTCGGTTGGTGAAACGCGTGCCGCGGAGCCCTTAATTAGGGCTTTGTTAAAGCAATATCCCAATCATCAGATTTTGCTTTCACATACCACGCCAACCGGGCGCGAAACCAGTGAGCAGCTATTTGCGGATAGCGTGATGCGTGTTTATTTACCTTATGATTTGCCATTTGCGGTAAGCCGTTTTTTAAAGCATTTTCAACCGAAAATCGGTTTGTTAATGGAAACCGAACTTTGGTTTAATTTAATCGCCGCCTGCAAAAAACGTGAGATTCCATTGCTATTATTAAACGCGCGGCTTTCAGAAAAATCTGCCAACGGTTACAGCAAATTAGGACATTTAGTCAGCAATGGCTTGCAAAGTTTAGACGCAGTCGCTGCGCAAACTGTGGACGATGCCGCGCGCTTACAAAAGCTAGGCGCGACCAATGTGACAGTTTCGGGCAATTTAAAATTTGATGTGAAGCCGCCAGCCGATGCAGTAGAAAATGGCCTGCAACTTCGCCATTTATTTAATGCTGGCAATGACCGTATTATTTTTTTAGCTGCCAGCACACGCGAAGGCGAGGAAGCCTTAATACTGGAAGCGATTAAAGACTTATATTTACAGAAGGTTAATTTTTTGACTGTCATTGTGCCGCGTCATCCGCAACGCTTTGATGAGGTTGAAGCATTAATCAAACGTGCTGGATTTTACTATCAGCGCCGTAGTGAATTAACAACGCCAGTTAACTCAGCTGTAGAAATTATTTTGGGTGACAGCATGGGCGAACTGTTTAGCTATTACGCAGCATGCGATTTCACTTTTGTGGGCGGCAGCCTGCTTAACTTTGGTGGACAGAATTTAATTGAAGCTGCCACGATGGGCAAGCCTATTTTAATTGGCAAGCATACTTATAACTTTGCTGAAGCCAGCAAAAATGCGCTTTCAGCAGGTGCGGCGCTACAAGTTAGTAATGCAAAAGAATTGCGCGATAGTATTCAGCATTTGCTTAGCAACCAACAAATGCGCGAAAAAATGCAGTATGCCAGCCTAAGTTTCAGCCAAGCCTCAACTGGTGCGACGGCAAAAGTGATGGAACTGATTGCAAACCATTTAAAGCTTTAAGCAGGCCTGAATCAATCATGCATTAAAAATCTTGCAGCGCTGTAAGCGTTTTATTTAAAATCGGTTAGTTGCGTGCGCTTTTGAATTGGTGGTTTGCTATTGGATAGGTTGCCCAGTTAGATAACGGGCTGATTGGCAAACTGTTGATAAGCGCCGTAAACGATCAAAGCAGCAAAAATAATGAATTTCCAGTTCACTTTGATTGCAGCTTAAGAGACCGTTTAGTTAAAGTTAACGAATCAGTTTAGAAACCGCTTTAAACGCTTGATGGTTTGCGTTGCCCAGCCATTCAAACACTATCGATTCAGTATTAGTGATGACACAACCAGCCTCGCGCATACGCGCAATCGCATTCGCCTTATTCGCAGGGTTTCGCGAAATAATGGCATCTTCTGCCACAAACACTTGTTTACCCATTTGCATGAGCGATAAGGCGGTTTGTAAGACACAAATATGCGCTTCCATACCCGTTAACACGATTTGCGATTGATCGCGATGCAACTGCTGATTGAATTTTGCCTCGCCAGTTGCGCAAAACGCAGTTTTTGCAATTGGCTTGTTAGGGTTTATTTGCTGCGAAATTTCTGGCAGCGTTACCCCTAAACCTTGCGGATATTGCTCGGTGACAACAATTGGTATTGATAATAAATTAGCCGCTTGTACCAAAATATTGCAATTTCTAGTTGTTAACTGCATCTGCTCAAGTGGCATGATATGCGCCAGCTTATCTTGCATATCCACAATAATAAGTTGGCTAAGTGACTGTTGCAAAAGATGGCTCATATTGTTTATTTAATACCAGTTTTATTTATTTAATACCAGTTGCTGATTGATTTCTTGCAAATCGGCTTCTGCCACGATGCCTGTTGCGGATTTTAAGCGAATAATATTCACCAGATAATTATAGCGTGCTTGCAATAAATCTCGCTTGGCAGAGAAAAGCTGCTGTTGCGCATTTAACACATCCACGCTAATCCTCACGCCAACCTCGTAGCCTAACATTGTGGAATCTAACTGGCTTTGGCTACTGACCAATGCCTGCTCTAATGCTTTAATTTGCGCGATGCTGCTATTTAAATTGAGGAAAGCGCGCTGCGTTTCCAAGTCGGCTTGGCGACGCGCAATTTCCACATCGTCTAATGCCTTTTGTTTGTTTAATACCGCTTGCCTTGTACGCGAGCTGATGGCACCGCCCTGATATAGCGGAATTGCTAATTGCAAACCAATGGTTGTGCTCTCAAAATCCGTACCAAACCCATTTAAGCCGCCGTTATTATAATTATTCGTGTAGCCGGCCACAGCATCCAAGGTGGGCAAATGGCCTGCATTATTTAATTGCACTTGCTGTTCTGCCAGCTTAAGCGTGTCTTGCTGGATGGCGATATTCAAATTATTCTGCAATGCAATTTGCTTCAAATTTTGTATGGATTGATTGACTTCATTCACTTGAATATCATTTTTTACCGTAGCAAGCGTTTCAGGCAATATGCCTGTAATAGACTCAATTTCATGCTGCGCTATTTCGTATTCGTTAATGGCCGCAATTTCTTGCGCCACAATTAAGTCATAACGCGCTTGCGCTTCGTTCACATCGGTAATAGTCGCACTACCCACTTCAAAAGTAATTTTTGCCTGCTCTAATTGACCCAGAGTTGCTGTTTTTTGTGCTTTAATCAGCTCAATTCTATCTTGTGCAAGCAGCACATTAAAATAAGCTTGGGTAGTACGTAAAATAAGATTTTGCTGGCTTAAATGATATTGTTTGTCAGCAATCGTCACTTGCGTTTCACTTTGCTCTATTTGCACCAAATTTTGTTTGCGGTAAATGGGTTGCGTTGCTTGCAGGCCATAATTGTAGCCTTCAAAAGTAGCACTGCCTGCGATGCGTGGAAAATTTGAGCTCACATTATTAAAAGCAATATTACTGCGTGTACTGGTTACGCCAGCATTAACATTCACGCTTGGTCGATACAAAGCTTTGCCTTGCTCAATAATCTCTTGCGCAGCACGGTTGGCGTTTAAAGCAGAAGCGAGTACTGGATCGTGCGCTAATGCTTGGTGATATACATCGATTAAGTTAAGTGCTTTATCTTGTGCTTGCAAACCTGCTGGCAATAAAAAAAAAGCTAAAATAACTATTTTAACTCGCATGTTAGAACTCAAAAGCCTTTGCTTTTGGGGCATTAACCAGTTCAGCAATACAAGTTTCAAACAATACATCTTGCTTAAAACCAGTCTGTGAAATGCGCTGAATTAGCGTGGCCTGCATGGCTGGGGATGTACCCAGCACAATAAACATGACGCCGCCAACTGCTAGTTGATTACGCACCCCAACTGGCTCAATCGGCGATGAAGCCGTGTAAACAATCAAATCAAAAGGCGCTTTATCTGGCAAACCCAATGCCGCATCAGCCACTTGTAAAGTCACATTTTGAATATTATTTTTTGTTAAGTTTTCAGCAGCTTTTGCACTTAATTCAGCATGGATATCTACCGAAATAACATGTTTGGCTAAACTGGCTAATAGCGCTGTCATATAGCCACTGCCAGTTCCAATCTGCAACACTTGATGCGTTTTTTTCACATTTAGCGCCTGTAAAATACGGCCTTCCAGCTTTGGGCTAAGCATCAGCTGATTGGCACCAATTGGAATTTCAATATCGGCAAAAGCTAAACCCTGATATTCGGTAGCAACGAAATTTTCGCGTGGAATAGCATTTAACAGTGATAGCACTACCGGATCTAAAACTTCCCAAGTGCGAACTTGCTGTTCGATCATATTAAATCGCGCGGTTTCTCGGTCTGCATTAAACCGCGCAGTTTCAGGATGGGTGGTCAATTTAGCGGATTCAGTTAGCGTTGTTGCTTGCATCATTTTAGGTACTCACTTTGATTAAATCACATTATAACTTAACTATTTAACCGTTTTATTGATGTTAATAGCTGTATTTTTATAACAGCTAAAATCATATATACCGACTTAAAAATCTAATTTAAGTTTAGCTAAAGTCATTAAATCTAATGGAGAATTTTGGCAGGAGTTGGTACTGGATAAACAGCCAATTAAGTACTTCAATAAGCTGTTTTTTGGATTATTGCCTTGGAGAATGAGTTGCGCTTATAAATGCCGCGTTTATAAATAAAGCACTGCGGGGAAAACAGTTACTGCAAACACAAATACCAACCATTCCATGTTCCAGCGTTCTAGATGCCCTGTGAAATGTAGTGTTAATACAGCAATAGCTAGCGCGTAATAAAGGGCGATGAGTATCATAATTACCTACATTAAAATTTTTGTTATCAATTAACGCCTTTTATATCATTTTTTTTTAAAAAAACCTATATTTTTATTGCGGTTTCAAGCCTGCGGCTTATCGAAAATGTAAAGCCTTTTCTTGTGTTTTTCACTGTTTTCGCGTACATTCTAACAATTGCTAGGGGTCTGATTTATTAACGTTTATTAACGAAATAAAACAGTGAGAATCACCCTTTGAACCTGATGCGGGTAATGCCGCCGTAGGAAAGCGCTTTGATCTTGCTTCCTATGCCATACAAAATAGGAACGCGCCATGAACGCAACAGATAAAAACTTACACAAAAATCTTACCAAATTTTCGGGCGAAACTGCCGAAATCGATCCAGATACAAAAAAACCTTTTGCCAATTCGCGCAAAATCTATATCCAAGGTTCACGACCTGATATTCAAGTGCCGTTTCGCGAGATTTCACTCAGCGATACGCCATCAATGTTTGGTGCTGAAAAAAATCCACCTGTGATGGTGTATGACACTTCTGGTGTTTATACCGATCCAACTGTAAATGTGGACATTCGCAATGGCTTGCCTGCTTTGCGTGCTGGCTGGATTGAAGAGCGTAACGATACCGAGCAATTAGATGGCCCAAGTTCTGCATTCGGTCAGGAACGTAAAACCGACCCAGCTTTGGCTGAAATGCGTTTTAACTTAACGCGTTTACCGCGTCGCGCGAAAGCTGGCGCAAACGTTAGCCAGATGCATTACGCACGTAAAGGCATTATCACGCCAGAGATGGAATATATCGCGATTCGCGAAAATCAACGCCGCGAGAACATGAGCGAGTTGTTACAAAAGCAGCATAAAGGTCATGATTTCGGTGCGAGCATTCCAGCCGTCATCACATCGGAATTTGTGCGCAGCGAAGTGGCGCTTGGCCGCGCGATTATCCCACTAAACATTAATCACCCAGAAATCGAGCCGATGATTATTGGCCGTAATTTCCTGGTTAAAATCAACGCCAATATTGGTAATTCTGCGCTAGGTTCTTCCATTTCAGAAGAAGTGGAGAAAATGGTGTGGGGTACACGTTGGGGTGGCGATACTGTGATGGATTTATCCACCGGTAAAAACATCCACGAAACGCGTGAGTGGATTATCCGCAATTCGCCAGTGCCGATTGGTACAGTGCCAATTTATCAAGCATTAGAAAAAGTAAATGGCAAAGCCGAAGATTTAACGTGGGAAATCTTCCGCGATACATTGATTGAGCAAGCGGAACAAGGCGTGGATTACTTTACGATTCATGCCGGTGTACGTTTGGCTTATATCCCGATGACTGCAAAACGCATGACCGGTATTGTGTCACGCGGCGGTTCGATTATGGCGAAATGGTGTTTAGCACATCATAAAGAATCATTCTTGTACGAGCATTTTGAAGACATCTGCGAAATCATGAAAGCTTATGATGTAAGCTTCTCCTTAGGCGATGGCTTACGTCCAGGCTCGATTTACGATGCTAACGATGAAGCGCAATTTGCTGAATTGAAAACGCTAGGCGAATTAACGCAAATCGCTTGGAAACATGACGTGCAATGTATGATCGAAGGCCCGGGCCATGTGCCGATGCATTTGATTAAAGAAAATATGGAACTGCAATTAGAGCATTGCGGTGAAGCCCCTTTCTACAC
>JAZKEJ010000004.1:0-8095 GCA_040387095.1 Pseudomonadota bacterium | reverse complement strand
GTAACCCGCCAAAGTGACGGCGACATCACTTACCGGGATTTGCCAAGGGCCCACAAACTGGTCGCGTGCAATCAAGCCGGTTACTGTACGGTCACCAATGGTGATCAGGAAAGTTTTATCAGCCACACCTGGCAGCCTTAACACACGCGCTACAGCATTTTTAAGGTCAATTTTGCTTGTATCAAAAGCACTTAATTTTTTAGCAGCGCTTTTCACATCGCGCGTCATTTTTGGCGGCTTGCCGAGTAAAACGCTTAAATCCATATCGACAGGTTTATTATCAAAATGATTGTCAGCTACGGTTAAATGTCGCTCTTCAGTGGCGTAGCCAACAATCGCAAATGGGCAGCGTTCGCGTTCGCACAGCGCTTTAAACAGAGGCAAATCTTTTTGCAAAACCGCCATCACATAGCGTTCTTGAGACTCATTGCTCCATAATTCGCGTGGAGACATGCCGCGTTCTTCATTATGCACATCACGCAATTGAAATACGGCACCCACTTTGGCGTCGTTAACCAATTCAGGGAAGGCATTAGAAATACCGCCAGCACCCACATCATGAACGCTTAGAATCGGATTTTTTTCGCCTAATTGCCAGCAGCGGTCAATCACTTCTTGCGCGCGACGTTGTAGCTCCGGATTACCGCGTTGCACAGAATCAAAATCCAGATTTTCGGTATTGCTGCCAGTATCCATGCTGGATGCCGCGCCACCGCCCAAGCCGATTAACATGGCAGGGCCGCCCAGTTGAATGAGTGCCGCTCCTGCAGGAATCGCGTTTTTGTGGGAGTGATCGGCTGAAATATTACCAACGCCACCAGCCAGCATAATCGGTTTATGATAGCCACGTACCTCGGTTTTGCCATCGGAATTCAATGACTCTAATTCAAAGGTACGGAAATAGCCTGCAATATTAGGGCGGCCAAATTCGTTATTATAAGCAGCGCCACCAAGCGGGCCGTCTGTCATAATTTGTAGCGGCGTGGCGATACGGCCTGGTTTACCATAGGGCTTCTCCCAGGGCTGAGCAAAACCAGGAATATTTAAATTAGATACTGAAAAACCCGTCAAGCCAGCTTTGGGCTTTGAGCCAATCCCAGTTGCGCCTTCATCGCGAATCTCACCACCCGCACCGGTTGCAGCTCCTGCAAACGGGGAAATCGCGGTAGGGTGGTTATGCGTTTCTACTTTCATCAAATAGTGCATTTCATCCTCAGCAAAATGATACTCACCATTGGCATTGGGATAAAAACGCTGGGTTTTTTGGCCCGCAACAATCGAGGAATTGTCTGAATAAGCGACTACAGTGTGGCCAGGGTTTAACTTATGCGTATTACGAATCATGCCAAACAAACTGATATCCTGCGCTTCACCGTCAATCACCCAATCGGCATTGAATATTTTATGGCGGCAATGTTCTGAATTGGCCTGGGCAAACATCATCAATTCAACATCGGTTGGGTTGCGGCCTATTTTGCTGAAATTTTCAACCAGGTAGTCCACCTCGTCTGGCGACAGAGCCAAGCCCATTTCATTATTTGCGTTGTTTAATGCGGTTTTACCGCCTTGCAGAATATCCACTGTATTGAATGGCTTAGGCTCTGCGCTGTGAAATAATTGCTGCGCATCATTCAGATTGTTTAAAACCGTTTCTGTCATGCGGTCGTGAACCGCTGCCTTAAATGCTGCCTTTTCAGTTTCGCTTAAAAATTTGTTGCCCTTTGTAGTGACATAAAACGCAATGCCGCGCTCAATACGCAAAACCGTACTTAACCCACAATTACGTGCAATATCCGTCGCGCGCGATGCCCAAGGCGAAATCGTGCCAATACGCGGCACCACTAAAAACAGCTCGCCTGCAGGCTCTTCCAATTGTGCTTGCGGACCATAAGTTAAGATTTGTTTTAACGTGCTTTGCTGAACTTCATTTAACGCTGTATCACTAAATACAAAGTGCGTAAATTGTGCGTAAATATGCTTAATGTTTGGCGTTGATTGCTGCAGATTCGCGTAAAGCTTATCAAGGCGGAATGGAGATAAAGCAGGGCTGCCGCGAAGGCTTAAAAATGAAGTGCTGGACATGGGCTGTAAGCAACTGAAAGAGTTAGAAATTGGCGTTATTTTAACAGAAAGCGTAACTGGGATTCTGATTAAATAGTTTAATTTTTAACCGAATTTAAGCACACCTTGCACTTGAAATTGGGCATTTAAGCTGGATTTGTTAACAAATGTTCATCTTTATTTTAATTAAAGATAAACATTTAAAAGGCTTAGTAACAGATGTTGATTTAATTGCTATTAACCAATTTTGAAGGATTTTTGCTGGTTAAGAAGCTGTACACTAAAAAACCTAAAGGCACTAAAACCAGGCTGTAAGAAATCCAGGCGCCGATACGACCTTCTGGGCCCCAGTCTTCAGTTGCAGCATGCCAGTATGCATTATCAATGATGCCTAAATTCGCAATTTCTGCTGATTCAGTATATTCGTGGAATGCATAAATAATGAGTTGAATAGAGAATAGCACCATAAATACCGCAGTCACTTGGAAAAAAAGTCCTAAGTTAATGCGGTGACCGTACTTGCTCCAAGCCCACGCAACCGCACCGGCGACCAACAGCCCTAAAATGCCGCCAATGACTAGATGAGAACTGTCGTTACTTTGCGCTAATGACGCAATCATAGTGGCGGCTTCCAATCCTTCGCGACCAATCATCAATAGTACAAATGCGAAAATAGCCGCTTTCGCTCCGCCTGTAGGATTTGCAACGGCTTTGTCAATAGCGCCTGTGATTTCACGCTTCATATGCTTACCCATTTTTAACATATGTACCGTACAACTAATCACTAATACAGCTGCCGTTAATGCTAGTGTGCCTTCCCAAAACGGTGTAAGGCCACCAATTCTGGCTAATACGATACCCAGTATGACGCAGCCAACTACCGCAACATAACAAGCGTTGCGTACAGATGGAATCAGTTTTTCACCGCCCGTTTTGGTTAGATAAGCAATAGCGATTGCAATAATCAGAAAAGCTTCCAAGCCTTCTCTAAACGTAATCATCAAAGTTTCAAACATGGTATATCCTATGGGGTTGAGCGGTTAGTTTTAGTAAATTCTAAATGATAATAGTTCTTGATTGTCGCACATTTTTTCAGATTAAACTACCGAGCTATAAAATCTACAGTGTTGAATAACGTAGTAAATGAAAATAAAAAAGCCTGCAAATGCAGGCTTTTTTATCAGATGTTTCACAGGTTATTTAGTTACGCCAGGAACATCAATTTTCGCTTTGGCTTTTAAATCAAGCATCATTTTTTCTAATTTGCGTTGTTGTAATGTGCGCTCAAGGCTTTCTTTTACTTTATCGTAGCTTGGTACTTGTGTTGCGCGTGAATCAACCATTTTTATCACATGCCAGCCAAATTGTGTTTGTACTGGTGCAGGTGAAACTTCACCTTTTTTAAGTGTAGAAACCGCATCGCTAAAAGGTTTTACCATGCCAGCAGGAGAGAACCAGCCTAAATCGCCGCCTTTTTCTTTAGAACCAGGATCCATCGATTTTTCTTTAGCTAATTTGGCGAAATCACTGCCTTTTTTTACTTGAGCTAAAATGTCATTCGCTTCGGTTTCGGTTTTAACTAAAATATGGCGTGCGTTATATTCTTTATCGCCAAGCTCTTTTTTGTATTGCTCATAAGCTGCTTTAGCATCTGCTTCTGTCACTGGATTTTTTTTCATATAATCCGCTAAGAAAACATTCACCAATAACTTGCGTTGCGCTAATTCTTCGCTGATTTTGTAATCGGGCAATTTATCGATGCCTTGTTTTTGCGCTTCTTGATAGGCTAATTCTGAGCCAACCAATTCGTTAATGATGGCATTTTTCATGTTGTCATTCGGTTTTTGGCCGCGAGCTTGCGCATCTTTCATGATGTAATCTACCCAAGATTGTTTAATGGGTTTGCCGTTGACAGTGGCAACTGAATCGGCAGCATATGTAACTGGCGAGATAGAAAATGCTGATAGTGCCGCGATTGCAACGAAGATTTGGGTGATTTTCATAAAAATCCTTATTTAATTGAAGTATTTTAGTATTGTTGGAATGTGAAGTTATTAAAGGTATTAATAAAGTTAATTGGGGTCATCAGGTGAAATTGCAAGTATGCTTATAGCATGAATTTGTTGCGGCATTAAGTCTGTAAGTGCTTGATAAATTAAACGATGTCGCATTATCTGTGATTTTTGTGAAAATTGCGAGCTGACTATTTTTAAATGAAAATGCCCGCCTCCTGTGTTGCCGGCATGGCCTGCATGCAAGGCGCTATCATCTCTTAACTCTAGACTGATTGGGTTAAGTTGAGCGAGTCTGGCTTGTATGGTGTCAGTTAAATTCATTTGATTAGTGTTAGCTTTAAATCGTATTGAGTTTTAAATCTTATGCAATTTAGGGCAATGTTTTTCTAAAAGGTTTCACCACAACGTTTGCATACACCTCAGCGCTGACAAACGGGTCAGCATTTGCCCATAATGTTGCCTCTTCTAAGCTGGTAAATTCTGCCACAATTAAGCTGCCGGTAAAACCCGCTGGTCCAGGATCAATGCTATCAATTGCCGGCATTGGGCCAGCCAGGACTAATCTTGCCTGGCTCTGCAATTCGGTCAACCTCGCTAAATGCGCAGGACGATTTGCTAAGCGCTTATCCAGGCTATTCGGTGAATCTTCTGCAATAATCACATACAGCATTTATTTTTCTTCTTTGCTGTCGCTAGTTGTTTCTATGGGCTCGATTAAATATCGTTTAAGCAATAAGGTTTGCGCGATGATGAAGATAAACATCATGCTGGTCACGCCAAATAGCTTAAAGTTAACCCATGCATTTTCAGAGTAATTAAACGCAACATACAAATTAACAAAGCCCAAAATCACTAAAAACAGCACCCAAGCCAGATTCAATTTGTCCCAAATAGTCTTGGGTGGGTTAAGCATTTTGCCCATCATTTGTTGAATAAAGTTTTTCTTAAAAAACAAGTTAGCAATCAATAAAACCGCAGCTAGCAACCAATACAGCACGGTCGGTTTCCACATAATGTAGGTTTTATCGTGCAGTAAAAGAGTGACGCCACCCAGCACGCCAATAACCGCACCATTGATCAACAACATTTTTTCAACCACGCCATAGCGTATTTTGGCGTAAATAATCATGGCAATGGTTGCGGCTATTGCAATTGCGGTGGCCGCAAAAATACCGTACAGCTTAAAGCCCACAAAAAATAAAATAACGGGAAGCAAATCAAAGAGGAATTTCATGCGCGCCTTTAGGAGTGAGTCGGCTTAATAAAAGCTTAACTATCTGTAAAGGTTGTATTTTGCTATGATTTACACTTGTTTGCAAAACATTAGATTGTTTAATTCATTTATGGCTGCACAGATAGACTTACATTGTCACTCCACTATTTCAGATGGCTTGTTAGCACCGCAAGATTTGGTGTCGCACGCTGCTAAAAGCGGCATTAAAGTATTGGCGTTGACCGATCACGATGACATTTCTGGATTAGCCGTTGCGCGCAATACAGCGCTTGAGCGTGGTATTCATTTTGTAAACGGTGTGGAAATTTCGGTTACATGGAAAAGACGCACTTTGCATATTGTCGGGTTAAAGTTTGACGCTGAAAATGAAGCGCTGAAAAATGCTTTAGCTGCGGTGCGCGTGGGGCGTGAAGAACGCGCGATACAAATGGCAGAGGGTTTAGCGAAAGCAGGTATTGCTGGTGCATATGAAGGTGCAAAAGAAATCGCCAAACAAAGCATTATGACGCGCAGTCATTTTGCACAGTTTTTGGTAAAAAATGGTCATGCAAAAGATGTTAAGTCGGTGTTTAAGAAATTCCTAGTCAAAGGCAAACCGGGTTTTGTCGATCATCAGTGGATGAGTTTGGAATCAGCAGTCAATCTGATCAACAATGCCGGCGGTCAAGCAGTGATCGCGCATCCAGGTCGTTATGATTTGGGCACCATTAATATGCTGTTGCTGATGCACGAATTTAGAAGCTACGGCGGCGCGGCGATTGAAGTGGTGACGGGCAGCCATAATCCGCCGCAATATCAGCAATTTGCCAAAATCGCCCATCGCTTCAGTTTAAAAGCCTCACTGGGTTCCGATTATCATGGTCCAGGATTGTCTTATATGGCGATGGGTTGCGTGCCTGATTTGCCAATAGGGTGTGACCCGGTTTGGGCGGATTGGCCAGAAGCGCACTATTTAAATTATACCGACTTAAATTAAATATCGACCCACGTCAGTAAATCTCAACCCACGTCAGTAAATCTCAACCCAATTATAAATGATGATAAATGGCACAATATTTTGTGATTAATGCCGATAATCCACAGCCGCGTTTAATTAAACATACTGTTGAAATTTTGCGTGATGGCGGCGTGATTGCTTATCCAACCGATTCTAGCTACGCACTGGGGTGCATGATGGGATTTAAAGACGCGCAAGATAGAATTCGCCAAATTCGCGGCTTGGGCGATGACCATTTATTCACTTTGATTTGCCGCAATTTGAGCGAGTTAAGCGTGTATGCGCAAGTGGATAACAGCCAATTCAGGTTGCTCAAAGCCAATACGCCTGCGGCTTTTACCTTTGTGTTAAAAGCCACGCGAGAGGTGCCGCGCCGTTTGCAACATCCCAAACGTAGTGCAGTTGGTATTCGTGTGCCAGATCATTTGGTTGTCCAAGCTTTGTTAGATGATTTGGCAGAGCCCCTGTTAAGCATGACATTGCAATTGCCAAATGATGATGAGCCACTGAATGAAGCGTGGGAAATTCGCGACCGTCTGGAAAGTCAGGTAGATTTAGTGATTGACTCTGCCATCAGTTTTGCAGGATTAACGACGGTGATTGATTTAACCACTGCGGAACCCGCGTTAATCCGTCAAGGTGCAGCATCTGCAGTGCCGTTTGGTTTGTAAATAATAAAAAAAGTTAACACTAAAAATCACTTGATATTTAAAAGCACTATATCCGCAAGTTAATATGATTCAGAAAGTAATATGGATTTTTTTAATCTTTTAAACGCACTGCAATCACTGACGATTATGCAGCGCATCGCCGTCACCGCTATTCCGATGATATTTGCTATCACCGTACACGAAGCTGCGCATGGCTACGCTGCGCGCTATTTTGGCGATATGACTGCGCATCATCTAGGCCGCATTTCGCTTAATCCAATCCGTCATATCGATTTGGTTGGTACTGTTATTGTGCCCAGTATCACCATGTTGGTTGGCGGTATTTTTTTCGGCTGGGCAAAGCCGGTGCCGGTTAATTTTATGAAATTGCGCCATCCTAAGCGCGATATGCTGTGGGTTGCAGCGGCTGGCCCTGGTGCTAATTTGGTCATGGCAATTTTGTGGGCGATTGCTATGCAGTTTGCGCGCTTTTTACCAGAATATGCGGCATTACCATTTGCTTTGATGGGCGCTGCGGGCATATTAGTCAATACCATTTTAATGGTGCTTAATTTGCTGCCATTGCCACCGCTGGATGGCGGCCGCATTGCGGTGAGTTTGCTACCGAATAATCTGGCGGTTAAATACGCGCAAATTGAGCGCTATGGTTTTATTATTTTGATTCTGCTATTGGTCACACATATTCTTGATAAAATTATGTGGCCGTTTGTGATGCTGACTTTGCAGGGCATTTCAACAGTGTTTTTTTAGTTTTAAATATTAGTTCCAGATCATTATAATAAGTTATTTACAAGGTTAAATATGGCGTTAGAACGCGTTTTATCGGGCATGCGCCCTACAGGCAACCTGCATTTAGGTCATTACAATGGTGTGCTTAAAAATTGGGTTAGGCTGCAACATGAGCACGAATGCCTGTTTTTTGTCGCCGATTGGCATGCATTAACCACACATTACGACACGCCAGAAATCATCGAAGAATCGGTTTGGGAGATGGTCATTGATTGGCTGGCCGCCGGTGTTGATCCAGCCAATGCGACTATTTTTATCCAATCACGCGTGCCGGAACATGCCGAATTGCACACATTGTTGAGCATGATTACACCGTTAAGTTGGCTGG
>JAZKEJ010000003.1:68701-84205 GCA_040387095.1 Pseudomonadota bacterium | reverse complement strand
TGCTGGATATGGGCTTTATTCGCGATATTAAAAAGCTATTGGCGATGTTGCCAAAGCAGCGTCAAAACCTGCTTTTTTCTGCTACGTTCTCAGATGAAATTAAACAATTAGCCGATGGCTTATTGCATAAACCGGGCTTTATTGAAGTGGCGCGTCGTAATACTGCGTCTGAAATGGTGGATCAGACCGTGCATCTGGTGAAGCAGGCGCACAAAGCCAGCTTGATGAGTTATTTGATTAAAACCAACAATTGGCAGCAAGTGTTGGTGTTTACCCGCACCAAGCATGGCGCTAATCGCTTGGCGGAAAAGTTAATCAAAGATGGCATCCCTGCCGCGGCGATTCATGGTAATAAAAGCCAAGGCGCGCGTACAAGAGCTTTGGCCGAATTTAAAAATGGCGATATTCCTGTTTTAGTGGCGACTGACATTGCTGCGCGCGGCTTGGATATTGACCAATTGCCACAAGTTGTGAATTTTGAATTGCCTAACGTGCCAGAAGATTATGTGCATCGAATTGGCCGTACAGGCCGCGCGGGCAGTACTGGTGCAGCGATTTCATTAGTCGATTTTGAAGAAGCGAAATACTTAAAAGATATTGAAAAGCTGATTAAGCGTGAGATTCCAAAAGTATCTGTTGAAGGTTTTCAAGCACCAACGCATCTAGAGCCAGAAGCACCGCGCGGGCCTAGAAATCAACCACCTAGAAACCAATCATCTAAAACGAAACCAGATAGCCGCCCACAAGGTAATGGCCAAAAGCCAGCGCAAGGTAAACCCCAAGGGAAAAAGCCAGCACAGCAAAAGCCTTTTCAAAATATGCAGCAACCGAACGGCAATCAACCCGCACATCATAGTGGGAATCGCGGGCGCTAGTGCTTATTTAAAATTGTCATTCCTCGTAAGCGGGAATGAACGGAGCTAAAGCTTTATGATCCACAAGGCCATATGATGACGAAAGATGCTTTTTAAATGAAAATCTGGGTAGATGCTGACGCTTGTCCAGTGGTGATTAAAGAAATTTTATTTCGCGCTGCGATTCGCACTAGCATTAACACCACGTTGGTCGCCAATGCTTGGTTGCGCGTTCCGCCCTCACCTTTTATTAACGCTGTGCAGGTAGATAAAGGTTTTGACGTAGCCGATAATTATATTGTGCAAGCATTGCAAGCGGGCGATTTGGTGATTACAGCGGATATTCCATTGGCAGCCCAAGTGATTGCAAAAAGTGCGCATGCATTAAACCCACGTGGCGAAATGTATTCTGATGCTAATATTGCAGAACGTTTAGCCATGCGTAATATGATGGATGAGTTGCGTAATCAGGGTGCAGAAATTGGCGGACCTGCTGTATTTAATCAAGCGGATAGACAAGCATTTGCAGCGGAACTGGATAAGTTTATTGCACGTCTGAACAAGAATAATTAGGAGTAAATTCATGCAAAAAATATTGACCAACGTATGCTCAAAAATTGGCGTGATTGTTTTATCGCTCACTTTGCTTGGCTGTGATGAGAAACAAGAGAATATTAAACCTGTACAAAATATTGATGCCAATCAATATTTAGGTACCTGGTATGAGATTGCGCGGCTTGATCACAGCTTTGAGCGTGGATTACAAAACGTGACCGCTAATTATGTGAGAAATCTGGATGGGACGATTAAAGTGATTAATCGTGGTTTTGATGTGAAAAGAAACGCCTGGAATGAAGCAGAAGGCAAAGCACGTTTTGTGGATGAAGCGAATAAAGATGGTACTTACACGGGCATGTTAGAAGTATCTTTTTTTGGCCCGTTCTATGCGCCATACAATATTATCGAGCTGGATAAGCCTTATTATAATTTTGCAATGGTGACTAGCGGTAAAGATTATTTATGGATATTGTCGCGCACACCACAAATGGCCTACCCGATTAAACAGCATTTGATTTCAAAAGCTAAAGAGTTGGGTTTTGCGACGGATGATCTGATTTATGTTCCACAAACGATTGAGATTATTGACTATAAAGCGGGCCCACACGTTAATCCTTAAAATTGCTTATTCAATCTAATTAACTAGCCTATTTAATAATTAAGTCATCATAGTAAACAAAAAAAACGCTCAATATAAAAATTGAGCGTTTCTTGTATTTACATCACTTGCCTTAAAAGGAAGCTTATTCTTGCTGTGGCACAATAATGGTAGTATCGCCACCGGTCTCACCTTGTTCACCCTGCACGCCTTGGTCGCCAGTTGCGCCTTGATTTCCAGAGTCGCCAGTAGCCCCTTTCTCACCGGCAGGTCCTGGCACAGGCACAATTACCGTTTCGGCAGGTGCATTTTCTGCAGGCACGTTGACAACAGTCGGTTTATCGCAGGCAGCAAGCCCCAAAGTGATTAGTGCGGCAATAGTAATGGTTAATTTTTTCATGATAAGTCTTCCCTTTTAAGTTATACAACTTTAATTATATTGAATCGTTTATTACATTAAATCTGTTACACAACGCACTTAACAATGAATGTTATGCGTGTTGTTTATGGCTTATTTAAAGATCACTCTTTGTTTAGTACCAACATTACATCGAATCATCGCTAGGCATTTGAGCCGGCATTTCGCTAGGCGTTTCTTCAACTGTTGCTTGTTCATCTACATTGGCTTTTTGATTCATACTTTCTGGCCATTCGCCAGTTTTAAAGTAAACATATTCATTCTGGTCAATATAGCCATCACGATTTGCATCTGCTTTAGCAAACGTTTGTTTAGAGAATGCTTTACCTTTTGATGCTTCATTTGGTAACAATAAGCCATTACCTGTCGTGTCTAACTTTGAAAACTCAGCAGCATGTGGAGACATCCAACTTGTGTCGTTTGACTCGACTACTGGACTTGCATTCATGTTGGTGTTATCCATTGTATGTTCTGCCGCTTCACTTACTGCACTTGTACCTAATGTAAGTGCGATGGCTAACGTAAGGGGTTTAAATGAGTTAGTTAAATTATTTGTTTTCATTGTATTGCTCCTATCAGTCATGTAATTTATTAACATAAACTACTTGTTTAACGGCGCATGTTTTATTACATGCAGTGTTAGCATATTATCCATTCAAGCCTATATTAAAAGTCCACAAGCGGCTGATTCTGCTGTCAGCAACGGACTACAAATAGGGCTTAATATTGTAAATATCAATTTGGGCTTAAATATAACAGTTATAAAAAAACCGCATGCTTGTAAAAGCATGCGGCCTAAAAGGTTAATTAAATTGTATCTTTAGCTTAAAGATAAGCTGGTCGTTCAATGTCAAATTTAGTACCAAATACAATTTATTTAATTCTGAATTAACCTTTTAAAAACTTATCCTTTAACAACCAGACTATTTTTAACTGATTTAACACCGTCAATTTTTTGAACAATAGTTTCTGCTTTAACTCTTGATAATTCATCATCAACGAAGCCACTTAAGATCACTGCTCCATTAAAAGTTTTTACGCTGATTTGTAGACTTTTCAAATCTTTTTCAGCCAAAAGTCCAGCTTTTGCTTTAGAAGTAATCACACTATCTGAAGCCACTCTTTTCACTGCCACTTTTTGAGCGCCTGATTTATAGTTCACAAATTCTTCTTGATCAAGCGAACCATCATTGTTGACATCCGCTTTAACAAAATGACCTTTGGTAAAAAATTTGTCATTGCTGAATTCAGCTTGATTGAGGGATGCGTTTGAATCGGTATCTAACCTTTTAAATTCTGTTTCCAAAGTGAAACGTTCGTTTTGAACAGAGTCTGCAACAGCGTCTGAGTCTAAGGCGATAGCTTGCATACTAGTTAATCCAAAAGCCAAAGCAATTGCAAGTGTTGTTGATTTTAATGTTGATAATGTATTCATAATTCTTACTCCAAGTAACTGATAAAAAAACACAACCGCTTATTACTCATGTTGGTTGTGTAATATCGTTATGTTACGTAGGAGAAACGAATAAATAAGTCCAGCTTAGGCTGATTGTCTTGTCAGATAGAGACTACAACTTGCTTTAAACCAGCATGGTTGTTGCTTAAGAGGAAAGAACAACAATGAATTAAGGTATCCATTCAGTTAAAAATTAAGATTAACTAAATGGTTAAGGTATTTAAGCGTGCAATAAATGGTATTTAGGACTCTTCAAAATCAATTGGAATTAAAGCGCGGGTTAATACGCCCTGCCCTGGCGAGCTGATTATTTCAAAATGCCCGCCAATCGCTAATACACGATGCCGCATACCGGATAAGCCATGCGTATTGCCATTTATGATGCTTGCATCGAAACCAGTGCCGTTATCTTCGATTTCCAGCTTGATAAATTTCTCATCCATGATGACATCTACAGATACTTTAGTGGCTTTGGCATATTTATTGGCGTTATTAAGTGTTTCTTGCACAATGCGATATGCGACCAAGCTTAGAGTTTGATTCAGCTTGGTATTCTCGTCTGGCAAGTTAAGCGTCAATTCCCACTGATTACGCTCTGCTGCATCGTTAATCAGTGATTGCAGCGCGGGCCAAAAACCAAATGTAGACAACATTGATGGATGCAGCTCTTGTACGATATGGCGCTGATATTGAATACCTTGATCAACATAAGTGCTGGTTTTACGTAATTTATCAATCACTTCAGTGCCGATTTCCGGGGCAACGGTTTTCATTTTCTTCATTACCCAGGCGATATCCATTTTGGTTGCGGTAAAAATAGAGCCTAACTCATCGTGTAGTTCACGCGATAATTTTTGCCGTTCACGCTCAACGTCTGCTTGATAATCCAAAGCTAAACTACGCAGCAACTTAGTTTGCTGCTGTAATTTTTCTTCGTAGATAATATTTTCTTTTTGCACACGGTCTTGCAAGGCACTTTTAATCGCAATTTCTTCCAATAATTGTTTAATAACTAAAACAACCAGCCAAATCAAAATTAAAGCGCCACCAAAAATAGACAAACGTGCGATTAAAATCGTATCGCCGCGCTCATTAATTCTGGTCTGCAAATTGTCTGTTTGATTTTTAATGACCGTATCCACATGATCCATGAATATTCGGGTTTCAACCAAGCCGTCATCCAGATTCACCACATGCATCGCCTCTTCATGCTTACCGGATTTAACCAGATTGACCGTTACCTGCATTTCTGTGGTTTTGGCTGCTAAGCTTGCAGAAATAATCTTCATCCATTCACGCACAACCATTTGATCTTCGCCGACGGCGGATTGAACAATCATTGTCTCGACTTTTCTGACATTTTCCCTGGCTTCATTTAATGCGTTATTAAACGGCTCAAGGTAATCTGCTCTACTGGTATACAAATAACCGCGTTGTGCGCTCTCCGCTTTATATACCTTGGTTTTAATGTCTTGCAATATGACGATAGTGTTTCTGATGTGACTAATCACTGCGTCTTGACGTTTGATTGACAGTATCCAGTTGTCGCTGTAAAGCACTGATACCATAGTGATAAGCAAGGCCACCGCCAACATGGCGATTGTGCGCCCACCGAGTAAAGTGATGAGTTTTTCGAACGCCTGCCAGCTCTTGTCGGTGACAAATTTTATTTTTTGAATTGTCTTACTAGCAAAGTTTTGTGCAGCAGTGTTCAATTTGTCATCACTTTCCTTACAGAAAAATCAGATTATAGCGTCTAAAGCATTTTAGAGTGAATGGTCATAATCTAAACATTATATTAAAGATCAATTTTCTTTAATTTGTTTTCGCTATTTTTAAGGATACATCATGCTGTTCTACGCGTTCCTATTTTTCGCTATTGCCATTATCGCAGGCCTGTTAGGATTTAAAGACGTACAGTCTGGCGCAACCAAAATTGCAAAATTTTTCTTCTTTATTTTTATCTTGTTAGCGCTACTAATTTTAGGTGCAGCCGTACTGGGGCTTAGTTTAGCTTTTTAATGGATTACATGCTGTGTAAGTGCATTCTGACAAAACTATCAGATAAAAACTGCTGATACGCATATAGTTAATTACGTAAAGTTGCAACTGTGCTTTTGCATTATCTACATACAATAAATTCAAGGAGGTTAGACATGCTTCATTACACCGTAGTATTTTTTGTCATAGCTATTATTGCCGCAGTTTTTGGCTTTGGTGGCATTGCATCTGGCGCAACTGAAATTGCAAAAATCTTATTTTTTGTATTTTTAATTGTGACTATTATTTCATTCATCATGGGTAGAAAACGTTAAGTTTCATCCATTCGATTCATTTACTATTTAATTATTTACAAAGGAATACATTATGTTTACTACAAATAATCCAGACGAATTAAAAAATAAAGCTTCTAACTTGGCTGATAATGTCAAAAATAACGTTGATGATGTTGCAGCTGACGTAAAACTGAATGCCGAGAGAATTGGTAATAATGTGCATCAGAAAACGTTGGAAACTAAACACGAAGCACTTAGTGTAATTGATAGCTTAAAATCATTGCTCAACCAATACACAAGCTCTGCTAATGTCTCTGAAATTAAAAATCAAATTTTAGACAAAGCTTACGAATTAAGAGGCACTGTTTCAGATGAAGTTGCACACGCTTACGCAGTAAGTAAAGAGCGTACAGCACACACTGTGCAAGAAAAACCATTGTTAAGTTTAGGTTTAGCAATTGGTGCAGGTGTGTTACTTGGCTACATCTTAGGTTCTAAACAGTCTTCTAATCATTAATATTAAATAATCTGAAAGATATACTATGTGGAACACTGCG
Source organism: Pseudomonadota bacterium (assembly GCA_040387095.1). Classification (GTDB taxonomy): domain Bacteria; phylum Pseudomonadota; class Gammaproteobacteria; order Burkholderiales; family Methylophilaceae; genus Methylotenera_A. The sequence continues at coordinate 77,488 of JAZKEJ010000003.1, read as the reverse complement.
TTTAAATTAGTTGCACAATTGCTTCTTGCCAAATTCGTACGTAATCGTATGCATGGTGTGCAAGAGCACTTTACCAAAGATGCAAACGGACATTTTAGCGCAGTGAAAAAAAATATTGCGGCGTTGGTTGAAAACCATGCCGCAATATTTAAATCTCAATTTAATCAAGATATGAAACGTGCAGCCAGAAGTTTAATAGGTTTGGCAATTATATTTTTTGCTATGCTGTGTTCTGGATTAACCGCATTGTTATGGTTATTTGCCACCGCATGGAACAGCAGCAATCGCGATATTATTTTAGGAGCAACAGTGGTTATACCTTTATTAATCAGCATAGGGATCTTCCTTGCTATACGCCAGACCTGGAAAAAACAGCCGCTTTTTTCAAAATCTATGGTACAAATCGAAAATGACTGGCAAGTGTTTAAAAACGGTCTAGATGGCACAGCTGACACTTCAGACGAAGCCAATCGCTAACTATTTAGCTTAAAGTTAGTAATGGTTTTTTAATTAACTTTAAGTTTTTAACTGAGATTTTAGGTTGAATTAATGAAAAACGTTTTACTGGTTGATGACCATAGCATCGTTCGCCAAGGTTTAAAAAACCTGATTGCGCTTGAGTCAGATTTAACGGTTACTGGCGAAGCTGGTTCCGGCTTAGAAGCAATTAAAATGGTGCGTACTAACCAATATGATATTGTTGTTTTAGACATATCTATGCCAGATAAAAACGGTGTAGATACCTTGCATGATTTAAAGCATGTTGCTCCGAATTTGCCTGTACTGATATTAAGCGGTTATGCGGAAGCGCAATATGCGCTGAATTTAATTCGCAATGGCTGTAAAGGTTATCTGTCGAAAGATGCAGATTCCGATGAAATCATCAAAGCCATTCGTACTATTGCTAATGGTAAACGCTATATTTCAGCTGAATTAGCCGAATTGATGAGCGAACAATTAAGCCATCCGACCGAAAAGCAATTGCATGAAACTTTAAGTGACCGAGAATTTCAGGTATTTTTCAAATTATCTAGCGGTTTAAGTGCTACTGAAATTGGCGATGAGTTGAATATCAGTGTTAAAACAGTTAGCACTTATCGCTCGCGCATTTTAGAAAAAATGAGCCTTAAAACCAATGCAGATTTAACGTACTACGCAATTAAAAACGGGTTAATCACATGATTGCGGTTTCTATCAAAAATGTGGTCAAATGTAAGACAAATGCGGATACTATTAATAATTTAGATCTCGTAAAATATCAATTACTAATTTATATTCGAGCAGCTTTAAAAAATGTCACCGTCTCAAAACAACATTTCTGATAAAACAATTTTGCCTAAAGATAGCATTAATAATTCTAAGTCTGTGCCCCAATCGATGAAAATGTTGTTGGTTGAAGACTCCACTTTATTACGTGAAGTGTTATTTGAAACGATTAACAATCTGGATAATGTAACAGTATCTGGCACAGCTGATACGCAACAAAGAGCAATCGAACTGCTGGATCAAGCACATTATGATATTTTGCTACTCGATATTGAGTTAGCTCAAGGCAATGGTTTCGAGGTCATTCGTCATACTCAAAAAGCACACTACCCATTTGGCAAGCCCATACTGATGATGTTAACAAATCATGCACATCCGCATTATCGTAGCCTCGCCAAAAGTCTTGGTGTGCAGTACTTTTTTGATAAATCAATGGATTTTGACTTGGCGATTGAAGCAATCGAGCTAGAAGCTGATCGCTTCTCGAATGCGCAGCACTAAACGCACGTCCCGCTTTAACTCTGATTTATGTTGAGTATCGAAACTTGGGAACTAGCTAGCTACATCGTTACAGCATTTGGTTTACCCTTAGCCATATTTTCATTTATCTGGCAACAGCGTAAAGAGCGTGAAAACGAAGAAGAAGCCGTTTATCAATTGCTCTCAGACGCTTATACCGATTTTTTAAAATTGGTGATGCAAAATCCCGATCTTAAGTTGCGCTCTCAATGTGAAATTAGCGATTTAACCGAAGAACAGGTTGAGCGCATTCATGTCATTTTTGAAATATTAATCTCATTATTCGAACGCGCATATTTACTGGCTTATGAAGACAAGATGTCTGGAAAGCAACTGCGTAGATGGGCTTCGTGGGATGATTACATGCGCGAGTGGTGTGAGCGGGATGACTTTAAATATAAGTTGCCGCGTTTACTGCAAGGCGAAGATGCTGATTTTGCCGCCTATATACAGAAAATCGCCAACGAAGAAAAACCAAGCTTTAAAAACTAAGTTTTAAAACAGGTTAAGTATTCATACTTTAAGCATTTAAACTATCTACTATTGGAAATATCATGAATATTTATGAGGCATTAAGAACAAGCCACGAAGAACAAAGAAAGCTTTGTGCAGAATTATTAGCGAGTGAGCCAAATGCACAATTGCGTAAACAAATGTTTAAATCATTAAAAGTGGAATTAGAAGCGCACGCAGCAGCCGAAGAGCGCTTTTTATATTGCCCGATGATGATGGAAGATGCAGGGCTTTCAGTATCGCGTCACGCATTGGCAGAGCATCATGAAATGGAAGAGTTGATGGAAGAATTAAGCACCAATGACCCAACCGTGCAAGGCTGGTTAACGCGCGCAAAAGCGCTATGCGATAAAGTCACTCACCACTTAGATGAAGAAGAAAAAGCTTTCTTTCAATTATCTGGTAAGTTGTTAAGCGAAAAGCAAAAAAACAGCTTAGCCAAAGATTATCTAGCAGATTACGAACGTCTTAAAACCAAATATAGCAGCTAAACATATACTTTAGATATATCAGTTAAAGCCGCGTGAGTTTTGTGTAAACATCTAAAATTGGTTAAATAATCATGACCAATAACAACGTCTTTTATTCTCCAAGCAATCGCTGGAATTTAGCTGCAAGAATATTTGTCACCACTTGGTTTGTGATTGGCGGCACGATGCATTTTGCCAATCCAGAACCATTCTTACGTATTATGCCGCCATATATTCCGTTTCATTTGGCCTGCGTTTATATTAGCGGCGCTTGTGAATTATTGGGCGCAATTGGATTGTGGATTAAGCGTGTGAGAAGCCTGGCGGGCTATGGCTTGATGGCGTTAACAACCATTGTGACTCTGGCCAATATTCATATGTACCAACATCCCAATTTATTTCCCAGCATTCCAGAATGGCTATTGCTGGTGAGATTTCCTATACAAGCTGCGTTGATATGGCTCATTTGGTGGTGCTCAAGGCCAGAAAAACCTCCAGCCATTACGTCAACATCAAATTACCAGTCAATTAACTTTAGTTTATTTAGCCTGTTATTTTTCCACTTTTGTTAATTTAAACCCAGCTTTTTTAAACGCATTGATCAAGCCAGTTTCGCCAGCTAGATGCGATGCACCCACCGCCACGAAAACCGGCTTTTGATTGGCGGCCTGAATACTGCGCTCCGCCATCAGAACGTTACGCTCATCCAATAATTTAACCCGCATTTTGTCCCATATTTCTTTCGGCAACATACCGCCTGTGATTTTTTCATCCAGCGCACTAATTTTGTCACTGTCGCCATCTAAATAAGCCGTGATTAACCGCTCAAAATCTGCTTCTTTTTGTGCTTGCGTGCGTTTTAATACCGCGCGCAACATTACCAATTGCTCTTCGCGACTAAATGCATCCATCACGCCAAAATGTGCTTTGCTGCTTTCTAAACCTTCAATATCTTTTAACAAATCTTCCGAAGTCGTCATTAAAATATTATCTTGCGCAAAAGGGGTTTGTGGTTTGGGCAAATCAAACACCACCGCCAGCAGCCAAGGTTTCATTTGCATGGCTGCATCCAAATGCATCACGTGAAAATCAGCCAACTCGCGTACTTGATCCAACTCCTGCTCGGTGAGCATTTCGCGCAAAGTCGCATCCTGCATCAGCAATACTGAAGGGTCGTTATTGTCTTGCTTGGTTTCCATCACAAACGTATCCACACTTTTAAGCGCGTTAATCACATTGGACGAAAAATTAGTGATGCGATTATCATCGGTATGCATGGTGCCAAACAGATAACTGACGATGCCAGTTGGCGATTCCATCTTCCAGAATACGCCTTTTTCGGTGGCTTGTGCTAATACTGACGCGCTTAGAAAAATGCTGATAGCGATTGCTTTGATTGCAGATTGGTAACGAAACATACGAAATCCTTTAAATGAAATGCTCTTTTAAAGACGTTTGAACAGTCGATTTGGTTCAGATTTGGTTTGAAAGTAAGCGATTTATGCCGTAAAACATATTTAACTAAATGCCTTTTACGACTTAAAATTATTAGACTTTTAGTTTCATAACCAAAAAAGTTTTATTAAGCCAAAAGTTATTTAATACGCGCAGGCCGTGCCGCATTTTTCATATTGTTAAACGATTTTGGCAAGCTGCCGTATTTCTTGGCAACAACCGGCTTACTTGATTTAAACGTACTACCATCGGATTGACGAATAGCGCCCATTACCGCTGGTTGGAATGCCGGCACTAGATGTTTTTTGCTGTTACCGATCAAATCCTCGCGTCCCATTTTTTTCAAGGCCTCGCGCAAAATCGGCCAATTGGCAGGATCGTGATAACGGATAAACGCCTTATGTAACTTGCGCACACCAGCCGCTTTAGGAATCGGCACATCATCAGAATCTGCCGTTACCTTACGCAGCGGATTTTTACCGCTGTGGTACATGGCAGTCGCCATCGCCATCGGCGTGGGCGTAAAGTTTTGCACTTGGTCTAACCTGAACTCATACTTCTTAAGCCATAAAGCCAGATTTAGCATGTCTTCATCGGTGGTGCCAGGATGCGCCGCAATAAAATAAGGAATCAAATATTGCTTTTTGCCTGCTTCTGCGCTGAATTTCTCAAACATGGCTTTAAATTCATCATACGCGCCCATGCCCGGCTTCATCATTTTGCTTAACACGTTTTCTTCAGAGTGTTCTGGCGCGATTTTTAAATAGCCGCCTACGTGATGCTGCACCAGTTCCTTAACATATTCTGGCGACTTAACCGCCAAATCGTAGCGCAAACCGCTGCTGACTAAAATCTTTTTAACGCCTTTGATGGCACGCGCTTTGCGATATAGCTGAATCAGCGCGCTATGGTCTGTGTTCAAGTTTTCGCAAATACCCGGATAAACGCAGGACAGTTTTCGACACGACTGCTCGATTTTTTCAGACTTACAGGCGATGCGATACATATTGGCGGTTGGGCCGCCAAGGTCAGATATCACACCTGTGAAGCCATCCACTTTGTCGCGAATCTCTTCTACTTCTTTGAGTATAGATTCTTCACTGCGGCTTTGAATAATACGACCTTCATGCTCGGTGATGCTGCAAAACGTACAACCGCCAAAACAGCCGCGCATAATGTTGACTGAAAAACGAATCATCTCCCATGCAGGGATTTTGGCATTTTTGTAGATGGGATGCGGCGCGCGCGCATACGGCATATCGTAAACGTAATCCATTTCCTTGGTTGTTAATGGAATCGGCGGTGGATTTAACCAGACTTCCCTATCACCATGCTTTTGTACCAGCGCACGAGCATTGCCTGGATTGGCTTCTAAATGCAACACACGCGATGCATGCGCATATAAAATCGGGTCTTTTGAAACTTCTTCGTAATCGGGCAAACGCACTACTTGCTTGTTTCTGTCGGCCTTTGGTTTGCGCACGATTGTGATGGCATTGGTACCTGCTGGCAACACTGGTTTTGCGCTGCTCTCTACGCCTTGATCATTGGTCGCGCAGCTGGCATCGGCTTTGCCCATTTTCATTTCATATGGGTCAACTGGCTTATCAATATTACCAGGGCGGTCTAGTTTGGTACTTTCAATCTCATCCCAGCCTTCAGGAATCTGCTTGCGTAAAAAAGCAGTACCGCGAATATCTTGGATATCGGCCACTTTTTCGCCTTTGGCGATGCGATGGCTTAATTCAACCAGCGCACGTTCGGCATTGCCATAAAGCAAAATATCCGCTTTAGAATCGACCAAAATACTGCGACGCACTTTATCCGACCAATAGTCATAATGCGCAATACGCCGCAAACTGGCTTCGATGCTGCCCACCACAAGCGGCACTTGACTATATGCCTCGCGACAGCGTTGTGAATAAACTAAAACCGCTCTATCTGGCCGCTTATTAGGCGCAGCATCCGGCGTATAAGCATCATCGCTGCGAATCTTACGGTCTGCGGTATAGCGATTGACCATGCTATCCATATTGCCAGCGGTAATGCCGAAATACAGATTCGGTTTGCCTAAAGCTTTAAATGCGCTGGCATTTTGCCAATCAGGTTGCGCGATAATCCCCACGCGAAAGCCCTGCGCCTCAAGCAAACGCCCTACCAAAGCCATGCCAAAACTGGGGTGATCGATATAGGCATCGCCTGTCACCAAAATGATATCGCAACTATCCCAGCCCAACTCTTCCATTTCGGCGCGCGTCATCGGCAGCATTTTGGCCGTGCCAAAACGTTTCGCCCAATAGGGTCGATAGGTATGAATCGGTTTGGCTAAATTATTGGTGTAAATTTCCATGCGATACTTAAGTTAAATCAAGCGAGAACTGAGCTGCGCATTTTACGCTCTAATTGCTTGATTAAAAAGCTAATATTTGTAAAATTCATGTAATTTTTGTTAATGGTTGACTAAAGCATGCAAGTTATATCATCATAAAACCATATAAATACAAGCATGGAAATAAAATCATGAAAACAGTTTATTCAGTGACAGGTATGACCTGCGGCGGTTGTGTCAATCGCGTAAAAGCGACTTTGGCGCCATTTACAGAATCGGCTGAAGTGACGCTTAATCCGCCTCAAGCGGTGTTGAAAAGCCCAACGGCAGATTTAGCCACTTTGAATGTTGCGTTAGAAAATGTCGGTCATTATGCGCTACACACTACGGAAAAATCTTCTCCTGCTCCAACATTACAATCAGAGAATTTAACCGAAGACCTCAATAGTCAGACTAACTGGTTTAGTACTTACAAGCCATTAATACTGGTTTTTTCTTATATTTTATTAGTCGTTATGGCGGTGGAATATAACTACGGCGATTTTAAATTGCATCGCTTTATGCCAAACTTTATGGCGGGATTTTTCTTGTTCTTTTCATTCTTTAAATTGCTGGATTTAGCAGGATTTGCTAGCAGCTATTCAATGTACGATTTGCTAGCAAAACGCGTATACAACTATGGTTTTATTTATCCGTTTATTGAGCTTGGGCTTGGCATTGCCTACTTAATCAATATCTCACCCACATTAATCAATACAATCACTTTAATTGTCATGGCTTTTTCTAGCCTTGGTGTCATTCAAGCCGTGATGAATAAACAAAAGATTCGCTGCGCTTGCCTTGGCACGGGCTTTAATTTACCCATGACCACCGTCACGATTATTGAAGATTTACTCATGGCGGCAATGGCGGCCTGGATGTTGATTGTCTAAACGTTAATTTAAGCGTGCTAGAAAGTTAAGACAAATTGAGCGTAGGCTATTATCAACTAGAAACAGGCCGCGTCGCCGCGATTGAAAATGATTGCTCTTTCCCACCTTTGAGCCAAGCATTAACGGAACCCAACGGATTAATCGCGATTGGTGGCAATTTGTCTGCTGAGCGTTTACTAAATGCTTACAGCCAAGGCATATTCCCTTGGTTTAATGCCGGTGAACCTGTCATGTGGTGGAGCCCAAATCCGCGCATGGTGCTGTTTCCAGATGAGCTGAAAATTTCCAGCTCACTTAAAAAAACACTTAAAAAACAGGCTTTTGAAATACGCTTTAATAGTGCGTTTCGTCAAGTGATTACCGCATGTAGTCAGTCTACGCGTGGCGAAAAGATAGCACCGGCGGAATCAAATACATGGATTTCAGCCGAAATGATTAACGCTTATTGTGATTTAAACCAGCAAAGTCACGCCATTTGTATGGAAACTTGGCTGAATAATCAGCTGGTTGGCGGCTGTTACGGCGTGTTAATCAACAAGATGTTCTATGGTGAAAGCATGTTTCACACCCAGACCGATGCCTCAAAAGTGGCTTTTGTACATTTAGTTAACTATCTAAAAACACTCAAAATAGGCATGATTGATTGTCAGATGAAAACACCGTTGCTAGCCAGTTTTGGTGGGCGCGAAATTGATCGCCAACAATTCATGCAAAATCTGACCAAACTGGTAAACTTTTGAGATGAGTTTAAACTAATCACTATGACCCTGCCTTTTGAACAGCCGCTGCACAAACTGCAATTTTACGTCACCACGCCGTATAAATGCGGCTACCTGCCCAACAAGCTTGCACAAAGTTTAATCGCCTCGCCACAGCATTTAATCGATGCCAATATTTACAACGGACTCATTACTCAGGGTTTTAGACGTAGCGGAAAATTCGCTTATCGGCCACACTGCGAAAACTGCCGTGCTTGTGTGGCGGTAAGGTTGATTTTAGGCGAATTTTCACCCACACGCAGCCAAAAACGCGTCTACAAACATCACGCCGATTTAAGCGCACAAATTCTGCCCTTGCATTACAACCCAGAACACTTTGCGCTATACAGCAATTATCAATCGCTGCGTCATCATGATGAAACATCAATTGAAGCAAAGGATGACGAAGAGCAATATCGCCAGTTTTTATGTCAAAGCAATGTGGAATCGCTGATGATTGAATTTAAAGATGCCAACAATCAGGTGAAAATTGTCAGCGTAATCGATATTGTGCAAGATGGCGTTTCTGCCGTTTACACATTTTA
>JAZKEJ010000003.1:53301-68601 GCA_040387095.1 Pseudomonadota bacterium | reverse complement strand
TTGTCAGCGTAATCGATATTGTGCAAGATGGCGTTTCTGCCGTTTACACATTTTACGATGCACTTGAAGCGAAATGTAGCTTTGGAACATATGCCATCATGTGGTTAGCCGAATGGGCTAAGAATTTAAATCTACCTTACCTCTACTTAGGCTATTGGATACAAGACAGTCCAAAAATGGCTTATAAACAAGCATTTAAGCCACAGCAAAAGCTAATTGATGGTGAGTGGCTGTAACATTATCAGCCAATCATTTCAGCATTATTCTATAAAGCGTCACATGTTATAATCGCACTTCTTTTTTTACTCTCAATTGATTTTCTTTTGAAAAAAATCGTTATTTTTGGTGTAGGCTTAATTGGCGGCTCAGTCGCTTTAGCGCTAAAACACAATCAGGCTGCGTTGGCTTTAAAAAAAGCAGGCTTTTCTTCGCATATTACAGGCGTTGGACGCACTGAAAAAAGCTTAAACGAAGCATTAAATTTAGGTGTAATCGATGTCGCCGAAACTAATGTCAATGCGGCTATTCAACATGCAGATTTAATATTAATCGCAGCGCCTGTCGCACAAACCTATTCCATACTACAAAGTATCAAGCCGCATTTAAACAAACAAACCGTGATTACCGATGCAGGCAGCACAAAGTGTGATGTTTTGGTATGTGCCAAAGCTGTCCTAGGTGAACAATTCAATCAGTTTGTGGGTGGCCACCCAATTGCAGGGGCAGAAAAATCTGGCGTTTCGGCAGCTAAAGTTGACTTATTTAGACATAAGAACGTGGTGTTAACACCTGCGACAGAAACAAATATTGATGCAATCGCTCACGTTAAAGAGCTTTGGCAAGCATGTGGTGCAAATGTCAGCGAAATGTCCGCTGAAAATCACGATAGCATTTTTGCAGCAGTCAGCCATTTACCGCATTTATTGGCGTTTGCTCTGGTGGATGATATTGCTGCCCGCCCGAATGCCGCGCAACTATTCAGCTTTGCTGCCAGCGGCTTTAGAGATTTTACGCGTATTGCAGGCAGCCACCCAGAGATGTGGCGTGATATTAGCTTAGCCAATAAAAGCGCATTATTAAAAGAGTTAAACGCATACCAGCTTGAATTGAAGCAATTAAAACAACTGCTTGAGAATGAAGATGGTGCCGGCCTGCAAGCTTTATTTGAACGTGCCAGCATAGCGCGAAATAATTGGGCACAGAATAAAAAGTAATCCCTCAACCGTCATTCCCGCGCAGGCGGGAATCCAGTTGTGGTACTAGATAAACTAATGTAAAAAATTTAGTTAAGCTTTAAACTTGTCTGGATTCCCGCCTGCGCGGGAATGACGAATCAACTAGAATTGCATCATAAATATGGAACAACTGACCCTATCCCCCGCCAGCCAAGCACAAGGAAACATGACGTTACCTGGCTCAAAAAGCATTTCAAATCGCACCTTACTTTTAGCCGCTTTGGCTAATGGTATGACGCAAATTCGAGGCTTATTAGCATCAGATGATACTGAACGCATGCTTGAGTCTCTAGCAGAGCTTGGTATTGAATTTGAAAGAGAAAAGCAAAGTGAAAGTATGTTTTTATTCGGCATTAATGGGAGTTTTAAAAATAAAAAAGCTGATTTATTTTTAGGCAATGCAGGAACAGCATTCCGTCCACTTACAGCCGCATTGGCCTTTTCTCAAGGAGAATATTACCTTCATGGTGTGCCACGTATGCACGAACGCCCTATTGGTGATTTAGTTGATGCATTACGTCAAATTGGTGCGAATATTGAATATGCGGAAAATAATGGTTTTCCACCACTAAAGATTTCCCCTGCATCAATTGATGCAAGCATACCAATCAAAATTCGAGGTGATGTTTCCAGTCAGTTTCTGACTGCTCTTTTAATGGCGCTACCACTTACTAAACAGGAAGCGACAATTGAAGTAGAAAGTGAGCTAATTTCTAAACCTTATATTGAGATTACACTCAACTTAATGTCAAAATTTGGAGTTATCGTACAACGCGAAGGTTGGCAACGTTTTATCATCCCCGCAAACTCAAGTTACACTAGCCCAGAGAAAATTTTTGTTGAGGGGGATGCATCAAGCGCATCGTACTTTTTAGCAGCTGGTGCAATTGGAGGTATCGTAACTGTTCAAGGAATATCAAAAGATAGTATTCAAGGCGATATTAAGTTTGCCGATGCGCTTGAGTTGATGGGGGCTGAAATAAGTTATGGTGAAAATTTTATTTATGCATGCAAACCTAAAAATGGCAAACTGAAAGCCATCGATTTAGATTGCAATCATATTCCTGATGCTGCGATGACATTAGCCGTTATGGCATTATTCGCAGATGGCACAACCACTTTACGCAACATTGCCAGCTGGCGCGTAAAAGAAACGGATAGACTGACCGCGATGGCGACTGAATTACGCAAAGTAGGCGCAATTGTGGAAGAGGGTGCGGATTACTTAACCATCACGCCACCCGAAAAATTAACGCCCAATGCAGTGATTGACACTTATGACGATCACCGTATGGCGATGTGTTTTTCTTTGGTCAGTTTAGGTGGTGTGCCGATTACCATTAACGACCCCAAGTGTGTCAATAAAACTTTCCCCAATTATTTTGAAGAATTTGCAAAAATTACTCATGGTTAATGTCATTCCTGTTATTGCTATAGATGGTCCTTCTGCAAGCGGCAAAGGCACCGTTGCAGAACGCGTAGCAGAAAAGCTGGGGTTTCATTATCTGGACTCTGGCGCGCTGTACAGAATCGTCGCCTTAGCGGCTGAAAAAGAAAATATCGCGTGGAATCAATCCGATACACTTGGTGAATTGGCGAAAAAACTCGTCATACAATTTAGTCAAAGCGAAATTTATCTAAATGGTGACTGCGTTACGCAAGCGGTTAGATGTGAAAAAATGAGTCGCGGCGCATCAGAAGTCGCCATTCATGCGCCAGTGCGTGATGCACTATTCAATCTGCAACAAAGTTTTCGCCAATTGCCCGGTCTGGTAGCCGATGGCCGCGATATGGGCTCTGTAGTTTTTAAGGATGCTGCTTTAAAAATATTTTTAACTGCCGATGTAAAAATACGGGCAGAACGTCGTCATAAACAACTTCTACACAAAAATATAATGGCTGATTACGAACAGATTTTGCAGGATTTGCAATTGCGTGATTTGCGCGATAGTCAACGAAGCGCTGCACCGCTGATCCAAACAAGCGATGCATTATTGCTAGACACAACCAACTGCAATATTGAACAAGCGGTAGAATTTGTTCTAAATGCTTAACAAGCAACTAGTAAAAAACGCTAAAAAAAACACTATTTATTGTGATTAAAAAGGCATTAAGTCATTGAACACATGCTATTTTTTGTGTAATATGCACGATTCGTGTTAAGTTTAAAACATATTATTGTTAGCTTAGCGTTTAACAACTGCCCCACTGCTAGGTGGGAATGCTTAATTAGTCTTTTTATTCAAAATATTGGTTAAGTAATTTTTTTAGGTATCTCTATTTAATGGCTTCTACTTCTAATTCAACTCCATCTTCAATGGAATCATTTGCCGCGCTTTTTGAAGAAAGCTTGGCACGCCAAGAAATGCGCTCTGGTGAAGTAATCACCGCCGAAGTTATCTTTATTGATAGCGACCACGTGATTGTTAACGCGGGTTTAAAATCTGAAAGCGTCATTGATGCTGCAGAATTCAAAAATGCTCAAGGTGAGCTTGAAGTGGCCGTTGGCGACTTCGTAAAAGTGTGTATCGAAAAACTAGAAGATGGTTTCGGCTCAACGCAACTTTCTCGCGAAAAAGCGAAGAAAATGGAAGCTTGGTTGGATCTAGAAGACGCCATGAATGAAGGCCGCGTTGTTAAAGGCTTTGTGAGCGGCAAGGTAAAAGGCGGTTTACGCGTTTCTGTTAATGGCATCATGGCTTTCTTGCCAGGTTCATTGGTGGATATTCGCCCAGTAAAAGACACTACTCCTTTCGAAAATAAAGAGTGGGATTTCAAAGTTATTAAACTAGACCGCAAACGCAACAATATCGTGGTTTCTCGCCGTGCTGTGATGGAAGTCAGCATGGGTGCAGATCGTGAAGCGTTGATGGGCACATTGCAAGAAGGCGCAATCATTAAAGGTATCGTTAAAAACATTACTGACTACGGCGCATTCGTTGATTTAGGTGGCATCGATGGCTTGCTGCACATTACCGATTTAGCATGGCGTCGCGTTAAGCACCCATCAGAAGTGCTAACCGTTGGTGAAGAAGTTGAAGCCAAAATCTTGAAATTCGATCAAGAGAAAAACCGTGTTTCACTAGGTATTAAACAATTAGGCGATGACCCATGGGTTGCATTAACGCGCCGTTACCCAGTCAGCACACGCTTATTCGGTAAAGTGTCAAATATTACGGATTATGGCGCATTCGTTGAAGTGGAACCAGGCATTGAAGGTTTGGTGCACGTTTCAGAAATGGATTGGACCAACAAAAACATTCATCCAGGCAAAATCGCTCAATTAGGCGACGAAGTGGAAGTGATGATTCTTGAGATTGACGAAGATCGTCGTCGTTTATCATTAGGCATGAAACAGTGTAAAGCCAACCCTTGGGATGACTTCTCTGCTACTCACGCTAAAAACGATAAAGTATCTGGCCAAATCAAATCAATCACTGACTTTGGCGTGTTTATCGGCCTAGCTGGCGGTATTGACGGTTTAGTACACTTATCTGACTTATCTTGGACTCAAACTGGCGAAGAAGCGATCCGCAACTTCAAAAAAGGTGACGAGTTACAAGCCATTATTTTAGCAATCGATGTTGAGAAAGAACGTATTTCTCTTGGTGTTAAACAACTGACAGAAGATCCGTCAGGTGCCACACCTTCATCATCTAGCGATGACAAAGCAGCAAAACCTAAAGCAAAAGCGGCAAAAGCTAAAGTTGAAGATAGCTCAACCAAAGCAGCAGACGACGCAGCAGCAGCGGGTACAACTAACCTTGGCGCTTTATTAAAAGCAAAAATGGATAGCAAAAAATAAAACAGCAGTAAAAAGCTAGTTTGATGTTAATCGATATTAATTTTAAGACGTTTTTACGTTAGATAATTACAAGCTAAATTAAAGGCAACTATAAGCCATGACAAAATCAGAATTAATTAATTTATTAGCAGAGCGTTTTCCACAACTGGTTGTGAAAGACGCTGAGTTATCCGTTAAAGCGATTTTAGATGCAATGACTGATAACTTATCAACTGGTGAGCGTATCGAAATCAGGGGATTTGGTAGTTTCAGTTTGAATTACCGTCCGCCACGTTTGGGTCGCAATCCAAAAACTGGCAGCAAAGTACAAGTACCTGCAAAACATGTACCACACTTTAAAGCAGGTAAAGAGTTGCGCGATCGAGTGGATTCCGCGACTTAGATCGTGATAGTCACACAAAACGGCGCATACCCTGCGCCGTTTTTTATTGCTAAAAACTTCTTTTTCTTTTTCATACATCTTAATCATCGTCAAAAATAATGATCTTCAGAATGACTAAAATAATCACCAGAATAATCATTAGTCATAAAGCCTAAGCTTGGGTAAAATGCCTTTATATAATTGACTCAAGATTGATGATGATAGAATTTGAATACTGGTGGCTGTTAGTTTTACCGCTATTTTTTACTTTAGGCTGGATTGCCGCGCGTGTTGACATTCGACAATTACTCTCAGAATCCACCACCCTCCCCGCCGCCTATTTTAAAGGCCTGAATTTTTTAATCAGTGATCAGCACGATAAAGCTGTTGAAGCATTTTCTGAAGCCGTTTTAGCCAATACCGACTCACTGGAATTACATTTTGCATTAGGTAGCTTGTTTAGGCGTACCGGAGAAACGGATCGCGCCATTAATCTGCATGTCAGTTTGCTTGATAAAAAAGAGTTAACCGAACCACAAAAAAATGCGGTTAAAGCGGAGCTGGCGCAGGATTATTTAAAAGCAGGTTTGTTTGACCGTGCTGAAGAGCTATACAAAGGTTTAGAAGATCAGCGTTACCGCCAGCCAGCGTTGCGTGCGCTGCTAGAAATTTACGTACGCGAACGCGAATGGGCGCAAGCCATCACTACCGCAACTGAGCTTGAGCGTTTATCTGGCGTGCCGTTTAGAATAGAAATTGCGCAATATTACTGCGAATTAGCTATTAACTTTATCATCTTACAAAATGCAGAGGCAGCGCAAAGTCAGTTAGCATTAGCCTTGGATGCCAATAAAAATTGTATACGCGCCAATGTACTATTGGGCGATATCGAAACAAGTGCCGGCAATCATCAAATGGCCATTTCATACTGGAAACGCATTGAGTTTCAACAGCCTGAATATTTAGGTTTGGTGGCGAGTAAAATGCTCAAAAGCTACCGCGCACTAGACTTGGTAGATACTGTAAACACAGGCAACAATCATTTAAAAGATGGTCTAGCCCTGTTAAATACTTACATTGAAACTTACAAATTACCATCACTGATGTCTGTATTGTATCAAGCTACTTTGGCAGAAGAAGGCGCCGATAAAGCCGCCAAGCTTGCTCGCAATGAGCTGATCCGCCAACCTAGTTTAACGACCTTAGACCAATTGCTGCAAGCACGTGCAATGGCAGATGATGTTAATAACCAGGATGTGCAATTGATGCAACAAACAGTGCGCAACGCTATTAGCAACCGCGCAACTTATCATTGTAATCAATGTGGCTTTCGCGCCAAACAGTATCATTGGCAATGTCCTGCCTGTAATGCATGGGAGTCACTGCCTGCTGAACCGTCTGAGATGGTGCTACGCGAGATGACGGTTAAAAAAACCAACTCATAAAATTAATCTTCTAAAAAGTTAAATCAAATGGTAGCCTCTAAAATCATTGTTGCATTGGATTATGCCGACGTAGCGAGTGCGCTTAATCTTGTTAATCAATTAGATCCCAATTTATGCAAACTTAAAGTGGGCAAAGAGCTATTTACTGCCGCTGGCCCACAATTAGTGGAAAAGCTAATCACTAAAAACTTCGCAGTTTTTTTAGATTTAAAATTTCATGACATTCCCAATACCGTTGCAAAAGCATGCGAAGCAGCAAGTAATTTAGGCGTATGGATGTTGAATGTGCATGCTAGCGGTGGAAAAGACATGATGCAAGCTGCGCTGGAAGGTGTCGATAAAAGTAATTATTCTCCTTATTTAATCGCTGTGACCGTGCTTACCAGTATGAGTCAAGAAAATTTAAATGAAATTGGTATTAATAATAGTATTGAAAAGCAAGTACTTAACCTATCAAAATTAACAAAATCTGCTGGATTACACGGTGTTGTCTGTTCCGCGTTAGAGGCGGCATTATTAAAGCAACACTTGCCGCAAGATTTTCTTTTGGTGACACCAGGAATTCGTCCTGCCAGCGCCAATAAAGATGACCAAACTCGCATATTAACGCCAACGCAAGCGTTAATAGCCGGAGCCAATTACCTTGTAATTGGTCGACCAATCACGCAGGCCAGCAGCCCTATTGATGCATTAATTGCAATTAATCATGAGATTCAGGCGTTTGCATAATCTAATAAAAAGAGCTGTAATCTAACTAGCACTTAATCAATGAAAACAGTACACTTGCGTTGATGACAACGCTCATCGACCAAATTTAACTTAGGGAGAAACAAATGAAAAAAATACTAATCGCTTTACTCACTAGCCTTGCATTTAGTTTTAACTTATTTGCCGCTGTAAACATAAACACAGCCACACAACAAGAATTAGAATCCTTGGATGGCATCGGCGAAGTGAAAGCTAAAGCTATTATTGATTACCGCAAAAAAAATGGCGGCTTTAAATCTATTGATGAGCTCGAAAAAGTCGACGGCGTTGGCTCAACTACTTTTAAAAATCTGCGTAAAGAAATAGCAGTAAGTGGCAAAACCACAGTTATAGCACCCGCAAAAAAGGACACTAGTCTGGTCAAAGCAGCAAAATCAAAAACAGGTGATGTAAAAGCGAAACAAGCAAAAACAGCATCTAAGGCAAAAACTGAAGCTGCAAAGAAGGCCAAACCAGCTAAAGAAGCCAGCCTTGTAAAATCTGCTGAATCAAAAACTGGTGATGCAAAAACGACTAAGGTTAAAAAAGCAGATACTGCAAAAACTAAGCAATAAAAGCGTTAACTTATTCTTAATATAGAAGTTCGCAACAATAAAAAAGCCGCGTTAGCGGCTTTTTTATTGTTAATACTATTCAAATAAAATGAATTTTAATTTAAACGATTAATGATCGTGTTTGCGATGACCTTTGCCACGCTTTTGTTTATGCTTGTGGTTGTGATTGGATGTACCGGTTCTAACGTTAGGCTCATCAATAACTTTACCGAGTACCGCGCCACCAGCACCACCTAGACCTGCACCAACTATTGCGCCTGTACCAGTGCCACTAACCTTACGTCCAGCATATGCACCACCTGCGCCACCTGCAGCGCCGCCAATAACCGCACCCGTTTGACCTTGACCTCTAGTTGTAACAGCACCGCCTAGACCACCACCAACTGCTCCGCCTAAAACTTCACCTGTACTGCCTCCAACTACGCCGCCAAGTGCCGTGCCTGCCGCTGCGCCTAAACCGCCGCCGACTGCAGTTTTAGCGTTACTGTCTGCAATTACATGACTAGAAAATAATAAAACTGCTAATAATGGAGCATGAATATATTTCATTGCGACTTCCTTTTATTTATTCGTTGAACAGCAAGACTTGCTTTTTACTAACTTATCCATCTTAAAGGATTAAAAATCAAGATGAAACGAGCTTACTCTGAAATAAATGTAGGTAGTTTCTGACACTTATCATTGTTTATTTAACGCGCATACCTGGTTGTGCGCCTACATCAGGCGACAAAATAAATGGGCCGCCCTGCTCATCACTAGCTGCCAGCACCATGCCTTCACTCATGCCAAACTTCATTTTGCGTGGCGCTAAATTGGCCACCATTACTGTATTACGTCCAATTAAAGTAGTGGGGTCATAAGCGGATTTAATGCCTGCAAATACCTGACGTGACTTATCTTCACCAATATCCAGTGTTAACTTCAGCAATTTTTCTGCGCCTTCCACATGCTCTGCATTGACGATTTTGGCAATACGTAAATCCACTTTAGTAAAATCATCAATGCTGATGTAATCACCCTCATTCTTGGTTTCTGGCAAAGATGTCTTAACAGGCGATGCTTGCTTAACATTTGGCGTTGCAGTTAGATTTTCTTTATTGGCTTCTGTCATGGCTTCAATCAATTTTGGGTCAATGCGCGTCATTAAATGTTGATAACTACTTATACAATGAGCATCGATTAATGATGTTGCATCAAGCCATGTGAGTGGTTTTATATTTAAAAACTGCTCCACTTCGAAAGCAAGATGAGGCAAGACTGGTTTTAGATATAAGGTAAGGAATCGGAATAGATTAAGCGCAATACTACAAACATGCTGCAATTTATCTGCATTGCTCGCATCTTTAGCAATTTCCCAGGGTTTAGTGTCATTAACGAATTGGTTTGCAGTATCTGCGAGCACCATAATTTCACGAAGTGCTTTTCCATAATCTCTAGATTCATAAAACTTTGCAATATCGTTAGCTTTGGAAGAAAACTCGCCTAATAAGCTATCTGTATTGAGACCAAAATTAGATGCACCATAGTTAAACTGATTACTAGGTAATATCAGCATACCTTCAAACTGCTTAGCAATAAACCCTGCTGTTCGGCTCGCAATATTGATGTATTTACCCACCAAATCACTATTCACGCGCGCCACAAAGTCTTCCAAATTCAGGTCAATATCTTCCATGGTGCTATTTAATTTAGCAGCATAGTAATAACGCAGGTATTCCGGATTTTTAATATGGTCTAAATAGCTGCGCGCTGTAATAAATGTACCGCGCGACTTGCTCATTTTTTCACCGTTTACGGTTAAAAATCCATGTGCGAAAATCTTGGTTGGCTTGCGGTAACCGCTATACTCAAGCGTTGCAGGCCAGAACAAAGCGTGAAAATAAAGAATATCTTTACCAATAAAATGATAAAGCTCGGTACTGGAATCTTTATTCCAGTATTCGTCAAAATCCAAGCCTTTAGTCTCACAAAGCTTTTTGAAACTGGCCATATAACCAATCGGCGCATCCAGCCAGACATAGAAATACTTGCCAGGCGCATCGGGGATTTCAAAACCAAAATAAGGCGCATCGCGTGAAATATCCCAATCGTTCAGGCCATTTTCGAACCACTCACCCATCTTGTTGGCCGCTTCGCCTTGCAAGGTGCCAGAACGCGTCCATTCTTTTAAAAATGCTTCACACTCTGAAAGCTTGAAGAAATAATGTTCGGTTTCCTTACGCACTGGCGCTGCGCCAGAAACTGCTGAATACGCATTAATCAGTTCGGTTGGATTATAAGTGGCACCGCACACTTCGCATGAATCACCATATTGGTCTTTCGCATGACATTTCGGGCATTCGCCCTTAATAAATCGGTCTGGCAAAAACATATTTTTAACGGGGTCATAAAACTGCTCAATCGTTTTGGTCGCGATTTTGCCGTTGGATTTTAATTTGCGGTAAATCGTTTGTGAGAGCTCTTTATTTTCTGGCGCGTTCGTGGAGTAGTAATTGTCAAAATCTACTAAGAATTCTTTAAAGTCTGCGCTATGTTCTTGGTGCACTTTGGCAATCAGTGCTTCAGGCGTAATACCCTCTTTTTCGGCGCGCAGCATAATCGGCGTGCCATGCGTGTCATCTGCACAAACGTAATGCACGGTGTGTCCCTGCATTTTCTGGAAACGCACCCAGATATCGGTTTGAATATATTCCACCAAGTGTCCAAGGTGAATGCTGCCGTTGGCATAAGGAAGTGCCGAAGTAACCAGGATTTTGCGTGCCATAGATTGCTTTGAATTGAGGTAAAACGCTATTTTAGCAAATTAAGGCCTGATTTTATGTATTAAGCTATTTTATACAATAAGATAAGTTTGGCTCTAAGCAGGCATGCTTTAAACACTGGCTTGCGCTAAAATAGACTTTTCAATATTCGATTTATTCATATCATGGCACTAACAGAGTTAACCATTCAAAATGCCCTAAAAACGCTGATTGACCCAAATACAGGCAAAGATTTCATAAGCAGTAAATCGGCCAAGAATATTCAGATCAGTGATCACAATATCAGTGTGGATATTGTGCTGGGTTATCCTGCCAAAAGCGTGATGGCGGATGTACAAAAACTTGTAGCGCAACATCTTAAAATCTTATCTGATGGCGGTTTGGTGACAGTCAATATTGCCAGCAGAATTGTTGCGCATAAAGTGCAGCAAGGCGTGAATCTATTACCGAATGTAAAGAATATTATTGCAGTCGCATCCGGAAAAGGCGGCGTGGGCAAATCCACTACCTCGGTCAATTTGGCGCTTGCTCTGGCGGCAGAAGGAGCCGCAGTTGGATTATTAGATGCCGATATCTACGGTCCTAGCCAGCCGCAGATGCTAGGCATTAGTGGACGCCCCGAAAGCATGGATGGTAAAAGCATGGAGCCAATGCTGGCGCACGGCATTCAGGCGATGAGTATCGGCTTTTTAGTTGATACCGACACGCCGATGGTTTGGCGTGGCCCGATGGTAACTGGTGCGCTTGAGCAACTATTACGCGATACCAAATGGCGTGATTTGGATTATTTGGTGATTGATCTGCCGCCGGGCACGGGCGATATTCAGCTCACTCTAGCGCAAAAAATCCCCGTTACCGGTGCGATTATTGTGACAACACCACAGGACATTGCCTTATTAGACGCTCGAAAAGGCTTGAAAATGTTCGAGAAAGTGAACATTCCTATTTTGGGTATCGTGGAAAATATGAGTACGCATATTTGCAGCAACTGCGGGCATGAAGAACATATATTCGGAGCAGGTGGCGCGGCGAAAATGTGTGCGGATTACCATATTGATTTATTGGGCAGCTTGCCTTTAGATATCAGCATCCGTGAACAAACCGATAACGGAAAACCAACTGTTATCAATGCACCAGATTCTAAAATCGCTAATATCTATAAAGAAATCGCACGTAAGGCGGCGATTAAGATTGCTAACGCTAGCCTAGACCACAGCAGCAAATTTCCGAATATTGTGATTCAGAATACTTAACGCATTATTAGTTGATACTTTAAAACGACCGTTGATGAATCTAGCTGAATTACCCAATGACTTACCTGTTCCATTTAATGATGGCGCAGCGAGTCATTTAACAGGACAGTATTTGCCTGATATTCAACTAACTGCGACAAACGGTGAAATTGTTCGGCTAAACCAACTAAAAGCTAAATACGTTATTTATATTTACCCAATGACTGGGCAACCCAATATTGCTTTGCCCGATGGTTGGGATAATATTCCTGGCGCGCGTGGCTGCACGCCACAGTCATGCAGCTTTAGAGACCACGCGGATGAGCTAGAAAAATTGGATAGTAAGATATTCGGGCTAAGCTCGCAAAAAACACAATATCAAAGTGAAGTTAAAAATCGCCTGCATTTGCCATTTGAGTTACTAAGCGATGATTCTTTTTTGCTCAAAGAAACACTTGGGCTGCCAACTTTTCATGCAGGCAATATCGAACTATATAAACGTCTAACCATGATTATTGAACACGGCCAAATCATCAAAACTTTTTATCCAGTGTTTCCGCCGGATAAAAATGCGGATGATGTAATCGCGTGGCTTAAAACCAATAGTTAACCTTATATTTAAGCAATTAATTCAGTTTTACACCAAAACAATATACATCTACACCATTTTTAGGCGCGATTAAAGTCGCAGGAATTTTCACACCTTTGCGCCAATTGTCTACCGCTTCTTGTTTGCCTGCGCCTGTGACTAAAAACAGCACTTCATGCGTATCATTTAAACGATTCTGGCTCATGGTCACGCGGTTCACTGGCGGTTTTGGGGCATCAAAAACGGGCACAACATCTGCGCTGTTATCAACGGTTTGATTTGGAAATAAACTGGCGGTATGGCCATCTTCACCTAAACCTAGAATCACCAAATCAAACGCACGCAGGCCTTGTAACGTTTTCGCATACGCTTTCGCTCCTTCTATATTACCCAATTCGGTGGGAATATCATGAATCTGCTCTTGTGGAATCGCTACATGATTTAGCCATACATCACGCGCCATTTTGCTGTTGCGTTCTACATGATCTACCGGCAAACAACGGTCGTCGTTATGATAAATATGCCAATTCGCCCAATCAGCCTGTTGCTGGCTTAATAATTGGTAGACACTTTTAGGCGTGCTACCGCCTGCTAACACCACTAAAAAACTGCCGTGTTTGTTAATCGCTTCTTGTGCGGCCGCTAAAATACGATTGAGTGCGGCTTGGTTAATCGCATCTTGCGATTCAAAAGTATGCCAGCGCGTATTGGCTAGACTGGCTTGATTTAAAGCAGTATGTTGTGTCATCAATTAACCTAATTGTATCTATAATTTAACGTGGGAAAAAGAAAAAAGCGGCTTGAAATTCTGCTTTTTGATTGTTGTGCTTGCATTTGAGAAGCACCTCTGCATTTGCTATAATTATACTTAACTCAATTAAATAATTGTTTAACATTTATTATTTTTTGTTTTCACCACATCCAAAAGATGGGTGCTTTTATCATCCTCACACCATAGGAAAAACAGCATGAAATTAGCAATGATCGGCTTAGGCAAAATGGGCGGCAATATGGCTGCGCGTTTATTACGTCACAAAATCGAAGTCGTCGGCTTCGATTTCAACAAAGAATTCGTCTCTAATCTAGTAGAAAAAGAAGGCATGATTGCAGCTGAGTCAGTTGTAGATGTCGTGAACAAATTAGAAGGACAAAAAATCGTTTGGTTAATGTTGCCAGCGGGCGAAATTACCGAAAATCAAATCAAAGACTTGATTCCGCTATTAAATAAAAACGACATCATCATTGATGGCGGTAACTCCAATTACAAACATAGTCAACGTCGCGGCGCGATGCTGTCGGAACATGGTATCGGCTTTATCGATTGCGGTACTTCCGGTGGCGTTTGGGGTCTGGATAATGGCTATTGCCTGATGTACGGCGGCGAGAAACAGTATGCAGATGTGTTGACACCTTATGCGCAAGCATTGACACACGCAGACCGCGGTTGGGCACATGTAGGCCCAGTCGGTTCTGGTCATTTCACCAAAATGCTACACAATGGTATTGAATACGGCATGATGCAGGCATTTGCCGAAGGTCTGGACTTGTTAAAAGGCAAAGAAGAATTCAATTTAGACTTAGCGCAAATTACCGAATTATGGCGTCATGGCTCTGTGGTGCGTAGCTGGTTACTCGACTTAACAGCCGAAGCCCTTAAAAATGATCAGGCATTAGAATCAATCGCTCCATATGTTGCAGATTCTGGTGAAGGTCGTTGGACTGTTGTTGAAGCTGTGGAGCAAGGTGTTGCTGCACCAGTATTAACAGTGGCATTGCAAGCCCGTTTCAGAAGCCAAGATAAACATGGTTATAGCTACAAACTGTTATCTTTGATGCGAAATGCTTTTGGCGGACACGCAGTACAGAAAAAATAAATAGTTAAAAAATCAAATTTTAAACTTTTAAACATTTATTGAGGGGTTTTCTCCTCAATAAATGCATTTACTTAACCCATTTATTTAACCAAATTTCATATTTTAAGGTTACGCAATGACTCAAACAATCGACCCCTGTACTCTGGTTTTATTTGGAGCCAGTGGTAATTTAGCGCGTGTAAAGCTTTTTCCCGGATTATTCAGACTGGATTCAATTGGCCGCTTGCCTGCCGAATTGAAAATTTTAGCAGTTGGTCGTCAAGAAGTGACTTTAGAAGCGTGGCGTGCGGATATTAAAAGCATGCTAGATGCGAAATTTAAAAAAGGCTATGACGCAGCCGCGTTTGAGCGTTTTATTGCGCGTAATTTTTATCATGCCAATCCGCCAACAGACCCAGACGCATTTATTAAGCTAAAAAATGTATTAAGTAATGAGGCGATTTTCCCGCAAAACCTAGCTTATTTCTTATCGGTGCGCCCTGTCGATTTTGCGCCGGTGGTTGAATCGTTGGCGAGTGTTGGCTTAACGCAGGAAGATAAATTCTGGCGTCGCGTGGTAGTGGAAAAACCGTTCGGTACCGATTTAGCATCGGCAAAAGAATTGCAAGCTGGCCTGACCAAAAACCTAAAAGAAAGCCAGATTTACCGTATTGACCATTATCTGGGTAAATCGGC
>JAZKEJ010000003.1:0-53291 GCA_040387095.1 Pseudomonadota bacterium | reverse complement strand
TTCTGTTGCAACGCTTTACTAACACGATATTGGAACCGATCTGGAATAATCAATATATCGATCACGTACAAATCACCAATACCGAGATGCTCGGCGTAGGCGACCGCACGCAGTTTTATGACAGCACTGGTGCATTGCGCGATATGATTCAAAGTCATATTCTGCAAACTCTGGCATTGACTGCGATGGAAATGCCCAAAGATTTAACGCCTGACGGCGTGCGTGATGCCAAAATTAAAGTGTTGGAGCAAATTCGTCCGATTCCAGTGCATGAGTTAAGCAAGCATGCTTTCCGCGCGCAATATGCAGCGGGTGAAGTAAATGGCGAAAGCGTTTCAGGTTATTTGGATGAATTAGGCAATAAAGACAGCGTGGTAGAAACTTATGCTGCGCTTAAGTTATTTATTGATAATCCACGCTGGAAAGGTGTGCCGTTTTATATCCGTACCGCAAAACGCTTGCACGAAGCCGACACACGCATTTCGATTCGCTTCAAAAAAGCGCCTCTGCAAGTGAATAATCAAGATCAAAATTGGTTGATCATCGGCATCCAGCCGCGCGAATGCATCAAAATGGAAATTCAAGCCAAAGTGCCAGGTTTGGACATCAACACTCGCACCATTCAGTTAGACGCGGCAAACCGTTTAGCAGAAGATGATACGGTCGATGCTTACGAAGCTTTATTGCTTAACTTAATGCAGGGTGATAATTCAAATTATCTACATATCAGCGAGGCTGAAGCGCAGTGGCGCTTAGTTGATCCGGTAGTGAAAGCTTGGGCGACGGATAAATCGCCTGTGCATCAATACCCTGCTGGCTCCAGTGATCCACAAGCTTCAAAAGTCATCTTTGAATCTGAAGACCAATTTTGGCGTTATAGCATTGAATTGGGTGGCGATAAACCCAACTAAAATGTACGCTGATTGTTAGCAAAAACTTTTATCACACAATTTTGTAATGCACTTTATAATGCGCAATCTTAGTAAGGTTCGCATTAGAAAAGTGCATTATTTTTTGCATTCAGTATAGAAAGCTTAAGTACAAATATGAGTATAAAATCGGATAAATGGATACGCAAAATGTCACTCGAACATGGCATGATTTCGCCGTTCGAGCCGAATCAAGTTAAACAAAATGCCGAAGGTCAGCGCATGGTATCGTACGGTACATCTAGCTATGGCTATGATATTCGCTGCAGTAAAGAATTCAAGTTGTTTACTAACTTAAACAGCACCATTGTCGACCCGAAAAATTTCGACCCGAATTCGTTTGTTGAAGTGAATGCTGATTACTGCATCATTCCGCCAAACTCTTTTGCGCTTGCGCGCACGGTTGAATATTTCCGTATTCCGCGTAATGTTTTGACTATTTGTTTAGGCAAATCCACTTACGCACGTTGCGGCATTATTGTAAATGTCACACCGTTTGAACCGGAATGGGAAGGTTACGTGACATTAGAATTTAGTAACACTACGCCACTGCCAGCGAAAATCTACG
This sequence comes from Pseudomonadota bacterium, assembly GCA_040387095.1. Lineage (GTDB taxonomy): Bacteria > Pseudomonadota > Gammaproteobacteria > Burkholderiales > Methylophilaceae > Methylotenera_A. Next base: position 51,794 of record JAZKEJ010000003.1, on the reverse strand, counting down.
CGAACGAAGGCTGTGCGCAAGTATTGTTTTTTGAGGCCGATGCCGATGATGTATGCGAAACCAGCTACAAAGATCGTGGTGGTAAATACCAAGGGCAAGTTGGCGTAACGCTACCTAAGATTTAAAAATTAAATGGCTAACGGCTTGACAATTAGAGAGAAAATTATTGCATTGTGCATAAAAGCACTCGCAGAAACCCCTTCTGGACTAAGATTTTCAGAATTAAAACAATATACGAGCTTACATCTTGATAGCGAGATTAAACGAAGTAATATCCCTGCGAATCTGGTTAAAATGGTCGAATTTTCTGATGGGAAAATAAAAAAAGTTGATAAAGGATTTTATCAGCTATCTGAAAACTCACTAATTGTTTCTGAAGTTACTAAAATAACGGCAAAATATGCTGAAAGTGATTTTTACCAAAGTTTTGCAGATTATTTGCAAAACGATTTAGAAGACTGTACGAAAGCAGAGCCTTTAGGCAAATCTAGCTTTGGTGATAAATGGGCGACGCCGGACGTAATAGGCGTACTAAGATCTAAGCCGAGCGATACATTTAAATTTGAGCCAGAAATAGTTGCTGCTGAAATTAAGACGGCTACCAATGATCTAGTTACAGCACTCGGGCAAGCTTGCGCTTATCGTTTGTTTGCACATCGAACCTATATTGTTATTCCGAAACAAGCACAAAAAAATGATATTGATAGGTTAGATTCTTTATGTTTAATTTTTGGAATCGGATTAATAATATTTGATGTTGAAAATTCCGAAAACCCAAACTTTCAGGTAAAAACTCGCGCTTCTACTCATAAGCCTGATATGTTTTATTTAAATCACTACTTAAGCAAAAATAATCTAGCAGATAGATTGTTAGGATAAAAATTCATGAAATTTAGATTCCCGGTTGTCATCATCGATGAAGATTTCCGTTCTGAAAACTCCTCAGGTTTGGGCATTCGCGTACTCGCCAAAGCCATTGAAGCTGAAGGTTTTGAGGTGTTAGGCGTCACCAGTTATGGCGATTTGACCTCGTTTGCTCAGCAGCAAAGTCGTGCTTCAGCCTTTATTCTTTCTATCGATGACAATGAGTTTGTAGAAGAAAATCAGGATGCACTGGATAATTTACGCAAATTCGTCGATGAGATTCGTTACCGTAACGAAGAAATTCCTATTTTCTTACATGGCGAAACACGTACTTCTCGTCATATTCCAAACGAAATCCTGCGCGAGCTCAACGGCTTTATCCATATGTATGAAGATACGCCAGAGTTTGTGGCGCGCTATATTCTGCGCGAAGCACGTACTTACCTAGATAGCTTGGCTCCCCCATTTTTTAAAGCATTGACTGAATATGCGGCCGATGGCTCTTACTCATGGCACTGCCCTGGCCATTCTGGCGGCGTGGCGTTTTTGAAATCACCAGTCGGCCAAATGTTTCACCAGTTTTTTGGCGAAAATATGCTGCGCGCCGACGTCTGTAATGCGGTGGATGAACTTGGTCAATTACTAGACCATACTGGCCCTGTGGCCGCGTCAGAACGCAATGCGGCGCGTATTTATAACTGCGATCATCTATATTTTGTGACCAACGGCACGTCGACCAGTAATAAAATGGTCTGGAACAGCACAGTGGCGCCAGGCGATGTAGTGGTTGTAGACCGCAATTGTCATAAATCGATTCTGCATGCGATTATTATGACTGGCGCGGTGCCTGTATTTTTAATGCCGACACGTAATCATTTTGGCATTATCGGGCCGATTCCAAAAAGCGAATTTGAATGGGCAAACATTCAAAAGAAAATCGACCGCAACCCCTTTATCTTAGACAAAAGTGCCAAGCCGCGTGTGTTAACGATCACGCAATCGACGTATGACGGTGTGCTGTACAACGTAGAAGAAATCAAGGATATGCTAGACGGCAAGATCGATACCCTGCACTTTGATGAGGCTTGGTTGCCGCATGCGACTTTCCACGACTTCTATGGTGATTATCATGCCATCGGTGAAGGCCGTCCTCGTTGTAAAGAATCAATGGTTTTTTCAACCCAATCTACCCACAAATTGCTGGCCGGTTTAAGCCAAGCCAGCCAAATCTTGGTGCAGGATGCCGAGAACAATAAGCTAGACCGCGATATTTTTAATGAAGCGTATCTTATGCACACCTCAACCAGTCCGCAATATTCGATTGTGGCGAGTATTGATGTAGCCGCCGCCATGATGGAAGCGCCTGGCGGCACGGCGTTGGTAGAAGAAAGCCTGATGGAGGCACTCGATTTCCGCCGCGCGATGCGCAAAGTGGATGAGGACTGGGGTGCAGACTGGTGGTTCAAGGTTTGGGGTCCGGATGACTTAAGCGAGGAAGGTTTGGAAGAGCGCGATGCGTGGATGCTAAAAGCCAATGATGCCTGGCATGACTTCGGCAATCTAGCCGAGGGTTTCAACATGTTGGATCCGATTAAGGCAACCATCATCACGCCGGGCTTGGATATTAAAGGTAATTTTTCTGATAAATTTGGTATTCCGGCTGCGATCGTTACAAAATATTTAGCTGAACATGGTGTGATTGTTGAGAAAACTGGTTTGTATTCATTCTTTATCATGTTCACCATCGGCATCACAAAAGGCCGCTGGAACACCATGGTTGCGGCTTTGCAGCAATTTAAAGATGATTACGACAAGAATCAGCCGCTATGGAAAGTGTTGCCGGAATTCGTGCAAAAACAACCACGCTATGAAAAAGTGGGTTTGCGTGATCTGTGTGAAAAAATCCACGCGGTATATAAAGCCAATGATGTGGCGAAATTGACCACAGAGATGTATTTATCTGACATGGTGCCGGCGATGAAACCAACCGATGCTTTTGCCAAAATGGCGCACCGTAAAATTGACCGTGTAGCGATTGATGACCTTGAAGGCCGCGTGACTGCTGTATTGTTAACGCCCTATCCACCAGGGATTCCGTTATTGATTCCAGGCGAACAATTCAATAAAGTGATTGTGAACTACTTAAAATTTGCGCGTGAATTTAACGAAAAATTCCCTGGATTTGAGACTGATAACCATGGATTAGTGAAAGAAATAATTGATGGGAAAGCAATTTATTTTGTCGATTGTGTTGAACAATAAATTACTTTTTTAATGTTTTCAGGCGTTAACTTTATTAACTCATTATTTTCTAATATAAACTAAATCACTATATTGAAGACCACTCGCTGCTATGTGGTCTTTTTTTTCGCTTAACTGCCAATCATTCAAGTTAATCTCTGCAAAAAATGCATCGCCTGCCACACTAATATTCACCTTGGTTAAATACAGTTTATTGGCCAAGGCAATTCCATCTTGATACAACTCTGCCCCACCAATTAAAAATGGCTCATTATCGTCTTCACATAATCTAATAGCTGATTCTAATGAACTGGCAATTAATGCACCTTCAACCTGATAATCTTTATTGCGTGTCACAATCACTGTGGTTCTGTTAGGCAATAAACGTCCTAGCGATTCATACGTCTTGCGGCCCATAATAATATGATGGCCTGTAGTCAACGCGCGAAAGCGCTTTAGGTCTTCTGGCAAATGCCAGGGCAAGCCATTATTAATGCCAATAACGTTGTCATTAGCGACTGCGACGATAATCGATAAATTCTTCATAAGTATAATTATACGTGCATGCTACTTACGTCCGCGCAAATAAAAACACCCCTTTTTAGTGGGGTGTTTTTGCTTAAACATAGTGAGTTAACACTATTTTTAGTTAATATTACTCTTGGCCAATTTGATACACTTCGTAGCTCTTCTCAACAATTTTTCCCGTTGTCGCATCAACTTCAACTTTAATCTCTTCGCCATCTGCTTCTAAAATGTCAAATTCATATGAAGCTTTACCATCCGGCTCAAGTTCATATTCTGTTTCTACAATTTTGCCAGGATGTGCTGCAAGCGCAGTCGCTTTGGCATCGGCCTCTGTTACTTTTGCAAGCGCTTTAAATTTAGCCTCATCCAGCTTTACTTCCTGCTCAACTTCTATCACTTTGCCTGTTTGCGCATCACACTCAATATCCCATGCAGTGCCGTCAGCCGATTCAATATCAAACTCATAAACCGGTTTTTTGTTTTCTGATTTCATTTCCATCTTCACAATATTGCCTTCATGTGCTGACAATGCCGCTTTAACACATTTTCCTAAACTATCAGCTTTGTGCGGCTTAATGCTTTCATGACCAGCAAAAGCTGTATTTGCCAAAAATGCCATCGCGACCAAACTAGCGCCAATCGTTAAACGAAACATAATAATCTCCATTTTTTAATTAAGTAAATGAAAAACCATTCAAAATAGTTACATCAAATAAAAATGAATTGTACCTAAAAATTTGTAGGTAATTGATTAATTATACAATTGTTACATTTTTGGTTTTATATAACCAACCATTGGCTGAATAAAACCAGATATTTTCAGATTTAAAACTTAAAGCACTAAACAGCGACTTTTGCTTGAATAGCAGGATATGGGTCGTAGTTTTCTAGGGTGAAATCGTCGAATTTGAATGAAAAAATATCGTTAACCTCTGGGTTAATGCGCATCTGCGGGAGCGATTTTGGTGCACGGGATAACTGTTCTTGCACCTGTTGCATATGATTGCTGTAAATATGCGCATCGCCTAAAGTATGCACAAAATCGCCTAATTTTAAGTTGCAAACCTGCGCCACCATCATAGTTAATAACGCATAGGAAGCAATATTAAATGGCACACCCAAAAATATATCGGCACTACGCTGATAAAGCTGGCAGCTTAATTTACCATCTGCCACATAGAACTGAAAAAAAGCATGACACGGCGGTAATTTCATCTGGTCCACATCAGCTACATTCCAGGCGGAAACAATCAAACGGCGCGAATCTGGATTGGTTTTAATCGCGTTCACCACTTCTGTGATTTGATCGATATGCGTGCCATCAGGCTTGGGCCAATTACGCCATTGGTAACCGTAAACCGGGCCTAAATTACCATTTTCATCCGCCCACTCGTCCCAAATGCGCACGCCATTTTCTTTTAAATAGGCAATATTAGTGCTGCCTTGTAAAAACCACAGCAGCTCATGAATAATGGATTTTAGGTGCACTTTTTTGGTGGTGAGTAAGGGAAATCCCTCGTTTAAATCAAAGCGCATCTGGTAACCAAATACAGAGGTTGTGCCAGTGCCGGTACGGTCTGTTTTAGCGTTGCCATGTGTTAATACATGCTGCAGAAGGTCGGTATATTGTTTCATAACGTTTAAGTGTTGTTGACAATAAAATCTTTAATCGCGTTAACATCGGCATCCATAACAGTGAATTTCTGCGGTAATTGCTCAATGCCTTTTAAGCTATCAGGCCGTGATGGTAATTCGCCTAATGCCTCTACTAGCGCATCTTCAAATTTAGCGGGTAGTGCCGTTTCCAGCACTACCATTGGTGTATTAGGCTCACGATATTCCAATGCTACTTTAAGACCATCAGCGGTGTGCGTATCTATTACCACGCCATATCTGGCTTTGGTTTCACGAATCGTTTGCATACGGTTCGCATGATTGCTACTACCAGACACAAAGCCATAATCGGTCAATTTGGGCATTAAATGCTTGATATCAAACGCACCACCTTTATCTACACTCGCCCACAATTCGCGCACTTTGGCACTATCTTGACCAACCAAATCGAATACAAAACGCTCAAAATTTGACGCTTTGCTGATATCCATCGACGGACTAGAAGTTTGGTAAGTATTGGCAGAGCCACGCGGACGATAAGTACCCGTTTTAAAAAACTCATCCAATACGTCATTTTCATTTGTTGCAACCACTAGTTTATCAATCGGCAAGCCCATCAAGCGTGCGATATGGCCGGCACAAACATTACCAAAATTGCCGCTAGGTACAGAAAAATCCACTTTTTGGCGATTATTTTCTGTTACCGCAAAGTAGCCCTTAAAGTAATACACAACTTGCGCAACGATGCGGCCCCAGTTAATCGAGTTTACGGCGCCGATTTTATAATTTGCTTTAAATGCAGCATCATTAGAAACAACTTTGACAATGTCCTGACAATCATCGAATACGCCATTAACTGCGATATTAAAAATATTCTCGTCTTGCAGACTGAACATCTGCGCGGTTTGAAAGCGGCTCATTTTTTTGTGCGGAGACAGCATGAACACACGCACGCCTTTTTTGCCGCGCATGGCATATTCGGCAGCTGAACCAGTATCACCAGAAGTAGCGCCCAAAATATTGGTTGTTGCTCCTGTTTTAGCTAATACATATTCAAATAGATTGCCCAATAATTGCATCGCCATATCTTTAAAAGCCAACGTTGGCCCATTAGAAAGGCTTAATAGATACAAATTATCTTCTAACTTAACGGTTGGTGTAATATCGGCTGCGTTTTGACCAGTACGTGTAAAACTATAGACATCTGCCCTGTAGGTTTTATCGATAATCGCTTTTAAATCAGCAGAGGGAATATCGTCAATCAGGCGGCTTAAAATGGCAAAAGCCAAATCGGCATAGTTCATGCCACGCATCGCGCTTAGATCGGCATCGCTAAATTGTGGGTAGGTTTCAGGCAGATATAAGCCGCCATCAGGCGCTAAGCCGCCTAACAAGATTTCGCTAAAACTTGAAGCAGGCGATTGCCCGCGTGTCGATATGTATTTCATTGCTTGTTAACTTTAATAATTGAACTGACTTAATGTAAACGTTTTTATCGGGCCAACTCTTCCATACGGATTTTAACCAATTTGCCGACAATCGCTGGCAGCGCTTCCATTTCTGCAATACCTGCATCCATATTTTTCTCTTTTGTCACATGCGTCAAAATCACAATATCCGCTTCGGTTTCATTATCGGCTGGTTCCTTTTGCAACATGGCATCGATTGAGATGTTACGATCTGCCAGGATTTTGGTTACACTAGCCAACACGCCAGGTTCATCTGAAGCACGCAGACGCAAATAGTAAGCACTATTGATTTCCGATATCGGCAAAATAGGCAAATCATTCAACTGTCCAGCTTGAAAGCCTAAGTAAGGCACACGTTGCTCTGCTGTCGCGCTACTTAACCTTGCGACATCCATTAAATCGGCAACCACTGCACTGGCTGTTGGCTCAGCACCAGCACCCGCGCCATAATACAAGGTTGGGCCTACTGCATCGCCTTTCACAACCACGGCGTTCATCGCGCCATTCACATTAGCGACTAGACGTTTTTCTGGAATTAATGTTGGATGCACGCGAAGTTCTACGCCACCCTCGGCTTGTTTGGTAATACCTAACAGCTTCACGCGATAACCTAGCTCTTCAGCATACTTAATATCGGTTTGCTGTAATTTGGTAATGCCTTCGGTATAAGCCTGTTCAAACTTCATCGGCATGCCAAATGCAATCGCCGCCATAATCGTTAACTTATGCGCGGCATCAATGCCTTCTACGTCAAAGGTAGGGTCCGCTTCAGCATAGCCCAAGCGTTGCGCTTCGCCCAATACATCGGCAAAGGCCAAGCCTTTTTCGCGCATTTCAGTCAGTATGAAGTTGGTGGTGCCGTTGATAATGCCAGCAACCCACTCAATGCGGTTCGCGCCTAAACCTTCGCGCAAAGCTTTGATGATAGGAATACCACCAGCTACTGCAGCCTCGAATGCAACAATCACACCTGCTTGTTGGGCTGCTGCAAAAATTTCATTACCATGTAATGCTATTAATGCCTTATTCGCTGTAACAACGTGCTTGCCATTGGCAATGGCTTTTAATACCAGATCTTTGCTTAAGGTGTAGCCACCGATTAATTCAACTACCACATCAATTTCTGGATTGTTCACAATCGCAAATGCATCCGTCGATAATAGTGTATTGCCGCCTGTGATTTTTTTAGCATGGTCTATATTCTTATCAGCCACTTGCAATACATTAATCGCCACGCCAGTGCGGCGTGTAATTTCTGCTGCGTTGCGCGTTAATACATTGTAAGTACCGCCACCAACGGTACCAATACCTAAAAGTCCTACACGTAACTCTTTCAAATTATCTTGCTTCAAACTGTTACTCCATCTAATTTTTTGCTATGTTTTTTCCTATATCGCTCCAAGAAACTAGCGATGCGTTTAATTGCTTCGGTTAAATCATCTACATTGGGTAAAAAAACCACGCGGAAATGATCTGGCGTTTTCCAATTAAAGCCAGTACCCTGCACCAGCAATACTTTTTCTTCGAGTAATAAATCCAAGATAAATTGCTGATCGTCCTTAATTGGATATATTTTTGCATCCAATTTAGGAAATAGATACATTGCAGCTTTCGGTTTCACGCAGGTGACACCGGGAATGGCTGTGATCAAGTCATAAGCCAAATCGCGCTGTTTACAGAGTCGGCCAGCAGGCGCTACTAAATCATCGATACTTTGGTAGCCACCCAATGCAGTTTGTATGGCTAACTGCCCTGGCACATTAGCGCACAAACGCATAGAAGCTAACATATTCAAGCCTTCTACATAATCCGTAGCTGCGCTTTTATTGCCGGATATAACCATCCAACCGGCGCGATAACCACAGGTGCGGTAATTTTTTGATAAGCCATTAAAGGTGACGAACAACACATCCTCTGCAAGCGATGCCATCGAAACGTGTTCGGCTTCATCGTATAAAACCTTGTCGTAAATCTCATCGGCAAATACTACCAAACCGTGATGACGCGCGATTTCGATAATGCCAAGTAGCGTTTCTTTTGGGTAAAGCGCGCCTGTCGGATTATTAGGGTTAATGACCACAATCCCCCGCGTATTTGCCGTGATTTTCGCTTCGATATCTTTTAAATCTGGTAACCAGCCAGTGGCTTCATCACAAAGATAATGCCGTGCCGTGCCGCCTGCCAATGTAACCGCAGCCGTCCATAAAGGATAATCAGGCATAGGCACCAATAACTGGTCGCCATTATTCACCAGCGCTTGCATGGCCATTACAATCAACTCGGAAACGCCATTGCCGATAATGATGTCGTCCACCGTCACATTGGCAATATGCTTGCTTTGCGTGTAATGCATAATGGCTTTTCGCGGCGCGAATAGACCTTTAGAATCGGTATAACCGCCCGCTTCACCCATATTGCGAATCACATCCAGCTGAATTTCTTCCGGCACTTCAAAACCAAAAGCGGCAGGATTGCCAATATTGAGTTTGATAATGCGCTGACCTTCCTCTTCCATCTGGCGCGCTCGCTGCAACACCGGGCCACGAATATCGTAGCAAACGTTAGCGAGTTTGTTGGATTTGAGTAAAGGCTGCATAAAATGGATTGTTAATGAGTGATTTAGTTAAAATTTGGGGTTAAAAAAGCGTTAAGTACAATCCATCAGTTTACCTTAGAAAAAGGTTTTTCTTCAATCAAAGCCACGCTAAAATAGCAGCATGAAATTACATTTAACCACGGCTGAGAACAATAATTTAATTACTGCGTATGGCGAAGATTTTGTTGAGATTAATAAAACGCGCTATTCACAAAATCTGATTGTGCTGGCGAATCAGCTCATTTTAGATTGGAAAGTCGCCAGTTTTGCCGAATTAACATCAGCACACTTTAATGAGATTATCGACATCAACCCTGAAGTATTGCTACTTGGCACGGGCTTAAAACATCAGTTTTTGCACCCTACATTAGCGCAGAATCTGATAGAAAAAAATATTCCGGTTGAATGTATGACCACCGCCGCAGCTTGCAGAACCTATAATATTTTAATGAGCGAAGGCCGCAATGTGGCAGCGGCATTGATTCTATAAATCCAAACTTATTTGGCAGGAGTCAGCGTTAACTGCAAGCCTCTATCGGTAATCTGAATATCTTTAGGACTGTAAGTCGCGCCGCCAAACTGCAAATCTTCCGGCTTCACTGTATATAAAGTTATGCCGCTTAACATTTGGCTACCGAGCGTTTTGGTTAGCTCGTTGACGATTTCATTGTATTCATGATCGGCATCATCGAAGTTAAATTGGTCAATCTGCGGTTCATCTAACACAATCGATTGGCTTGCCGCATCAAAACGTAATTTTCCCGAGATGCCCAGCTTTCCAGCAATGCTTTTATCAAGTAAAGAACTGTTTAATACCGTATCTAGTGTAGTTTGCATGCGATCAGTTGCTTGGTCAAATTTCACTATTGAGTTGCTCAGATTTACATCAAAAACTTTCAACAACTGAATCGGCACTGCCAATTTTTCGTTGAGTTTTTGTTGGATTTGCGCTTCAGTTATATGGACAGTGCGATCACCTAACGATGCACAGCTTGATAAAAAAGCCATTAAGAACAATAGGCTAATCTGCAGCTTTATTTTCATGATTAACTCTGGCTAATGGCTTTTTTTACTTTAATTAAACCAATCAAATACCACTATAAATATTTGGTCGATAAGGTCAAGGTGGCATTTGTGCCACCAAAACCAAAGCTATTAGATAACGCTGTTTCAATTTTTACGTTATCAATACGTTTTGTTGCGATCGGCAAACCAACTGCTGCCGGATCAAGTGTTTCAATATTGGCTGAAGCGGCGATAAAATTGTTTTCCATCATAATCAACGTGTAGATTGCTTCATTCACACCGGCCGCACCTAAGGCATGGCCAGAAAGTGATTTGGTTGATGCAATTGCAGGCAACTCACCATATTCGCCACTGCTAAAAACGGCATGAATTGCTTCCAATTCCTTGGTATCACCAACAGGCGTGCTGGTTCCATGCGTATTGATATAATCCACATGGTCTATTTTTTTGCCTTCGTGATCTGTTAGCGCCAACTTCATACAGCGCTCTGCACCTTCACCGCTTGGTGCCACCATATCGTAACCATCCGATGTGGCGCCATAACCAATGACTTCTGCATAAATTTTTGCGCCACGTGCTTTTGCGTGTTCGTATTCTTCCAAAATCACAATACCGCCACCGCCCGATATCACAAAACCATCACGGTTTGCATCATAAGTTCGTGAGGCTTTATCAGGCGTATCATTGTATTTACTGCTGAGTGCACCCATTGCATCAAACATAAAAGAAAGCGTCCAATGCTCTTCTTCACCACCACCTGCAAAGATAATATCTTGTTTCCCCAGTTGAATCTGCTCAACACCCGCGCCAATACAGTGCGCGCTGGTAGAGCAAGCCGAGCTGATACCGTAATTGATACCCTTGATTTTTGCACCTGTCGCCAAGCAGGCGGCTATACCGCTACTCATACTTTTAGTAACCATATATGGCCCTACTCTGCGTACACCTTTTTCACGCAAAGCATCAATGCCTTCTGAAATACTCTCATGTGATGCGCCGCCAGCGCCAACAATCAAACCGGTGCGAATACTAGAAACTTGTTCTTCAGGTAAATTTGCATCAGCAATCGCTTCCTGCATTGCTAACCAAGCGTAAGCATGACCTTTGGCCATAAAACGCAATAATTTACGATCAATTAATGCTTCAATATCCAAGTTTTTTACACTCCCCGCCACATGCGAGCGTAAACCGCGCTCTGCATATTCCGGCTGAAAGCTAATCCCAGATTTGCCTGTATATAAGCTCTCTTTTACTTCTGCTTTATTGTTACCAAGGCTAGATACGATGCCTAGCCCAGTGATTACGACACGACGCATTGCGTGTTCTCCCAAAAAATTTCTTTATTATGCATACAAAATACGCGCTTAAAAATTATCCGTGCGCGTAAACAATCCTACGCGCAAATCATTGGCTGCGTAAATCTCGCGGCCATCTAATGTCAAGGTTGCGTCAGCAATACCCATGACTAATTTACGCATAATCACACGTTTTAAATCAATGGTATAAGTCGCCATTTTAGCAGTCGGTAATACCTGGCCGCTAAACTTCACTTCGCCTGCGCCAAGCGCACGACCGCGGCCTGGCCCACCCATCCAGCCTAAGTAAAAACCAACCAATTGCCACATGGCATCTAAACCTAAACAACCCGGCATCACTGGGTCTCCCGTAAAATGGCATTCGAAAAACCATAAGTCAGGTCGAATATCCAACTCTGCAATAATTTGCCCTTGCCCATATTTGCCATCGCCTTCTGTAATTTTCACAATGCGATCAAACATCAACATAGGCGGTAACGGTAATTGCGCGTTGCCTGGGCCAAACATTTCGCCTCTGCCGCATTTTAATAATTCTTCTTTGGTAAAGCTATTCTGTTTAGTCGTCATTGATTATTTAATCTTTTAAGTTTTTGTTTTAATACATTAATGTTATCTATTTTACAGCGTTCTAATTATAATTTTAGAAAATAAGAACGCAGTTGTATAAGCACAAACTAAATTATCCACTATTTTGAGCAATGCTAAAACTTTTACAATATATTTCTAGTTTATTAATAGTATACAAATCTGTATACACGTGATAAAAATTGCTTTATATTGTTAACAAATTGTAAATTAATATTTCAAATCTGTTTGTTAATATTGTATAACTATCCCCTAAGCTGTTAACCATTACTAATCATTTAAATTTAGGAAAAACTCAATGAGTGACCGTCTTTTAGCCGACTGGCGTCAACATGCGCTGACTTTAGAAACCGAAGTAAACAAAGTAGTGGTCGGTCAGCATAACCCTGTTCGATTAATTACTATCGCTATTTTTGCGCGTGGTCACGTATTGCTTGAGGGCGATGTGGGGGTGGGCAAAACTACGCTCTTGCGCGCTTTTACACGCGGTATCGGCGGCGGTTATCAGCGTATCGAAGGCACCATTGATTTAATGCCAAACGATTTGGTGTATCACACCTATTTGGGCGAAGATGGCAAACCGCATGTGAGTGCTGGTCCATTATTAATGTCAGGTGAAAATTTATCGGTATTTTTCTTTAACGAGATTAATCGCGCCCGCCCGCAAGTGCACTCATTGCTATTGCGCGTGATGGCTGAACGTACGCTGTCTGCATTTAATAAAGAGCATACCTTCCCACATATGATTGTGTTTGCAGATCGCAACCAAGTGGAAAAAGAAGAGACTTTTGAAATCCCTTCTGCGGCACGTGACCGTTTTATGATGGAAATCCCGATTGTGGTGCCCAATGACGACGCCATTATGTCTGGCTTGATGTTTGATACGCGCTTCCATAATGTGGACGCCTTGATTGATACGGTTAAACCGGATGTACTGAAATTCGATGAATTAAATGCGTTTTCTGGCGTAATTCAAAAGAGCGTAGATGCCTCAAAAACACTTGAAAAATATGCATTAAATCTATGGAAAGCCACGCGTAAACCGACAGATTTTGGCGTAAAAGTCACCAATGTGGATATGAATCGCCTGGTGCTTGCCGGCGCCAGCCCGCGTGGCATGAGTATGATGTTGCGTGCAGCGCGCGTCAATGCTTGGCTAAATGAACGCACAGCCATTACACCAGAAGATATTCACGCGGTGTTCCATGAAACTGTTGCCCACAGGTTAGTGTTCAGCCCAGTTTATGAAATGCGCCGCACCGAGATTGCGCGCGAAATGTTGAGCAATATTATCAACGCTGTTGCTGCGCCTTAATCTATACACTTAACTATTCATATACTTAATTATTTAGGCATAGCGATAATCATCGATGTCCATTGAAAATATCAAAGAGTTTAGCTACCACATCGGTTGGCGCAATCGCGGTCGTCACCCTGGAAGGCATGCCAGCACGCAACGCGGTATGGGTATGGAGTTTATTGGGCATACTTCATTAATCAGCTATCCTGACCCGCGCCGTATCGACTTGCGCCAAACCATTCGCGACCCGATGGAGCAAGTGTATGTGCGCTTGTTCAATCAAAAAAGCGCAACGCCAGTTTTTGTCATTTGCGATTTATCGGGCAGCATGAACTTTGGTGCAAAAGAGCGCAAGATTCGCAAAGCCGCCGATATTGCTGAATCAATTGCGCGTTCAGCGACTAGAAATTCCGACCCATTTGGTTTTGTCGGTTTTGATGAAGTGGTTCGTGAAGATTGGATTAGCACTGCATCGTTTAAATCGCAGCGTGCGATTGAATTGGCAGAGCGCTTAAAAGAATACCATCCAGAGCCAGTTTCCGGCAGCGGCATTTCAGACGTATGGCGCTATTTACCGCGCGAGCGTTCATTGGTGTTTTTGATTTCCGATTTCCACATGCCATTAAAAGAGTTAGAAGGGTCACTGGCTAATTTACTGCGTCATCATATTGTGCCGGTGGTTTTGTGGGATGCGGATGAATACAAAAATCTGCCCGAGTTTGGTATTACCGCAGTGACCGACCCGGAAACGGGCGCAAAACGTACCTTATTTCTACGTAAACCATATCGCGACAAAATCATTGCATCGTTTGAAGCGCGCCGCGAAGCAATTTACAAACTGTTTATGCAGTTTGATATGCCGCCATTTTACGTGGAAGGTAGTTTTGATGCGGATGCTTTAACCGAATACTTCCATCAATTTGTTGCCGCTTAACTAAAACAATAATATACAAAATGAATTATTCATTGATAACTAAGAAATAAATTCAAAAGAAACTAATTACTTAACCATATGAATCTATTAAAAAAATACCTGCCGGCGATTATTTTAAGTCCACTTTTAATTCTAAGCGCATTGCACACGCAGGCGCTAGAATATGAAAACCTGCCTGATATTAAAACTGGCATTGTCAGCATGCAGATACAAGAGCCTGAGCGCAATGTGGGTTATACGGTTGGCGATATATTAATGCGCACTATCACGCTTAATATTAAAAAACCTTACCAATTAATTGATGAGTCTTTGCCCATTATCGGTTACGAAAGACGTTACAAAGGCCAGTTAATTGGTATCGATTTAAGCGATCTCAAGCATGAAAAAAAAGAAAATAACGATGCTGTTAAGCATACATTGCATTTAAGTTATCAAGTATTTACCAATAATGTAGTTGCAAAACATGGCTCTTTGCCGGCTGAATATTTGCGCATCATCAATACACAATCAAAAGAAGTGGTGAAATATCGGATACCCAGCTGGGATTTTGCAATTTCGCCTATTGCGATATTTGGCGCAGTCAAAGTAGAAGCGGACATGTCCGACTTTAGAGGGCCACTGCTATTGGATAACAGCAAGCAAAAGCAATATTTGAATTTTTTGCTCGCCATTTTAGCGTTAAGTTTGCTGGGCTTACTTTACATGCTGGGCAAACACGCTTGGCTACCGCGCATGGGTGGACCATTTGCAAAAAGCTATCGTTTAATCCGCAAATCGCCCAACACGCCAGCAGGTGTGCAGCAAGCGGTTAGTAGCATGCATCAATCACTTAACGCGACAGCAGGCATGAGCTTGTTCAGCGGCAACTTAAGTCAATTTTTAGAGCAAAAACCCAATTTCAAACCGATCACATCGGAAATCGAGCAATTCTTTGCTTTGTCGCGCCAAGTATTTTTTGAGCCGAATGCCAAACATAATATTGGCAATGAGCCGACTCAATGGCTAGCTCAATTTTGTCGCCGTTGTCGCGATTGCGAACGCGGACTGATTCCAGATCCGCTTTCAGCAAATAAGGCTTAAGTTATGGAATTTTCTCATCCTTGGATGTTGTGGTTATTGCCTTTGGCGATATTACCGTTGGTATTTCAACGCGCGCACAGCAAAAGCTACTCATGGTTAGATATGCTGCCAGCAGATCCGCTGTCAGACTTAATCGGGCTTATTTTAAAAATATTAGCCGTGCTGATCCTCACTTTTATTATTTTGGGTTTAAGCGCGCCGCATAGCACCCAGCAGTTAGTCGAACGCATCGGCGTGGGCGCACAGATCACATTGGTACTAGATCGCAGTGCAAGTATGGATGATCCCTTTTCTGGTTCAACACCAACCACTGTCGGCGAGACAAAATCGGCCGCAGCCAGCCGGCTTATCACACAATTCGTGCAATCTCGCCAAAATGATATGTTGGGCATGATTACATTTAGTAACTCTGCCATGTACGTGCTGCCGCTGACTGAAAATAAAGAAGCGATTGTGGCAGCTGTGCGCGCTACCGCTGGTAATGCGCTATTTCAAACCAATATTGGTAGTGGCTTAACTTCTGCCGCTGGCTTATTTGATAAAGTGCCCGATTCTGGCTCGCGCGCGGTTATTTTGTTATCAGATGGCGCTGGCCGCATTGATGCCAACACACAACAAAAAATTAAAGATTGGTTTGACCGCATGCATTTAAGTTTGTATTGGATTGTGCTGCGTCAGCCTGGTGGTTTGAGTATTTTCAACAAAGATTACAAGCCACAAGAGGACCAGCCCTTGCCGCCAGAAATTGAATTGCATGAGTTTTTTAAAACCTTTAAAACGCCTTTTAACGCTTATGAGGCAGAAGACCCAAAAACGCTACAATTAGCGATTGATGATATTAATCGTAAAGAGAAAAAACCCATCAAATATCTGCATAAAATCCCCGGCAAAGATTTTTCGAATTTTTGCTTTACGCTTGCTGCAATCATGATTGCATTGTTGCTGGGTGTGAAGTATTTAGAAGTAAAAACTTGGCGAAATTAAAATGGCGAGGCTAGCATGAAATCCAACACTCAATCTTTATTCACAGTTAAAAAGCTCACTTGGTTTTTAGTTTTTGTAAGCTTAATCAGCTTGCTGGCAAGTGCTTACACGTTCAATCGTATCCGTCAGATTGACGAGTTTAATCAAGCGGTGAGTTCGGGCAAAACACCTAAAACAGATAAACAAAGTTTTGAAGCTAAATTTGCTACTGCGCTTTATTTGGCAAAAAAAGAGCGTTACAAAGAGGCTACTTTGTTATTTACACAAACATTGCCAAAAGCCAATGCATCGCAAAAATCTGCGGTTAATTACAATATTGGCAATATATTCTTTTTGCGTGGATTAGCCATCAATGGCACCAATAACACTGTTCGTGACGAGGCGGAATATTTGATCCGCCAAGCTAGATCCGCTTATCTGGCTTCATTAAAAAGTGATAACAGCCATTGGGATGCGCGCCATAATTTAGACCGCCTTTTAACCATGCTGCCTGCTACGCCCACACCCGGTGTAGGCGAATCGGATACGCCAGGCTTGATTATGGGCAATATTCCAGTTGGCCTGCCATAATTTACGCTTAATTAACGGCTAAATAATATGAAAAAAATATTTAATTACTTTCGACACCGCCGCGATGTGACTTTGCTGGCGCTAGCATTGATTTTGCTACTGATTGCGCTTTTTAAACCCACTGTGCCGATTAGGCGCGATATTTACAGCTATTTGTTAGTGGCGGATATTTCACAAAGTATGAACGTTGTGGATGAAACGATTAATGGAAAACCAGTCACGCGCATGCAATATCAGCAATATTTAATGCATCGCATCATTGGTGAAATGCCATGTGGTACACAAGTCGGCATTGGCCTGTTCGCTGGCGTTAGCGTAGCTGCGCTTTATACGCCAATTGAAGTATGCGAAAACTTCGCCGCCATTGAAGACACAATTGACCATCTAGATTGGCGTACTGGCTGGTCCGGCAATAGCCGCATTCGCGAAAGTTTAGCTACTTTGGCCAGACTTATCCGCAGTTTTCCAGAAACTGCTCAAGTCGTTTATTTTACCGATGGTGAAGAAACACCTGCCCTGCACGCCTTTAACACCCGTGATTTAACCGATTTTCAAGGTGGAAAAGATTGGTTGTTTGTCGGAGTTGGTAGTGATAAAGGCACTGCGATTCCTAAACTGGATGAACAAAACCAAGTGATTGGCTATTGGTCGAGTGAAAGTTTTGCCATGCAGCCTGGTATTGCGCAAATCTCAGAATCCAATATCGGTACGCGGAATGACAGCGTTGCCAGCGGTACTAGCGATCGATTTATGTCAAAATTAGAAGAAAAATATTTACAGTCTGTTACAAAAGAAATTAATGGCAAATATGTCAATGGCGACAGTGTGCAAGCAGTGTTATCTGCCATGAAAAAACAGCCCCCTGCGCGTCGCGACAAAGCTAAATTTGAAATGAAATGGGTATTTGGCGGTTTAGCTGGTTTACTGTTTTTGGCGGCCTATTTCCCCAAACATCCCATAAAAGAAACAAAAAATATCTGGAAAACATGGCGTGCACGTAAAAAACGTCAAGCAGTCGGTGCGACAAAATTATCTTGATTTACTTTGTCGTGCTTAAAGAAGCGCATCCATACCCGCAATCGTCTTAAAGCATCCTGATATGCCAAATCGTGTGAACGATTTGGCAGCAACAATACAGGCGGCAAGTTCAATCTGACGCCTTGTCTCTTGAAGTTTAAAATGGTTAAGTATTGATGTATAAAACTTGTAAACTCCAATTGAGGCTGGATTTTTTGCTGCTTTTTATTGGTTAAATTCAACACACCCTTCATATCGATTTCAATCTTTTGCCACGACCAAGGCAGCATCAATAGCGCATCGCGCATGACATAGTAAATTGTAGAGATAATTATTAACACAAAAACAGCATATTTGATGGGTAAAATGATTGTTGAGATTAAAATAATCACCGCGCTGATAGTTGCAACTGCGACCAACAGACCCAATAATAGTGTTGAGGGCAAAAGTTGTATCACAATCGGTTTTGATAAAACAGCTTTAGTTAAAATGGGTTTCATTCAGCAGTCTAATAATATCTAATCAAGGCAAATAATCGCATGACAGCATCAGAATGGCAATCAGGATTAGTACAACACGGCGCGGTGATGACAGATGGCGCTATCAGTCATTATGGTGATTTACAAGATGAATTATCCGCCACACAACGCGTTAATACGCTATGCGATTTAAGCCATTTAGGCTTGTTAGAAATTGGTGGCGCAGATGCAATAAGCTTCTTACAAGGCCAAGTCACTAATGACGTGAAATTGCTATTAACCAGCAATATCGCACATTACAGTGGTTATTGCACACCAAAAGGACGCTTGCTGGCTCTATTTCTGGCTTTTGCTCATTATGACCACATGCACTTACAGTTTAATCGTGCCTTGCTAGAGCCGATGATGAAACGGCTAAAAATGTATGTTATGCGTAGCAAAGTAGAAATAAAAGATGTGTCGGAAAACATTATTAAATTCGGCATCAATGGCCCAGATTCTGCAATATTATTAACACCTTTTTTTGGCAAGATTCCCACACAAGATTACGAATTAGTCAGCTTGGAAAATGGCGCGGTTTTAAAATTGCCAACAATCTCAGGTCATACGCGGTTTCAAATCTTTACAGATAGCGTAAACGCGCCAATTATTTTTAACGCGCTTAAAGCGCAGTGCCAGCTTGTCGGTAAGCCCTGTTGGGATTGGCTGGATATTCAAAGTGGCATACCTGATGTATTGCCTAAAACCCAAGAACAATTTGTGCCGCAAATGCTGAATTTAGATATTTTAAACGGCATTAATTTTAAAAAAGGTTGCTACACCGGCCAGGAAATCGTCGCCCGAACACACTATTTAGGCAAAGTAAAACGCCGTACTTATTTGGCTGGCATTGCAACATATACAGCACCAGTTGAAGGCGATAAAATACTCGATGCTGCAAACAGTGATGTGGGACAAATCGTGCGCGTCGCGCCGAATAATCAAAGTGGATTTGATGCGTTGATTGAACTGCGTATTGAGGCAAAACATGCGGGAAATCTGACTTGGCAAGGCTTTGCTATCAACATCAAACCGTTACCTTATACGGTAGAAGATCAAATAATTAACGACTGATTTGCGTTAAAAATGCGATTAAGTTAAGACTCATTAAGTTAGGGTGTCGGATTGCCTAGAGGCGTTATTGTTGGCGTTAAGGTTAATTCGGGCTGGGTATTTTGAATAGCAGAAATTTCTGGCAATTGATTCTGCTGAATAGTCGGCAGTGGCTGATCAATCACTTGATAAAACACTTCATCTTCTTTAATCATGCCCAACTCGCTACGCGCGCGCTCTTCAATCGCCGCATTGCCTTGTTTTAAATCACGCACTTCGGCACTTAAAGTTTCGTTACGCTGTTTGAGCGCTTTATTTTTTTCTTTTTGATTGCTGATTTGCTGGTTAACATTCCACACCCGCAACCAGCTACCTTTGCCAAGCCACAGTGGATACTGCAGCAAGGCAATTAAGATAACAAAAATAAGTGTTAAAGCCTTCAAAATAAGTCTTTGTGAGCTTTTTTATAGGTTTGCACACATTTCATTTCAAGTGTAGTCGAACCAAGACTAGGCGCATTAGCGCAGACAGTACAACAAGTACGGCAAGCTAATGCAACAACGTATTGGTTCGATTGCACTTGAAATTATTTGAACAGCTGGTAAAACGCGCCCATACCTGCATAACTCGTTGCATCACCCAACTCTTCTTCAATGCGCAACAATTGGTTGTATTTAGCGATACGCTCACTACGGCACAATGAACCAGTTTTAATTTGCAAGGCATTGGTCGCTACTGAAATATCCGCGATTGTCGTGTCTTCTGTTTCACCGGAGCGATGCGACACAACGGCTGTGTAACCCGCGCGTTTTGCCATTTCAATGGTTTGGAAAGTTTCCGTCAAGGTACCGATTTGATTCACTTTAATCAATACGGAGTTGGCCACGCCGCGCTTGATACCCTCGCGCAGGATTTTTGAATTGGTCACAAATAAATCGTCACCCACTAGCTGCGTGGTTTTGCCTAGGCGTTTAGTCAGGATATCCCAACCATCCCAGTCAAATTCACCCATGCCATCTTCAATACTGATGATTGGGTATTTATCTACCCATGTCGCTAGGTAATCAGTAAATTGTGCTGAACTCAGCGATAGACCCTCTGATTCCAAATGATATTTACCGTCTTTGTAAAATTCGGTACTAGCGCAATCCAAGCCTAGATATACATCGCGGCCCGGCTCATAACCTGCATCAGAAATGGATTCTAAAATAAGTTTAATCGCATCTTCATTACTGGCTAAATTAGGTGCAAAACCGCCTTCGTCACCCACTGTAGTGGCTAAGCCTTTTTTATGCAGTGTTTTCTTAAGTTGATGAAAGATTTCCGCGCCGCAACGCAAGGCTTCCCTGAATGTTGGTAAGCCAGCTGGAATAATCATGAACTCTTGCATATCAACAGAGTTATCCGCATGCGCGCCGCCGTTGATAATATTCATCATCGGAGTAGGCAATTGCATCGCGCCAGAGCCGCCTAAGTAGCGATACAAAGGCAATCCTGATTCTTCTGCCGCTGCGCGCGCACAGGCCATTGAAACCGCGAGTAGCGCATTTGCGCCTAAACGGTCTTTATTTTCAGAACCGTCCAACTCGATTAAAGTTTTATCGATAAAGCTTTGCTCTTCACAGTCCAAGCCAATAATCGCTTCTGTGATTTCAGTATTCACATTTTCAACTGCTTGCAATACGCCTTTGCCCAAATAACGGTCTGCATCGCCATCGCGCAGTTCCATCGCTTCTTTTGCACCGGTAGATGCGCCAGATGGCACTGCCGCACGGCCGATGACACCGCTTTCCAGCAATACGTCACATTCAACTGTTGGGTTGCCGCGTGAATCTAATATTTCACGACTGATAATATCTACAATTGCGCTCATTTTTTAATCCTAAAAATTGATGATAAAAATACGTTTACTACTTAAAACGTTGATTCTAAAGTGTTGATTCAATAAATCCAGATTTTTTGACTAATCTATCCATATCAACTAACAAATGCAGCAAGTCTTCCATTTTATCCAGTGGCCACGCGTTTGGTCCATCTGACAACGCTTTTGAAGGGTCTGGATGCGTTTCCATAAAGATGCCGGCGATACCGCTGGCTACCGCAGCGCGAGATAACACAGGCACAAATTCACGCTGGCCACCGCTCTTATCGCCCTGCCCACCCGGCTGCTGAACGGAGTGCGTCGCATCGAACACCACCGGACAATTGGTTTCGCGCATAATCGCCAAGCCGCGCATATCCGATACCAGAGTATTATAGCCAAAGCTGGCGCCCCGCTCGCACACCATAATCGTATCCTGATTGCCATTAGCTTCTTTGGCTTTATTCACCACTTGCAACATATCGTGCGGCGCTAAGAACTGACCTTTTTTGATGTTAACCGGTTTACCGCAAGTCGCCACCGCGACAATGAAATCGGTTTGGCGGCACAGAAAAGCCGGTGTTTGCAACACATCCACCACGGCTGCCACATGCGGCACTTGCTCTGTGGTATGCACATCCGTCAACACAGGTACGCCAATCTGGCTTCTAACTTCGTCCAGAATACGCAGGCCTTCATCCAAGCCAAAGCCGCGAAACGTCTTGGTGGAACTGCGATTCGCTTTGTCATAGGATGATTTATAGATAAAAGGGATGCCGACTTTTTCCGCGATTTCTTTTAACTTACCTGCTGTTTCAATCGCAAATTCGCGTGATTCGATCACACAAGGTCCCGCGATTAAAAATAATGGATGCTCAAGACCTACATTAAAATTGCATAAATTCATCTAGTTAACCGCCTTATTATCTAAAGCAGCTTGCACATAAGCTTTAAACAACGGATGACCTGCGCGAGGATTAGAAGTAAATTCCGGGTGAAATTGGCAAGCCACAAACCAAGGATGTGTTTCTTTTGGCAGCTCAATCATTTCACATAAATCTTCACCAATGGTACGCGCAGAAATCACCAGACCAGCATTCTTAATTTGTTCAACATAGTGATTATTCACTTCATAGCGATGGCGATGGCGCTCATTCACTTGTGTGCCATAAATGCTGGCAGCCAAGGTATTTTCTACTGTCGGGCAGGCCTGTGCGCCTAAACGCATGGTGCCGCCAAGCTCAGAATTTTCATCGCGTTTTTCGATTTTACCCGAAGCATCTTGCCACTCGTCAATCAAGCCAATCAATTTATGCGGCGCATCTGCATTGAATTCCGTACTATTGGCATCTTTTAGGTTTGCAACATTACGTGCGAATTCGATCACCGCTAACTGCATGCCCAGGCAAATACCCAAATAAGGGATTTTATTCTCACGCGCGTATTGAATTGCTGCGATTTTGCCTTCTGTGCCACGGACCCCGAAACCGCCGGGAATCAGAATCGCGTCCATCGCCGCTAATTTTTCCGTACCGTTCTGTTCGATTTCTTCACTATCCATATAATGGATTTTGACTTTTGATTCGGTATGAATACCAGCATGAATCAAGGCTTCTGTCAGCGATTTGTACGATTCGGTCAAATCGACATACTTACCCACAAAGGCCACATTGACTAGATGTTTAGGGTTAGCAAGTGCGTAAGAGATTTTTTCCCAGCTGGATAAGTCAGCCGCTTTGGCCAGAATATTTAATTTATGACAGACGATTTCATCTAGCATCTGGTCATGTAACAATCCAGGGATTTTATAAATAGAATCCGCATCGATCGCGCTGATCACCGCTTCTGGCGCTACATTTGTAAATAAGGCGATTTTTTTACGTTCGTCATCCGGTATATTGCGGTCTGCACGGCAAAGTAAGATATCCGGCTGAATACCGATTTCTCGCAACTCTTTTACAGAGTGCTGTGTCGGTTTGGTTTTCAACTCGCCCGCTGCGGCAATCCAGGGCAATAGTGTTAAATGGATATAACAGGCATTGGTTTTTCCTTCTTCAAAACCCATCTGGCGAATCGCTTCCAGAAACGGCAACGATTCAATATCGCCCACTGTGCCGCCCACTTCCACAATTGCCACATCAGCACCTTCTGCACCGCGTTTGATATGCGTTTTGATCTCATCGGTGATATGCGGAATCACTTGCACGGTTTTGCCTAGATATTCGCCGCGACGTTCTTTTTTAATCACAGTTTCGTAAATTTGCCCAGTGGTGAAATTGTTGCGTTTGCCCATGCGCTGCGAAATAAATCGCTCATAATGGCCCAGATCCAAATCGGTTTCTGCGCCGTCATCGGTCACAAAAACTTCACCGTGCTGGAATGGCGACATGGTGCCAGGGTCAACGTTGATATAGGGATCTAACTTGAGCATGGTGACTTTGATACCACGCGATTCCAAGATTGCGCCTAAACTGGCAGCGGCGATACCTTTACCCAGAGAAGAAACTACACCGCCAGTGACGAATACATATTTGGTCATTTACAAGACGCTTTACACTTAATGGCAAGCCAAGAATTAGCTTACAGACGGGAACAAATTTTACCGCAAAGGCAGTAGAATAACAATGTAGGGTTTGCAAACAAACGGGTAATAATCTCAAGAATGCCTTCAGGAAACCAACTAAATCATGCAAAAGAATTCGCCGCCAAACCAGCCTCAAAATCAGCATATACCCGAACACATCAGTAAATCAGCAATCAATTGGCAAGCCATTGAATCAGACCCGCGCTTTCAAGATTTGCACCGCGATAAAAATCGATTCCTATGGAGAATGATGTTGTTTGCCTTAGTTTTTTATTTCTCACTGCCCATTGCAACTGCCTATTTTCAATCGATTTTAACAGTTAAGATTTGGGGCGTGATTAACGTTGGTTTATTGTTTGCATTAAGCCAGTTTATTGTCGCGTGGTGCATTGCAGCCATTTACGCCAAGCGTGCCAATGCGGAGTTTGATTCACGTGCAAAAATCTTGATCGAAGACGCACATAACATTAAGGGTGCGAGATGAAAATCATTATTTTAATGGTGTTAGGTTTTCTAAGCTTGAATGCTCATGCACAAGGCGCAGTAGCCAGTGAATACCGCTGGCTGACTTTTTTAGTATTCAGCAGCATTATCGCCGCCACGATGGCAATCACCTGGTGGGCAAGTAAACGCGTCAAATCCACCACCGATTTTTATGCAGCGGGCAACTCCATTTCCGGCTTGCAAAACGGCTGGGCGATTGCCGGTGATTATCTTTCTGCCGCATCATTTCTAGGTATCGCAGGATTAATTTCACTGTATGGCTACGATGGTTTTATGTATTCGGTCGGCTTTCTAATGGGTTATATCGCCGTACTTTTGGTGATTGCAGAGCCTTGCCGCAATATCGGCAAATATACGCTTGGCGATATTTTAGCGTTCCGCAACGACCCCAAAAAAGCACGCATGATCGCTGCGCTTTCTACTATCACGGTTTCTATTTTCTACCTTACCGCGCAAATGGTTGGCGGCGGAGTGTTAGTGAAAACGCTGATCGGTATTGATTACGAAGTATCGGTGATAGCGGTTGGCACGTTGATGCTGGCTTACGTGGTTTTTGGCGGCATGGTTGCAACCACTTATGTACAAATCGTCAAAGCGATTTTATTGGTGATCGCCTCTTTAGTATTGGTCACTTTGGTTTGGTTGCCATACGGATTCAGCCTGCCCGCTTTTCTGCAAGCGGTTGTAGATGACCCGAAAATTCAAGCACAGGTGGCAAAGTTATTAGGCACCGCAGCGAGCAATATGAACGCACAAGAACTTGGTCAGCGCTTCTTAGAGCCAGGGCTATTCTTAAAAGATCCAATCGACCAAATCAGCTTGGGAATGGCTTTGGTATTCGGTACAGCAGGTTTGCCGCATATTTTAATGCGCTTTTTTACCGTACCAAACGCACAAGAAGCGCGCAAATCGGTGGTGTGGGCGATGGCAATTATTGGTGGTTTTTATGTGTTAACTTTGTTCTTGGGCTTTGGCGCTGCCATGCATGTTGGCCCGGAAGTCATCGGCGGCATCGATAAAGGCGGCAATATGGCCGCGCCATTATTGGCTCAATATCTGGGTGGCGGCGAAAATTCTTTATTAGGCAACTTTATGTTGGCATTTGTGGCTGCAGTCGCATTTGCCACTATTGTTGCAGTAGTCGCTGGCTTGGTGCTGGCATCCGCCTCTGCAATCGCGCACGATTTATATGTCAACGTGATCAAAGATGGCAACGCCACACAAGCGCAGCAAATGAAAGCGGCACGTATCGCGTCTATCGGCGTTGGCATTGTGGCGATTATTATTGGCATGCTGGCTAAAGGTCAAAATGTCGCTCACTTAGTGGGTATGGCATTCGCCGTCGCGGCATCCAGCAATCTGCCTGCGATCTTTCTGACGCTTTACTGGAAAAAATGCAACACCACTGGCGTGGTGATGGGCATGCTAATTGGAGCAGGCAGCGCAATTCTATTGGTGCTGATTTCGCCAAATATGACCTACCCGCAAAAAATGGTGGCAGATGCGCAAATAGTGCTGGAAGGCGCAACCGGAAAACCTAGCGCAGAAGCAATAAAAAGTGAAGGGATTGTTTGCGAATTTTTTACTTTCTGCCAAAAAGCAGAGCCTGCAAAACCTACCATAGAAGCGCTAGATAGCTTGCCACTGCAAGTAGTTTTAATTGGCAGCACAATTGACCAAGACACACCAATTGAAGAATCCAAAAAAGCGCAAATCAAAATAGCTGCATTGGAAAAGCAAATCACCAAAGCCAAACAAGACTTAACCAAGTTTTCTGGACAAAAAACCAGCATGATCGGTTTAGAAAAGCCGTTATTTCGACTAAAAAACCCGGGCATTATTTCGATTCCCTTGGGCTTTTTAATGGTGATTTTATTTTCACTGTTCACGCGCGATAAACGTAGTGAAGAGTTGTGGGAAGAGCTTTATGTGCGCCAAAATACTGGCTTGCATGTGGAAGATGTTTCGCACTAATTATGAATAGTTAAATGAAAATACACTTTAACTTTAGTTCAAGCTTCCGATTTAATCAGTTGATTAATTAAAACTGTTAAGCTAGCATCGTTTTTTGTTACATATTTATTACAACTAAGAAAACGTTTATATGTATTCACACATTATTTCCATTAGCTCTAATAAAGTTGTTCGCTTTCTAGCCAAGTTAGCACTCTTTTTTTCAGTTACTTGTATAGCTATTCAACTGCTTAGTTTTGCAACTGGTCATGGCCGCATGTTGGGACTCATATCACTATTCAATTTAGATCAAGAAAATAATTTCCCCTCTTTTTTCTCAATGCTTCTGCTTTTATTCGCATCCTTGCTCTTGGTTATTATTTGTACTTTTGAAAAACAGCGCGCCAATATATTTTTTAAACATTGGGCAATATTAGCGCTTGGCTTTTTGTATATGGCTATGGATGAAATCACCTCATTACACGAAGGTTTGATAGCACCAATTCGACAGCTATTTGGCAAAAATCTGCCTAATTTTTTTCATTGGGCATGGGTCATTCCGGGCATATTAGTAGTAATTTTAGTTGCGTTATATTTCTATAAGTTTCTTTTACATTTGCCTAAACCTAGTGCAAAAAAATTTCTTTTCGCTGCGTTTATATATCTATCAGGCGCGATAGGTATGGAGCTAATTAATGGTTACTATTATTCATTTCATTTAAATTTTGATTTCATATATGTCACTTTAACTACCATAGAAGAGAGCTTGGAGATGGCTGGTTTAGTAGTTTTTATTTTTGGATTACTTGATTATATAAAAAGTAACTTCGCAGAGATAAAACTGCAGATTCACTGATACTTTTATTCATTAATTACAACATCTGATTATTAGTGATTAAATCGCCCATTTGCCGTAGCCTTTAAACTGTTGAAACACTTCGCGCATTTCGGCTTCACTTAACAATGGCGGATTAGAGTTAACCTGCAAAATGCGCCAATATTGCTCACATAAGTTTTCTACTTCTACAGCGACTGCCAACGCATCATCCAAATCATTTCCCAGCGCAATCATGCCATGATTGGCTAACAGGCAAGCTTTACGGTTGGTTAAAGCAATTAACGCATTATCGGATAATGGTTGTGAGCCAAACAGCGCATAAGGCGCGCAACGGATAGTATCGCCGCCCGCAACAGCAATCATGTAATGAAATGGCGGGATATCTTTGTGCAAACAAGCAATTGTGGTGGCAAACATGCTGTGGGTGTGAATCACCACATTGATTTCTGGGCGGCTGGCTAAAATATCGCGATGAAAACGCCATTCGGAGGACGGCTTTTTACCTTGCTCAAAATTGCCATCAAATTGCATGTTAACCATGCTATCTGCTGTCATTTCCTCTACGGGTATGCCGCTTGGCGTAACTAGAAAACCATCAACACAATCTTTGTCTAATCGCACACTAGCATTGCCAGAAGTGCCTTTATTTAAGCCCAACTCGGCTAGTTTTCGGCAGATATTCAAGAGTTTTTCGCGCTGGTTCTGCATCATTTAGGCCTGTATTAGCTTAACCAATTCAGGTGGATAAAAGACGCCCTTCTCGGTAATAATACCTGTTACCAATCTTGCAGGCGTCACATCAAAAGCCGGGTTAACAGCTGCTGATTCAGCCGGTATGAGTCGCACACTCTGTGTGCTGCCATCTGATCCTAAGCCTTGTATAAACCGCACCTCGTCACTGTCGCGCTGTTCTATTTCAATCTGTTTGCAGTCTGAAATCGCCCAATCGATAGTTGGGCTGGGCACTGCCGCATAAAAGGGGATATTGTTGTCAAACGACGCCAGCGCCTTTAAATACGTACCGATTTTATTGCATACGTCGCCGTTTGCAGTCACGCGGTCTGCGCCGACAATTACCATGTCTACTTGGCTTTTATTATTTAAATGACCTTGCTGCATTAAATGCCCACCTGCATTATCAGTTATCACCGTATGCGGCACGCCATGTTGAGCCAACTCCCAAGCGGTCAGCGCCGCGCCTTGGTTTCGCGGACGTGTTTCGTCAACCCATACATGCACATTCAAACCCGCATCGTGCGCCGCATATATAGGTGCCAGCGCTGTGCCGAAATCAACCGTTGCCAGCCAGCCTGCATTGCAGTGCGTCAAAATATTGAATGGCTGTGCGTTATCTGACTGGCGCGATTCAATTTGTGCCCGAATTAACGCTAATCCATGCTGACCAATTAACTGATTCTGCGCAACATCTTCTTCTGCCATATTCGCCGCCTCGCGCCATGCCGTAAAATTGCGACGATTCTGTGGCGTTTCTAGCAAAACTGTAGCCATGCGATTAACCGCCCAAGCTAAGTTAACCGCTGTTGGACGGCTATTTTTAAGCATCTCTGCTGCAACTGATAAATAAGCATCCGACTCATCTTCCAGCATCGCCAACGCCATGCCATACGCAGCGGCGACACCAATCAGCGGCGCGCCACGCACCTGCATAGTTTTTATCGCGTGAATCATTTGCTCTAAGGAATGGATTTCTAAGGTTTGAAACGCGAATGGCAATTGTGTCTGATCGATAATATGCACAAACTTGCAGCGCGGGCTTGGCCATATTGTTCGGAATAATTGTTGAGCAACTTTCATTTGATCCAATCCTATTAAAAATATGGCTTAGGTTTAAATTGCAAGTTCTATATGACGTTTTGATGATATTCAATCGTTATATATGGCAAATATTGATGAATAAATTTCTTGCTATTTCTGTTGTTTTATTTTTTTCGATTTTCCATCCACAAAATCTGTGGATAACTTTGTGGATTGCTGTGTCTTAAAAGTGTAACCTACCAATTTATAAGGCTTTTTTTAGAAAGTTCATTTTTTAATCTATTTTATAACCTAATAAAATCAATGACTTACGGTATGCCGTTGGTTTCATACACTTTTTTTGCATTTGTTAATGTAGCACTTTAAGTGGTGTGCATAACCCTGCTAATTTTGGCAATATTTGCAACGCATTTTTGCCTGTATTTTCAATGATTTGCGACACTTCGACACCCCTTAAATCAGCAAAAACTTGTGCGATTTTCAATAGCTCTTTTGGGCTATTCCTGCCTTTTGTGCCAATCCATTCTGGCGGAATATCGGGCGAATCTGTCTCTAAAACAATCGATTCCAAGGGCAGATTTTTAGCCAGTTCACGAATTTTAAGCGCCCGCGTGTAAGTCATTGCGCCGCCAAAGCCCAATTTAAAGCCTATCTTTATAAATGCTTGTGCCTGCTGAGGACTGCCGTTGAATGCATGCGCAATACCACCAACCACAGGATGACGGCGCAATTGTTTTAATACGTCATCCACCGCGCGACGCACATGTAAAATCACCGGCAGCTCAAATGTTTGCGCAATTTTAAGCTGCTCAATAAAAAAGTACTCTTGTGTTTCACGGTTTTGTTGCGTGACAAAGAAATCCAGACCGATTTCGCCCACCGCGACTAATTTAGGTTTTGCATGCGCCAATTGCTCGGCAATTAACTGTTTTAACAAAACCAGATCGCTTGGATGCGCTTGATCGACATACATTGGGTGAATGCCCAAAGCCATAAAACACTGCGTATGCTGATGCGCTAAATCAATGACCGTTTGAAAATTTTCGCGCATGACTGACGGCACGATAATTTGGTGAACGCCAGCTTGGTAAGCCGCTAAAGTAACAGCATCGCGGTCTGAATCAAATTCAGGAGCATCCAGGTGGCAGTGTGTATCGATTAACATGATTTTAAAAAAATGGCTTAATTTTACCCACTGTTTTTGAGATTCATTGACGAATTAACAGGATAAGTTGGTTTAGCGCGAAATCGAATATCGCAGCCGATTTGACGCAATTCCAGCACCTCTAATGTAATTGCTTGATCCATGTGTTCAAAAGCTGGCATGGCGAATAAATCTTTTGCTGCATTACCCATCAGTTTGGGTGCGTAATAAATTAAAAGTTCGTCAATCATATGTTGCGCAAGCAAGGCGCCATTCAAACTTTCGCCACCCTCTACTAGCAGTTCGTTGATTTGCAGGCGTGCCAGATGACTTAACAAGGTTTTTAGGCACACTTTATTATTTGCATCAGGAATGCAAAGTAGCTGCGCGCCGGTTGCTAATAATTGAGTAATTTTATCGGTTAACTCTGGATTTTTTAGTTGCTGCGCATATGCAATCAAGCTATTGCCACCCTGCAAAATCTTGGCTTGCGGTGAAATACGTAATTGGCTATCCACAATCACGCGCAAAGGTTGGCGACCACTGTATTCCATATCATGGCCTAAACTGCGTACTGTCATTGCAGGGTCGTCATTTATAACCGTGCCGATGCCGGTTAAAATCGCACACGATTGCGCACGCCATTTCTGAACATCCAGCCTTGCCGCTTCGCTGGTTATCCATTGACTGCGGCCATTATTAAGCGCGGTTTTTCCATCTAAACTACTGGCGATTTTGCAACGCACATACGGCAGATTGCGTGACATGCGTGAGTTAAAACCTGGGTTAAGTGCTAATGCCTGCGCTGCCATCAATCCAGTTGCAACTTCAACATTGTGTGCCTGCAAATAAGCCAAGCCATTACCTGCAACAATGGGATTAGGGTCAACCATCGCCGCAATCACTCTGCTAATGCCCGCTTTTAGTAGCGCTTCGGCACAGGGCGGCGTGCGGCCTGTATGACTGCAAGGTTCCAAAGTCACATAAGCTGTTGCACCCTTGGCAAGTTCGCCCGCTTGGCGTAAAGCGAATACTTCTGCATGCGGCTCACCAGATTTAAGATGTGCGCCTTCTCCAACGATTTTGTCATTTTTAACAATGACACAGCCTACGCGGGGATTGGGCGAAGTTGAATATAAGCCCTGCTCTGCTAATTGCAGCGCACGTGTCATATAAACATGGTCGCTGGCAGTAAACATTATGGCTTGAAAGAGTGCAAGATTAATGAGAAGAAATACGGCTTTGAATTAACTGATTATTGGCATCAAAAAATATCAGCAAACCATGATACACATGCATGCATTTACCTAAATCATATTCAATCGCATTTTGTTCTTCTATGCTGGGACGACCTAACAACGCCATCACAGCCGCTTTAGGAGCGCCTTTAATCAATATATTTTGCTGTAAATCAAATGCCATATCGCCACGTTTGCATTCTTGCTCAATAGTCGATGCGTATTGCATCCACTTAGTTTGGTCAAACTTTTCAGCACCAAATACCACTTTGTCTTTGAACGCCCACCAAGTAAAAAATACAATCGTTAACAACACGGTAAATACGGCTAAGGCAATAGAAGAAATATTGATCAGTTTCATGGTATTTAAATTTTTACTTTCAATGGGTTAACTTGCGATTGATTAAATGACGATTAATTGATTTATTGCTAACTGATTAGATTAGTTGTTAATTGTTTGGTTGCTGATTTATAAGTCACGAATCGCATTATTAAAATCATCCAAATCTGAAAAACTTCGATACACCGATGCAAAACGGATATAAGCCACTTTATCCATTAATTTAAGCTCTTGCATCACACTCTCGCCCAAGTCGCGTGCGGGCACTTCGCGCTCACCCAAACTGAGCATTTTTTGCACGATATGATCCAGCGCGCGGTCTACATATTCCGTTGGTACAGGGCGTTTATGTAAAGCGCGGGTAAATGATAAGCGCAGTTTTTCACGATTAAATTCTTCGCGCGTGCCATTTTGTTTCACCACCTGCGGCATATGCAATTCGGCCGTTTCATAGGTGGTAAATCGTTTATCGCAAGCACCACATTTGCGGCGACGGCGAATAGAATCACCTTCGTCATTGACTCTAGAATCAATGACTTGAGTATCATCCGTGCCGCAAAAAGGACATTTCAATTTATTTAAGTTCCTGATTTAGCTTAAAAATGACTATTTTCCGTACACTGGAAAGCGCGCAGTCAAGGCATGTGCTTTAGCTTTAGTGGCTGCAATCAACGCTTCATCCGTTGGATTATCCAGTACATCTGCAATCAAATTCGCCACTTGTCTCGCTTCATCTTCTTTAAAGCCGCGTGTAGTAATTGCCGGCGCGCCAATACGGATACCTGAAGTCACGAATGGACTTTCTGGATCGTTTGGAATCGCGTTTTTATTGACGGTGATATGCGCTAAACCAAGTGCCGCATCGGCGGCTTTACCGGTTAAGCCTTTAGGACGCAGATCCACCATAAACATATGCGATTCTGTACGACCAGAAATAATACGCAAACCACGTGTAGTTAAAGTTTCTGCCATCGCCTGTGCATTTTTAATCACTTGCGCTTGGTAGGTTTTAAATTCAGGTTGCGCCGCTTCTAGGAAAGCAGTCGCTTTACCGGCAATCACGTGCATCAATGGACCGCCTTGCAGGCTGGGGAACACGTTTGAATTGATGGATTTCTCAAACTCTGCTCTGGCTAAAATAATGCCGCCGCGCGGACCGCGCAAAGTTTTATGCGTGGTGGAAGTCACAAAATCCGCATGTGGCACTGGATTAGGATAAACGCCAGCCGCAATTAGGCCAGAATAATGCGCCATATCCACCATAAAATAGGCACCTACTTTTTTGGCGATTTCTGCCATACGCGCCCAGTCGAAACGCAGTGCATAAGCTGAAGCGCCTCCAATCAGTAACTTTGGCTTGCATTCAACCGCAATGCGCTCCATCTCATCGTAATCGATTTCTTCTTTATCATTCAAACCATAAGGCACGATATTGAATAGTTTGCCGGATAGGTTTGCTGGCGAACCATGCGTTAAGTGTCCGCCATGGCCCAAGTTCATACCCATCACGGTATCGCCTGGTTTTAAGATGCTGAAATACACGGCTTGATTGGCTTGTGAGCCGGAATGTGGCTGCACGTTGGCGTATTCTGCGCCGTACAAGGCCTTTAAACGGTCAATCGCCAGTTGTTCCACTTGGTCTACAAACTCGCAGCCGCCGTAAAAACGTTTGCCCGGATAACCTTCGGCGTATTTATTGGTTAATTGGGAACCTTGTGCTTCCATCACGGCTGGACTGGTGTAGTTTTCAGAGGCGATTAACTCAATGTGATCATGCTGGCGCACCACTTCTGCGTCAATCATGGTGGCGAGTGCTGGATCGGCGATTGCAAGCTTGTTGGAATAACTAAACATGACTTTAAAACTTTCTACTAATTAATGTGTTGAAATTCAACTGAAGTGAAAAGGTATTGCAAATAATGGTCATTTTATCATGCCGTTGATGCATCTTAAACCATGGCTTAAATGAAAATACACCTTTCATTAATTTGGCTGCAACAAATGGTTGTAAGTAACCATACAATGCACCATAACATGCTATCAACCAAGCTTTAAAATAGTTAAGCGATTGTTTTTATTTAAAATAAAATCAGGTATGACTATTGCTTATGTATACTTAGCAGCTATCTCCAAAGCGCTCCTGTGGCCCAGCATCTTGTATATCAAGTGCTGGGCTTTTTTTATGCGCGCTATCTTGATGATTTAGCAGATGTGTTATCAAGGCGCGCTATAATTAAGTTTTATGAATTGAAAGTTGCCAATGAAATGGACCGATAGCTTAAGAATAGCTGAAGACTTGGCTGATAAATACCCTGATGTTGATCCATCCACAATTCGTTTTACCGATTTAATGCAGTGGGTGTTGGATTTAGATGGCTTTGATGATGCGCCTGAACGTTGTGGCGAAAAGATTTTAGAAGCTATTCAGCTGGCATGGATTGATGAAGTTAACTAAGATTTAAGTCTAACGATTTAAGTCTAAAAATTAATCTTTTTTAAACCATGTTGACTGCGTTGTTTTTATTGTTTATTAAACATTTTATCTGCGATTTTCCATTGCAGGCTTATCCATGGATGTATCGCAACAAAGGTACGTATTGCCATCCAGGCGGTATTGCGCACGCAGGTATTCATGGCATTGGTAGTCTGATTGTTTTGTATCCATTTATTGGCATGCCAGCCCTGTTTTATGCATTATTAGATTTTATCGTGCATTATCATATCGACTGGGCAAAAATGAATATCAGCAAGCGCTATGATTTACAACCCAATAACAGTGAACGATTTTGGATATTACTGGGTTTTGATCAGCTGCTGCACCACATTACATATTTCATCATTATTTATTTCGCTTTTAGCGTCTCTCTTTAATCACTACTTAAATTACAAACTATGCAAACAACTAATCCTGTCTTTATTCCTAAAGAAATTTTCAAAGCCTACGATATTCGCGGCATAGTCGGTAAAACACTGACGCCTAGCATTGTAGAATTGATCGGTCACGCGTTGGGCAGCGAAGCCAAACAGCGTGGACAATCAGAAATCTGTATCGGTTATGATGGCCGCTTATCCGGCCCAGAGCTAGCCGAAGCATTGGCAGTTGGCATTCGCAAAGCAGGCATAGATGTAGTGAATTTAGGTATGGTGGCTACGCCGATGGTCTATTTTGCGGCTTATCATTTGAATACACGCTGTGGTGTGATGGTAACCGGCAGCCACAACCCGCCTGATTACAACGGTTTAAAAATGGTGTTGGCAGATGAAACATTATCTAACACGTCTATTCAAAGTTTGCGCGAACGCATTGAGCAGAAAAACTTTAGCTACGGCGAAGGTACGACACGCCATTACGAAATTGCGGCTGATTATATCGCCACAATCCAGGCAGATATTAAGCTCGCGCGTCCGATGCAAATCGCGGTGGATTGCGGCAACGGCGTGGCAGGTGCATTTTCCAAAGCTTTATACAACGCTATCGGCTGCCATGTAGACGAACTGTTCTGTGAAGTAGACGGTCATTTTCCCAACCATCACCCCGATCCTTCTGTGCCAGAAAATCTGGCTGATTTAGCAAATATATTACAAAGTAGTCATGCAGAAATTGGTTTAGCTTTCGATGGCGATGGCGATAGATTAGGTATCGTGACCAAAGATGGCAATATTATCTACCCAGACCGACAATTGCTGCTGTTTGCAGAAGATGTTTTAAGCCGTAATCAAGGCGCCAATATTATTTTCGATGTGAAATCAACGCGCAACTTAAGCCCTTGGATTCACAAATGTGGCGGCAACCCGATTATGTGGAAAACTGGACATTCTCTAGTTAAAGCTAAAATTAAAGAAACCAATGCAGCATTGGCTGGCGAAATGAGTGGGCATGTATTTTTTAACGACGCCGATATTAATGGTAAAAAACGCTGGTACGGTTTTGATGATGGCTTGTACGCTGGTGCCCGCATGCTGGAAATTTTAAGCCAGTTTAATAATCCATCTGACATATTAAACAGCCTGCCCGATAGCGTGAGCACACCAGAACAGCATATTCACATGCAAGAAGGCGAGCCACATGCATTGATTGCGCAATTACAAGAAACCGCAACATTTGAAGGCGCAGTTGAATTGATTACGATTGATGGCCTGCGTGTTGAATATGCAGATGGCTTTGGTTTAATGCGCCCATCGAACACCACACCAGTGATTGTGCTACGATTTGAAGCGGATTCTGAAGCTGCATTATTGCGCATCCAAGAGCAATTCAGAAAAGTGATTTGGAATGCCGCGCCTCACGTTGCTTTGCCTTTTTGATTTAATTTTTAGGTTAAAGGTTTAGTAATGTCTCGTAACTCAATTGTATACGCGATTATTTGGCTAAGTTTGGTTTTTGGCATTTACTACTTAGTCGATAACATCCAGAACCCAAACAAAATGTGGCGTCTGGGCAATAACGCACATGAAGTCGTTTTAAAACGCGGGTTGGACGGACATTACCGTGCCGAAGCCTTGATTAATGGCCAGAAAGTGAATGTATTGGTGGATACTGGCGCAACAGGGGTTGCAATATCACAAGCGGTTGCCGATAAATTGCAGTTAAAAAGCATAGCCGCAGTCCGCACGAGCACTGCCAACGGTGAAAGCGTAGGTTATATGGTACGGCTCGACTCTGTCACGGTTGGCGGCGTTCAGGCACGTAATGTTTCGGCAATGATTGCTCCAGGTTTGGGCGGCGATGTGTTGCTTGGTATGAGTTATTTGGGACGCATGGATGTGCGTTTATACAAAGGCCAGATGACTATCAAGCAAGTAAGCGAGTGAATAACTGAATGAATTACTTCAAACTTAACCCTATTTAAGACACTAAATTTAACAGCTTAGGAAATTATGAACCGCGCAAACTCTGGCAATCTATGGCGATACGCCCTATTTAATTTAGTTGTTCTGGTGCTGATCAGCGCGTGGTTCTGGCAACAAAATCAACCCTTAGCGCTGGCAGAACCAAAACTAGGTGTAGATGGCAAACTGCAATGCATCTCTTATGCGCCGTATTACGGTGAAGACCAAACGCCGTTTATTAAAGGTACGCAAATCAGCCAAGTACAAATTGAAAATGACCTGAAGCTTTTGGCGAAGCACTCTCAATGCGTGCGCATCTATTCGGTTAACCAAGGCTTGGATTATGTACCGGTTGCGGCTTCAAAAGTTGGTCTTAAAGTTCTGTTAGGTGCATGGATTGGATGGGTAGACGCTGATAACCTGCAAGAAATCAAGCTTGCCACGCAAATAGCCAATCAGCATCCTGACACGGTTATAGGGCTTATTGTAGGTAATGAGGTGCTGTTGCGTGGCGAACAAACCGAGCTGGCAATGGCTAATTATTTAAAGCTTGCCAAGCAATCTACAAAAACCCCGGTGACTTACGCAGACGTGTGGGAGTATTGGCTGAGGCACCCTGCTTTGGAAGCTTCTGTGGATTTTGTAACTGTGCACGTGTTGCCTTATTGGGAAGATGATCCACAACCCGTTAGCAATGCCATGACTCATGTCAATGTTGTAATGGATAAAGTGGCGCAAGCATTTACCAAGCAAGTCATGATTGGCGAAACTGGCTGGCCATCGCTTGGCCGCCATCGCAACGCTTCGGTGCCAAGTGCCGTGAATCAAGCGCGCTATATTCGAGAGTTTTTAGTGCGTGCCGAAGAAGCAAAGTGGAATTACAACATCATTGAAGCGGTAGATCAGCCATGGAAGCGCTCTTTAGAAGGTGCAGTAGGAGGTTATTGGGGCTTGTTTGACACCGACCTGAATCCTAAATTTGCGTTTTCAGGCATGATATCTGAGCGTGATGATGACTTTAAACCATTCTTTTGGGCGGGAGCTGGCATATTAATATGGCTAGCTGCGGCGCTGTATTTTGGCGAGCGTCGTAATAGCGCATTAATTGGTGCCACTGCTTTGGGCGCTTCTGCTGGCCTGATGGCATTATTACAGTCAGGCTATTTAGTGATAGCTTCTCGTGACATAGTGGAATGGATTGGCTTGGGTAGCCTGAATGCATTTGGTATTTTTACTTTGTTAGCGATGCCATTCATTATTGCGAAAAAGCAGATTGCTGGATTAAGTTCATATAGTAAATATATTGTTGGTACCAGCCTGTTTATCTTTACACTCTGCGCCGCAATCACAGGTTTGTTAATGATGCCCAAGGCTTGGCTACTGCAACCACTCTCACAGGCGATGCCAACACTATCAGGATTTTTCTATAATCTTGATGGGCGCTATCGTGATTTTCCGTTAACGATTTATCTTTTGCCCGTGTTGCAGCTCAGTATTGGATTATGGCTAGCGCAGTTACAAACTCTCACTTATACGAAGTCGCGTATATATCGCTACCTCAATCTAATCGCACTAGTGACAATAGTAATATTTATCATATCAGAGCCGCTTAATGTGCATGCTTATGCTTGGTTTGCATTGGCGGCAATGTTAGCGGTTATTAGCTGGCCAAAATATAATCGATTAAAACCGACTAATGCTGAGAGTAATCAAGCAAATTAAAGTATTAACTGATTGACCTTAAAAAGGTAAATTTATATTTTCTAAAATATTGTAAGTAATATTGAATCATCCATGACTAATGGTTGCGAGTGAATAAAAATCTACACTCACAAATGACAACCAATTCTAGGAGATTTAAAATGACTTCACAATTTAAAAAATTAGCATTAGGCACTGGTTTATTATTTTCTGCTGTGGCCTTATGTTTACCTGCCTTTGCGGCAGATGCAACGGTTGGTACAGGCGGTTATGCGCGCCAATTGCAAAAATTAGAGATGATGAAAATGCTGGATGCAGATGGCAATCACATGGTCTCAACGGCTGAAGCTGACAGTTATTACAGCAGCATTTTTGATGCATTAAACAAAGATGCTGACGACTCGCTGGATGCAAAAGAGTGGGCAGGCCCGAGCAAAAACTCTAAACTGGATTTAACAACCGGCGGTTATGCAAACGAATTACGTTCAATAAAAATGATGCGTTTAATGGATGCGGATAGCGACCATCTTGTCACGCGTGCCGAATTTTTAGCTTACAACAAAAATGTTTTTGGCTTGCAAGATAAATCGGGTGATGGCCAAATTGATGCACAAGAGTGGGTAGCTAAAATTGTGGGTGGAAAATAATACTTAAGCTTATTTAACAGTAAATATTTTAGCTCAAAGTGAATCATTAAAAAGCCAGCAAATTCGCTGGCTTTTATTTGTTTGAGCAGTTTGATTTCAGCCTAAGTAATCACTGTTGGCGTATCTCGATTGGTACGCAGTTTCAATTGTGATATTTGCAATGCGATTTGAATCATTTCACCCAGCGCTACTTGCGCGTCTAGATGATGGTTTTTAACATCAGGCTCAAAAGCTTCTAAGTAAATGCGTAAAGTCGCGCCTTCAGTCCCAGTGCCAGATAAGCGAAACACCACACGCGAACCGCATTTAAATAAAATACGAATGCCTTGACCTGTGCTGACCGAGCCATCAATCGGGTCGGTGTAACTAAAGTCATCACAGGTATCAACCGTGTAGCGTCCAAAAACTTGATTGGGTAAAGTCGCAAATTGCGACTTGATATGCGCCATCACGCCATTTGCTTCGCCAGTTGGTATCACCTCGTAATCATGGCGTGAATAAACGTTGCGTCCATATTCTGCCCAGTGTGCTTTTACAATCGCTTCTACACTGGTTTTTTTCAGGGCAATAATATTCAGCCAGCACAGCACCGCCCATAAACCATCTTTTTCACGCACATGATTGCTGCCTGTGCCAAAACTTTCCTCACCGCACAAAGTCACTTTACCAGCATCCATCAAGTTACCGAAAAACTTCCATCCTGTTGGAGTTTCGTAACATGGAATATCCAGCGCAGTGGCCACTCTATCTACCGCGCCGCTGGTCGGCATAGAACGTGCAACGCCAGCCAGACCTTGTCGATAAGCTGGTATTAACGTGGCATTAGCGGCGATAATAGCCAGGCTATCAGATGGTGTCACAAAAAAAGCTTTGCCTAAAATCATATTGCGATCGCCATCGCCATCGGACGCTGCCCCAAAATCGGGTGCACTATTTGAATAAAGTACATCGACCAACTCATGCGCATAAGTTAAATTCGGATCAGGATGTCCACCACCAAATGTTTCGCTGACTTCGCAGTTCATCAAACTAGTGGCGGGCGCGCCTAAGCGTTGGACTAGAATCTCTTTGGCATAAGGTCCAGTTACTGCATGCATCGCATCGAACTTTAATGTAAAGCCTGATTGCAGTAAGGATTTAATTGCTGAAAAATCAAATAGCTGCGCCATTAAATCGGCATAATCAATCACCGCATTGATCACCTGCACACTAAAATTATCTAGCTGCGTTTCAGCAATTGTGTCTAAATCAATATCTGCAAAATCGGCTACTTTATATTGGGTAATGATTTTACTTTTTGCAAAAATGGCTTCTGTAATTTTCTCTGGCGCAGGTCCGCCGTTAGCGGTGTTGTACTTAATGCCAAAATCTTCTGTAGGGCCTGCCGGATTATGGCTGGCCGATAAAATAATGCCACCAAAAGTTTGATAATGGCGAATCACATGTGACGCTGCTGGTGTCGATAAAATACCGCCCTGCCCGACAATCACCTTGGAAAAACCATTTGCCGCCGCCATTTTAATAATGGTTTGAATGGCAGTTTTATTATAAAAACGGCCATCACCGCCCAAAGTTAAAGTAGCACCTGCTTGAATGGTGAGTGTATCAAATATACTTTGTACAAAATTTTCAAGATAGTACGGCTGCTGAAACACCTTTACTTTTTTTCGTAAACCAGAAGTGCCTGGTTTTTGGTCGTTAAAAGGCTGTGTGTGAACAGTTTGAACCTGGAATAATTGAGTTTGCATACCGTTGAACTGACTTATAAAAAGAAATAGTACTAAGCGCATTATAGCCAGTAATGCGAGTTTTTTCAGATAATCTGCATCTCAAGCAAAATTTGGAAACACAATGATTTCTGAGCCACTACCTGATTTTTCTAACTCCGCTTGCATTTTTTCGATGGCATCTGGTTTCACAAATGCGTCAATACAGGTATATAAGCGACGTACTGGCAATTTAATGGTGCGGCGACATCTCATAAATTTTTAGCAAAAGATCGATTGCTATGTGACTTTCTAGATAAAGATTGATTAGCAACCCTCTACCAAAAGAATTGGGAACTTGATGTTGAAAATGCTTTTAAAGTATAAGCATGACTTTTTTCAGGATGTGGTTGAAACAACATCCTCATTTAGGCGATATTAAGCGTCTCAGATAATCAATCTGTATTACCAATAATCCAATCCTTTTATCAATGTACACACTTACTAGTATAAATTTCATGCTAGCTATGTAGAGGGTGACCATGATGATAGTGCTTACTTATAATTTTGCGAATTTCTTTAATACGATAAAAGGGTATTGTTACTATCGCCAATACTTCGCCATGGGCCATTTTGGCTTTAAACCTATCAAGATCAGAGTTTAATAAATTAACACCTAATAAAGCAGCGCCGATAGCCACGAAAGCAGCACC
Organism: Pseudomonadota bacterium; assembly: GCA_040387095.1. Lineage (GTDB taxonomy): Bacteria > Pseudomonadota > Gammaproteobacteria > Burkholderiales > Methylophilaceae > Methylotenera_A. The sequence continues at coordinate 10,264 of JAZKEJ010000003.1, read as the reverse complement.
TGAAATGGTAGTAACTGCCAAAATAACGTACCACTCAGAATTTGTGTACCAAACTGGCGATGCGGTTATCCAAGGAGGAGTGGTTAAAACATATAAACCCGCCAGCAATCCAAATATGGCGCCATATAAAATCCCTCTTTCCCCCTCATGTAAAGTATTGGTTTTTTCCATCGAGGTCGCAGGTCGCAGCTGACCAAGATCCGTACCCGGTTTTGCCAAAAAGTGAATATTTTCATCATCAACGCGGGCAAGTAGCAATTCTTTTCTCACCTGATTAGCGGTTTTGACATCATGTAACAAAAATTTTAATTTGACATTCATTTCGTTCTCCTTATAACTACAATTCAAATAATGCCTTCATATATACCAAAGTTAAATTAAAATGAATCACTAGTCTGTCATGGAAAAATGATATGGTCAGTCGGAAAAGTAGCTCCATAAACAGCTTCAGGATGTTTTTTGGCAACCAATTGACGAATCTCTTTAATCCGATAAAAAGGCACCAGTAATATCATCAGCAGCTTGCCTTGTTCCAACTGGGTTTTATAAGGTTTGATGCGATGGTTAGGTATGTGGGAAGCCACCACTCCCGCCCATAACCCTCCTCCTATAAAACCTATTATGCCGCAAATCAATATTATGATTGCAGGCGCAGGCTTAGAATAGGCTTCTAGCGGAAACCACGTGATTAAAAAGCCGATAGCAACGCCTATCAATGCGCCTAACCACACGCCAATTACCCAGCCATCAACCAGTTCACTTCGTTCAGAAACTGTGGCCTCTGGTAAATCGCCTAATTGGACAGAAGGATTTGCAAGGAAATGGATATGTTTAGCGCTAAGACTTGCTAACAGAAGATCATGCATCATGGAGTGCGCACTCTTTACATCAGGAAGTATGAAATACAGTCGACGGTTCATTTGAAACTCCTTTCTGGCTAAAGCCAGTATACAAATACAAATAACAACAGCCACACGACGTCCACAAAATGCCAGTACCACGAGACCGCTTCAAAGGCAAAATGATTGTCATGGCTAAAGTGGCCTGCCAGTACACGCGCCATAATGACGCTTAGCATAATAGCGCCTAGCGTTACATGGACACCGTGAAAACCTGTCAGTAAATAAAATGTTGCGCCATAAACACCCGTTTTGATAGTGAAATCTGCTGATTGATATTCGTGCATTTGCAGCACAAGAAAAATTACCCCCAACAGAATAGTTAAAGCAAGACCTGTTTTTAATTGAAGGCGGTTATTCTTTTTAAGACCCCAGTGCGCCCAAGTTATTGTTGCGCCGGAACTAAGCAGTATCAGGGTATTAATCGCAGGAATACCCCATGCCGCCATAGGCGTAAATTGCGCATCTAATCCAGGCCCTGCTGTAGGCCAGATAGCAGTGTAGTCAGGCCATAGCAAAGGCGTATTGCCTAACCAGGGCACTGAGAAAATACGGATATAGAAAAGTGTGCCGAACAAAGCGGCAAAAAACATGACCTCAGAAAAAATAAACCACAGCATCCCCCAGCGGTAGGAAACTTCCACTTGGTCACTGTACTTTCCTGCCAGACTTTCACGTATCACTGCACCGAACCATCCAAATAGCATATATGCCATTATTAAGGCACCGGCTATCATTAAGTAAAGACCAGACTCTATGCTTTGTAGCCTGAGTAAAAAACCGCTAGCCAGCGTAATAATTGCAACTGAACCTACTATGGGCCACCACGAAGGCGCTGGCAGGTAATAATGTTTAGTGTGCATGACGGCTTCCCTTATGCAATCGCGGCGGATTTTCAAAGGTATGGTAAGGCAGTGGAGAAGGCAATGTCCACTCCAGTGTGTCCGCGCCCTCCCAAGGTTTTTTGCCAGCGGGTTTACCAGCGCGTACGCACTTAATCACTATGTAAAGAAATAGTACTTGACCAGCACCAAGCACAAACGATCCTATTGAAGAGATCATATTGAAATCGGTAAACTGCAGGGCGTAATCTGGAATACGGCGTGGCATACCCGCTAACCCAGTAAAATGCATCGGGAAGAAAGTGACATTGAAGGCGATAGTAGTCAGCCAAAAATGCCACTGACCTAATCTTTCGTCATACATATGTCCCGTCCATTTAGGCAGCCAGTAATACACGCCAGCCATGATGCTCATTGCCGCACCGGAAAATAATACGTAGTGAAAGTGTGCCACTACATAATAAGTATCATGCAATTGGATATCTACCGGCACCACGGCGAGCACAAGGCCGCTAAAGCCGCCTATCGTAAACAAACACACCACAGCGACGGAGAACAGCATCGGTGTTTCAAATGTCATGGATCCGCGCCACATGGTCGCAATCCAATTGAATACTTTTACTCCTGTAGGTATCGCGATTAACATGGTGCTATACATAAAGAATAATTGTGATGCAGCTCCCATCCCTACTGAAAACATATGGTGTGCCCACACCATAAAAGACAAAATGGCGATGGAGGCAGTTGCATACACCATAGAGTGATAGCCAAACAAAGGCTTACGTGCGAAGGTGGGAATGATGGTAGACAATATACCAAATGCCGGCAGAATCATAATGTAAACTTCCGGGTGTCCAAAAAACCAGAATATGTGCTGAAACATCACTGGGTCACCTCCCCCAGCCGCATCAAAAAAATGTGTGCCAAAATGACGATCCGTCAGTAGCATCGTTACCGCTGAAGCCAATACCGGCATCACTGCAACTAACAAATAAGCAGTAATCAACCAGGTCCAGACAAACATCGGCATTTTCATGAGCGTCATGCCGGGAGTGCGCATGTTAAGGATAGTAGTGATGATATTAATCGAACCGATAATTGAAGACAGTCCCATGATATGTATCGCTAAAATAGCCATGTCATAACCTGGCCCACCTTGGATGTAAAGCGGCGGATACATGGTCCAGCCACCGGCCACGGCGCCCCCTTTGGCGAAGAATGAGCCCAGCAATAAAACTGCCGCCATCGGCAGTAACCAAAAACTCCAGTTATTGAGTCTTGGGAAGGCCATGTCCGGTGCGCCTATCATCAACGGAATTTGCCAGTTTGCAAATCCGACAAAGGCAGGCATTATCGCCCCAAAAATCATGATAAGCCCATGCATAGTCGTCAACTGGTTAAAAATATTAGGCTGAAAAAATTGCAGGCCGGGTTGGAATAACTCCGTGCGAATCAGCATTGCAAGAGCGCCTGCAAATAAGAACATAGCGAAGCTAAAACACAGATACAAAGTGCCTATATCTTTGTGATTAGTCGTCTTCAGCCAACGCATGATCCCTGTGGGGGGGGTATGCTTGTGTGCATTAATGGCGATAGTCGTCATGAAGGTGCTCCTTTTTTGCGTATTGCTGCTGCTTCGGCAGGCTGCACCACATCTCCAGTCTTATTGGCCCAGCTATTGCGCTCGTAACTCACCACAGCAGCTACTTCCAAATCACTCAACTGCTGTCCGATTGCTTGCATGGCGGTGCTGGGTATGCCGTGCATGACAATGTTAAGGTGCTCATTTTTAGTGCCCATTACTATCTTGCCATCCTTCCAAAATCCCCGTTTGGCTAAGCGTGAAGTAACTTCAGGGCCTGCACTGAATGCTGTCCCTTCTACTAATGGCGGAAATACACCGGCTGCACCTAATCCATTGGCTTGATGACAGGCGGCGCAACGGCTTAAATATACCTTTTCACCTGCTGTTTTTAGTTCAGCCAATGTGTAAATTTTAGCACTTGCAGCAGCTGTTTCAGCGAGGCTGGATTTTTGAACTTGTAGCCAGCCAGCGTATTGTTCCAGTGGCATAGCTTCTACCACAATAGGCATATATGCATGACCAACGCCACATAGTTCGGCACATTGTCCACGATAAGTACCTGGTTTATCTACTTTAAACCAAACTTCATGAATAAACCCAGGAATAGCATCTTGCTTAACACCAAATTCCGGTACCCACCAAGAGTGGATCACATCAGTCGACGTCAGCAATATGCGTATTTTTTTGCCAGTGGGAATCACTAATGGTTTATCTACTTCCACTAGGTAGTGTGGCCCCTTTACAGCCTTGTTATTGATTTGGTCTTGAGTAGTAGAAAGGCTGCTTACGTAATGAATATCTTCCTCAAGGTATTCATATTCCCACACCCATTGATGACCAGTGACCTTAATATTCATGTCCGCATGATCAACATTTTTCATCGCCAGCACGGTTTTTGTGGTGGGATAAGCTATACCGACCAGAATAAAAAAAGGGATGATTGTCCAGAAAATTTCCAACTTGGCATTTTTATGGAATTGCGCTGCTTGATACTTTACGGATTTTCTATGCTTGAATAATGCATAAAACATAAATCCAAACACTAAAATGAAAATGAATAGACACACCAGTAATATAAGGGTGTGCAGATCATAAATCTGTTGTGCGATAGGAGTGGCGGGCAGTTGTAAGTTTAAGTTATAGGCCGGATATGCTGGACTGGCATATAAACCAGCTGCGAAATTGGGGACAATTTTTTTCATGTCAAAAATCCTCCCAGTCTAAGTTTTAACTGTCCGGCGACATTAAGGCGCTCTTCGCTTGTCATAAGCCGCCCAAATTCCACTTCATGTCCTTTTGATCGTAATGTTAGGCTCCTACAATAGCCGTCAGGTAGGCAATCAAGCACAACTCGCGTCCAATAACTGTTGAACTCGATGCGTTTATCCTTGTTTGGTTCGTGCGATTCAACAATGACCTTGTCCTCAGCTATGCTAAGACGCTCAAAATCACTGGAATGAAGTTGGGTATGGTAAAAGCCATACCCAAGCGCCAGCAATTCTGCTCCAGCGAATGGGAGTATTGGCCAAGCACCTATCAATAAAAAAGCGAAGGCAATGAATAAGGAAATTAAGGAAATGATAGAAAAAACGAGTAAGGTACTAGCTGGTGACAGAGAGCAATTCGGTCTAGCGACAACCGCGTAATGCCCCGATGAAGCTACACTGCTGATATTAATCATGATATGCCTCGTTTTTTACAGAAACGTTACACTCATACTCAATCCAACTTGACCATACTTAGTAGCTGGCCACACTCATATGAAACTATTTTTATTAGACAATAGTATTAGAATTTTGGTTCGTGGAATAGGTGGAGAAAATGCAAAAGAGGTAAGATTAGGCTATCTGGAATATTACTGAATAACCATGGTAAATATAATTACGACTATAGATTTAACGCTATTTTGGATTCGCATCAATGATGCTGGATCGCGATTAGAGCTCACTTAGCCTTTGCGTCACACTCCAATTATTTTTTATACCATGAGGCATAATAATTGTTTAATTAGATTTAATTCGAGAGTAATCTGATACAGTAAAACTGAAATTACTTCTTTGTTAAAAAAGTAGACATCTACTGGCTTGTTTAAATCCAACATGGTGAAGTCAATCACTCAACCACATTTAAATTCGTGAGGAAGCTCAGAGACTCAAGTCAGGTGTCATTCAAGCATGTTAAGCACTTACGTACTGGCAGTTCTAATAGCCGTAAGTTATTAAAAACTATAGTAAAGTGGGCGTAATACTAAAACGCCGCGATAAAAAATACGACCTCTAACACACTTAATCAGTTGAGCTATAAATGGAAAGATTTTAGCAACAAAAAAAGTTATTCCTAATGTTATCCAGAAAGCAAAAAAACCCCTATATAGGGGTTTTGCAATTATATAAGTCTCTGATTTATTTGGTCGGGACAGCAAGATTCGAACTTGCGACCCCATGCCCCCCAGTTTTACTAACAATCTTAAAACCTAATTAAATCAATACCTTGTGACGCTTGCTATACGTCATTTTAGGTCTGGAATAGCTATATTCAGTTTAAATTAGTTTTAGGAGGTTACGTTATGGTTACGTTGTTGTATCAATATACAAATGCTTTGTTCGTCAAAAATTTCTTCAATATAACGCCCCTGATTATCCATAGTCACCCTGCCATAAAGCGTGGGGTGGCTGTGGGTAATCAGATCAGGGGCGTGGACAACTTCAAAAACAATGTTAAAAGCGGAGCAACGAAGAAGAAGGAGCCTGCGTCGTCGCACGAGGCGCGAAGCGCTTCTATTTTTATAATAAGAACACTTACCAAATCACTATTATTTAGCGGGGTATAAACAAATGTATACCCAACAAGATATTCAAAATGAAATTCTTAATGAATCAGGTCATCAATCTTGGCATAAAGTTACAGTTCGTGATTTTGGTAATAAAAATATCGAAGTTTCAGTGATGCCATACGAAACATGGTCTGAACCAAGTGAAGAAGAATTAACAGCTCGAACCGAACGTGGCATGGGTGACAGAAAACGGTCGGCAGAATCTGCCGCAAAACGTGCGAAACGCAGAGTAAGACATAAATGTAAATTGCTTCAAGCCAAATATATGCTCACACTTACAACACGTGAAATAATTACTGATATTGATGTAATGCAAAAATATTTTCAAGAGTTTGTGCGCAGAATTAGACTTGTAGGGAGTTTTGAGTATGTAGCCACTCACGAACTGCAAAAAAGAGGTGCGCTGCACCTGCACATTGCCGTTGCAAACAGACAAGATTATAAATTGCTGTGGTCGATATGGCATCGGGTAGTTGGTGTAGGTCAGGGTCGTGTGCATGTTACATCAGGCAACAAAAAAGCATCTGTTAATAGAATTGCTGCGTATATTTCTAAATACATTTCTAAAAGCTTTTTAGAGGGCAATTTAAACAAGCGTAAATACTGGGCAAGCAAAGGGATTGGTGAGCCTGTAAAAACCATTCATCTTCTTCGTAAAAATTGGGAATTTATAGAAGTTTTGAGATTTATAGTTGAGATATGCAATGATTTGGATATACCTTTCGACGTTACGTACAACTGGTGTCAAGCGAAAAAAGGCTTGTTTTGGATAGCTGTAAGTGAATAGATTTACAAAATAATATTGTCAGCAAAATTTAAAAGATAGTTGTTTATATCGTCAAGTATACTTGAAGCAATACTACTATCATGTACTAGCAAAATTCCCGCCGCTCGAGATGTGGGAATACTGTATTTTGATAAAACCATCTGAATTGCTTCTTTCTCAGTACTTTTACAACGATGCGCAAAATAATTTCTTAAAGCACGCAACACATCAATTTTTCCAGAATCCGTGAACGCAGCTAATATGTTTCCTAAATTTGATGGGTTTAATCCATTTACTATCCTTATAAATATATATGGAGTGTGAAATGCAGGTTCATCTTTTGGTAACCAAGTACCAACTAGTCCAATTTTCCACCTGGTGACTTTTCCGAACCGCATAAAATCATCGATTAAATGTGCTTCGGTTAAATAATGAGTAGGGTAGCTTTGAAATGTACCTGTGGAATCTTGAGCGTAAATCCTAATTGATAATAAATAAGCTCTCAAAAAATTATTTAAAAGCGCTATAGAAACTATGCAATAACGCTCTATGTTTCTTGGTTCACTATTTACTTCATCCCTAAGTTTAATAATTCTATTTTTGAATTTTAAAGATAACTCTATTAAATTTTTATTTGCATTCATGAAAAAATTGCTTCTGATACAAACTTGTAAATAACTTCCTTTCTAGTTTTTTCATTTGTTGTTTTCGAAGTTGCTTTAACAAACTCTGCATATTTACCTGTATCTTGAGATTCAATTGCCTCCGATAAGTTAGATAAATTTTGTTTTATTGTTTCTTCGTCAAGATAATTATCATCTACATTATTTGCTATCGCTAGAATTATCATTTGCATGATGTATGGCTTAACAACATTCATTCCTGATAGCCAATGCCAAGTTAAAACCGATTCAATGGCAGTAGAAAGTTTTCTAGAAACAATTTCAGCATTTGAAAAATCAACATCATTTTCTTCATAAAGCTTATCTAATAACTTAGGAGATGTAGTTAATATTTGCCCCTTGTTTAAAAACAGAACCATTTCAGAAAAAAACTTAAAATCTACCATACGAGATAAATTTTTCTCAGTTAATGTTCCTATTACGGTAAAACTTTCTGAATATGTTCTAGCTAGAGCATAAATATACCATTTCATCAAGCCTTGAAAGTTTGCGTGTCTTTTTTCTTCTGCATTTAGAGGAACTGTATAAGAATTTATTCTTCTGAAAGTTTCAATAATTTCTTCTCTGGAAGCAGTAATAAACAAATCTATTGGTAAGGAGTAGCTTAAAAAAGCGTTTTGACTATCTTCGTCTAAATTATCATAATATTTACCCGCTAAATTTGTTCCAGAAGTATTAGATAATGGAAATTTATTTTTAAAAAAGTCCACAATTGCATGAGTTCTCTGCTGACCATCTACAACAAATTTTATTGATTTTTTGGATTTAATATCAATTTTTTGATGCAAAAACAATTTTGGTATGGGGTAGCCTAAAACAATTGTTTCTATAAGATATTGTTTTGCCTTTAGTGGCCAAACTTTGTCCGTGCGTTGATAATTGGGGTCAACTCTTATTCCCCCATCAAGGAAAGTATTGCAATAATCTAAAATATTCATTGGATTTGGGCTAATTACCATAAGTTATCCTTTTAGTTTTATGGATTCATAATTTGTCAAAGCAAGATACTATGCATTCATTTTTTAAACAAGCTAGATTAGTTGACTGTCTTAATAAAATTGACTAAAATTAAATTGAACGGTTTTTTATTAATGGCGCTTTGATAGATTCGCCACGGCATAAAATCAGTCGAATATTAGATGTCCACGCCAGCCCTGAGACTAACTCCATTTGGGCGGTTTAATATAGGGGCTATGTGGACAACCCCGCGACCATCTCTAGCCGAATTCAATTTCAATCTATCCCGTTCATACCTTCCAATCTTGAGTTAGGTGTGAATTTTTTATTTCTCCCAACTCGTCATTGGTTTTTATGAAAAACTTTGATACGGGAACCCCTCATGGAAACATTGAATACCAAAGAAGCGGCTGCTTTCCTGCATCTGCACCCTACTACATTGCTCGACAAAGTGAAAGCAGGTCAAATACCTGCTGCCAAAATGGGTAAGTGCTATGTCTATCTCAAACTTGACTTAGTAGATTGCTTAAGGCGACAATACTTTCAGCAAGCGTCGCAGGGTGACAATAAGGAAACTGAACTATGTCGCTCTACAAACGAAAAGACTCGTCTTACTGGTGGGTCAAGCTCTCTGTTACAGGTCAGAAACCAATACAACAAAGTACTGGCACTGCCAATAAACAGGAAGCAAAAGAGTACGAAGCTAAACGTTTAAATGAACTATGGTTGGAAACTCGACTAGGTATTGCACCTAAGCACTATTGGGAAGAAGGCGTTGTTCGTTACCTTGACGAGATGCAGCATAATAAAACTCGTGACTGTGATATTCGTCATTTTAGATGGCTTGCAAGGCATCTTGATGGTAAATACTTAAACGACATCAATCGTAATTTGATTGAGCGTGTAATTACTGCACGTAAAAAAGCAGGTGCATCAAATGGAACGGTAAATCGTTGCATGGGTTTAGTCAGTCGTGTGATTCGTAAAGCTGCGCTGGAATGGGAATGGCTAGATAAAGCGGTGCAAGTGCGCAAACTTCCTGAAAACAAGGTTCGTATACGCTATTTAACACACGAGGATGCTACAAAGCTGATACAGGTATTACCTACGCATCTGGCGGCTATGACTAAGTTTTCTTTAGCTACTGGATTACGTAAAAGTAATGTCACTGGTCTGTTGTGGTCGCAAGTTGATTTGGCGAATCGTAGAGCGTGGATTGAAGCGGAACAAGCAAAAGGTGGGAAAGCAATACCTGTTCCGTTATCTAGTGAAGCTGTTGCAACGCTGCGGGGTGAGTTATTTAAACATCCTACACACGTTTTTACGTATCACGGTAGGCCTATCAATAACAGCAATACGAAGGCATTTCGTGCGGGTCTTGTGCGTGCAGGAATCACTAACTTTAGATGGCATGACTTACGCCATACATGGGCTAGCTGGCACGTGCAGAATGGAACGCCTTTGGCAGTATTGAAAGAGTTGGGCGGTTGGTCTGATTACGATATGGTGCAAAAATACGCGCACTTATCATCTGACCACTTAGCTCAACATGTTGAAAATGTTTCGGGATTGTTTGAAACTGGTGAAAATGTGATAGCTACGAATCAGCTACGTAAGAGTGTGGGTTAATTATTACACCCACGTTTTTATTGGTCGGGACAGCAAGATTCGAACTTGCGACCCCATGCCCCCCAGGCAT
>JAZKEJ010000002.1:0-26055 GCA_040387095.1 Pseudomonadota bacterium | reverse complement strand
AGTGTGTACTTTTTTCGATCCCGCGCTTTAAAAAACTAGCAGTTTTTAATTAACCCAGATATTAAATAGGTTCTATGGATTCTGAAAATTAGTTTTTATTTAATCAGAAACTATATATTTAAAGAATCTTCCGACTAAACAATTAATTATTAAATTCTTATCTGATGGCTGAATGCATCTTCCGTAAAAACTCAGCATTAGCCTCAAGCATTTAGCCTCTGTACTGTTGCCACGTTTTCCACTGCATTATGATTAGTACGTGCGCATCTTGCGTCGCGTTCAGTTGCTAATGCAATAAACCGGCTGTATATGTTGAATTTACTGACAGAGGGATTACTAATATTGTCTGTAAGTTTTGTTTTAATTAGGTTTATTAATATTAAAAAATCAACATACCCCCAAAGTTACCCCAATAAAATTAAAGTTCCCCTTTTTATTGTCACGGGAATAATTCACCAATTTGTGCTTTTATGTCGCTCATTATTGTATCGAGGTCAAAGTCGAATGAGGGATGTAATAAGTTGTATAACTCTTGATCACTAAGGCACCCCAATTCTGCCCAATTGATTTGATGTTCATTGGTATTTAGTTTATTAGCCATTATCCGCGCCTTTTGATAGGGCCTATATCGCCTCTTACGGCTGCCTGTGGCAATAATTCGCGTGGTACAGCTGCATCTATCGCCAAGCATGTTAGATCAGTGTAAAACTCGTTGCCGCGCGTGTCACCAGTATGGTCGGCAATCATCACATAATAAAGGCCGTCATTATTAATTTTATTTGATTGCTCATTAAGTAGATTTGATGCCTCTTGTGTAATTGATAAGCTGTACTTAAACTTTTGAATGCTGGCATTATCAAGCTTTACCGCCTGGCCAATTTTAATGGCTGGGTTAAGCAAAACTTTAAGCCTAATGCCATTTTGCGTTTGCTCTGGCAATCCAATAACACCGGTGGCCCCTGTGAGTACAGGAATTTCACCAGGCATGTAGGTAGTTAATGGCACCATTTGAAGCTTGCCGTCTTGTATAGACCAGCTTGTATTTGTGTTCTTTGCTATTTCGCGCATTTTGTCTTTACTCATGCCGTAAAAAATTTTGCCACGCGGTAAAGGGTTTCCTGGCAAGTCAGGTATGAAACCTTTGCTAATGCCGCGTTCGGCCATATCTTTTAGAATTTCGCTAACTGCATCTTTAGGCGTTGACCCCGCTGCTAGTGAAAAGGCACTCACAGAGAAGTTGTAAGCGCTGTCCCCGTCGGCGCAAGTAATATCTATAAATGTATCGGTTTGGCTTTCGCGGCCCCGGCGCACTTGCTTTATTTGGCCATCAAAAATAATGCCAAAACCACCCTCATACCCAGCCTGCAAAACAACGCGCTCAAACTCGCGCTCTACTGCTTGGGCGGTCTGCTCGCTTACGTTATAGACCCTAATATCAGCGGTGTTGGGCGTTTGGATATCGCCCCTTTTTACGCTAAACCTAAAGCACAATTCGCTTAAGTCAATGGCGCCTCGGCTGGCCTCGTTTTGGCCAACAATGAGGCTGGCTTTGCGTAAGTATTGTGCGACGCTCATGTATTACTCCTTGATGATATTTTTAATATGAAATGATGAAACGCTATACACAGGATAGTGTTTGCTATTTTTAGGGGGTAATTCGCTATATAGCGTTTTAAGTGACAAAGCTGCCTTTTCCTTTGCTGCGTTTATGATCGATGAATGATTTAGGTTTGATGCGCTCTTTAGTTTCTAGCGATATTGAGAGCATTTGAGCGTATGGCAAAGGGTCATTATGGATTGCATCACGAACGCAAGCCCAAACGCTTGAGTGCATGGCTGGATCACTTTTTAAGCGTGTTAAAACTTGTTTTTCTATTGCTTGCTTGTCCCCGCTTGATTTAATCGCTTATTTTCGCTTCTACTCAACCCGTAATGCCGTGCCACTTCAAGATGAAACAATTTAATCAGGCGCATTAAATTACCACGCCCACCTATTACGCCATTCCCTTGCATTTTGCCGTCAATCAGGGGCAGGATTACCGCATGTGCGTGCGGCGCGCTTTCGTCAAGGTGTATATCAAAACTAAGCAATTCCCCTGGAAACGTCTTTAATACCCATTTGTGACAATCTGCAAAAAATGGTTTTGTATTTTGCTGGTGTCTATCAATTGGCAAGCTAAATAACACTTCTACGGCCATGACTTGGTTTTTGCGTGGCGTATCAATACCAGCCTCAACCATTTGCACCTTTGCGTGCTTGGCGATAGTTTCAGGGGTGTCTGCACTAGCAAGCGAATAGTTTAATGATGTTCTAGTCGCATCAATATTGCCAGTTGCGCCACGTTCATTTTGCAAAGTACGCTTGTTATGCCTCAACGCCTCTAATATTCCATTTTTGCCTTTTATCGTGCCTAGCCTAAGTAAGTGACTTGAGGCCATTCGGTAGCCCTTTGCTTTTCAAAATGTACTTGGCTACGGCGCTGTGTTTAACACCATCAGGCATGTATCTTGAAACTCTTACGCTGATTATTTGATAACCGCGTTTCTTAAGCTCTAGCACTCTCAGTGCTGGCTGCATAATTCCGTATTGATACCTCAGATCTATTGTAGTTTTGGGGCCTTCTAATAGCATTTAAAATGATTGCTTGCTGATTACTAACACTTGTATTATTAGGGTTCAACGATTCGACTGAGGCGGTTTGAGTGTGAGGCTCGGCCGCCTTGTTTTTTGATTTTTTCTTCGCTAGTGGCATGATTAAATAGCCGCCTTTTCTGCTAGAGCTGCGCGAACTAACTTAACAGACCATGCCGTGGTGCGCTCGGTTAGCTTTACGGGCTTTGGAATAGTTGAGTTTTTCACGCCTCGCCAAATACTTGCAGCACTCACACCATACAAACCCTTCATTACAGGTAAGCGGATATATGCGCTATCGGGAAGTTGGTCGAAGTTTGCAAGGGCTACTGGAATTGCTGAGATAAGCTCTGATTTGATTTGTTGTGACATTTGAAACACCTTTATGAGTTATGGTGTTTCTTATTTGATACATCAAAACGGCGTTAGAAAAGCGATTAATTTCACGGTAACGCTAAATCGTGAGAAAAAGTTATTTTTTCTTGTGAGCTTCAACCACTTTATTAGCAAACGTTCCTTCCGCAATATTTCCTAGGATAGTATCATCAGCAATTTTTCTTAACTCTTTGGCTGTCATGCCAGGATTATTATTAACCAGTTCGTTTACGTGAATTTGCTTTTTGCCAACTGCGCCATTTTGCCGCCCTGGCATGAAGCTACTGGCTTTGATACAAGCGTTAATAGCCTCTTGCGGCTCCATGCCGGTAAGTTTATATAGCTCACATTTGGCTTCGCTTTGCAAAGCACTGAATATACGCTCGGCAGTAGCTGGGTTACTTAACATCAAATCTGTTTCACTGTTTTGCTTTTCCCAAAACTCAGCGTTTGCCTTATTAATTTCTTTTGGTGATTTCATGCTTGCTAATCAGTTAATCCGTCATAGGTTTCAACATCTGCCCCTAATGCTATTTTGTCGGTAAGTACAGCGCAAAAACCTTCCAACGCATCAATGTTGGCTGGGTCTTTTGAAAGTGCATGTACATATCTAAACAATATATTTTCTTGCTTGCCGTCTGGCGACAAGTCACCACCTAAAGCGTATTTATCTGCATCGGCTGCGCCCCCAATCTCAGCCAGCATGTCGACCGCCATTTTTAACCCATCATGTCTAGTAAACATATAACTTCCCTTTACGCTTGTTTAAAAGGCAATACTTTTGCACCTGCTTTGAGTTCATCTAAATAATCAGCCCAATGCTGCATCATGCTAGTGCGCTGTTTGATATATAGCGCATGGTTGTAAGCTGCGCTCACTTGGTTGCGCTCTTGGTGTGCTAGCTGTAATTCGATGTGTTGATGGTCAAAGCCTTGTTCATGCAACGCGGTTGATGCAAGCCCTCTAAAGCCATGCCCTGTCATCCTGTGCTTGTAGCCTGCAAGCTCTAAGGCTTTCAAAATGGTGTTGTTACTCATAGGTTTGCTGTGATTATTTTGATTAGGGAATATCAATTCACAATGGCTAGATATGGCTTTTAGTGTTTCAAGTGTATGAACTGCTTGGCGTGACAATGGCACGATGTGAGGCGTTTTCATTTTCATACGCTCGGCCGGCACACGCCATTGATTCTCAACAAAATCAATCTCGCTCCATTTTGCCTCGATCAACTCTGTGGTGCGAACAAAAGTAAGGCCAATTAATTTAACGGCCAATCTAGTTAATGGCTGTGATGTGCTGGCATCAAGCGCACGTAACAAGTCGGGCAGCTCTTTAATGTCTACGCGTGCGTAGTTTGATTTAGGCCTGCTTTCGATAATGTCGCTAGGTTTGATCTCACTAGCAGGATTGCGTTTTGCTTTGCTCTCTCGGCTATGCGCTATGGCGTACCTAAACACTTGCCCAATAGTCTGATGAACGCGCTTGGCTAAATCTAAAGCCCCACGCTCTGCAATCGCCTTTACCGTTTCAACCACTTGATGCGCTTCTATCTCATTAATTGGTTGATTACCTAAGCTAGGGTAAGCATCGGCTTCTAAACGGCGTTTAACATATTCTGCATGACGTGGACTTTTGTTTGATTGCCAATGCTGCCACCACTTACCCGCCCACAATTCAAACGTGTTTGTTTTATTGGCTAGCTTTTCGGCTTTTTCGTCTTTGCGTTGCTCACTGGGGTTAATTGGCGGATCACTAGCTAATAGTTTTCTAGCTTGGTCGCGCCTTTGTCTTGCGCTCAAAAGTGATACTTCGGGATATGTGCCGAACGATAGTAATTTTTCTTTACCATCAAAGCGATATTTAAACCGCCACCACTTACCCCCACCAGGGGTAACTTGCAGGAATAGCCCACCCTCATCATATAGCTTGAATGGCTTATCTAAGGCTTGCTAGTGCGTATAGCGGTATCAGTTAAGGCCATGTTGGGGTAACTCCAAATTGGGGTAATTACTGTTACCCCAAATGTTACCCCTATTTATCGTAAGATTGCAAGATATGTTTTGATGCTATCTGATGCAATAAACTGGCTGCATGTGTTGAATTTACTAGAGTTATTGCTACTTGATGATGCTGCTTGAAACTAACTTTTGGCGGAGAGAGAGAGATTCGAACTCTCGACAGGGTAAACCCTGTGCCACCTTTCCAGGGTGGTGACTTAAACCGCTCATCCATCTCTCCTGCAGAATCAAGTTGTTTAAACTTGAGCGGCGGATTATATACGATACGTAAAAGATGACAAAGAAACTTAGAGCACGATATAAATCATTCCGCTTTTAACAAATAAGTATTAACTTTACCTTTACCCTTAATTTGTATTAAGCCTCGAGCTTCAAAAACATGCTTATTATTGATTAAATTGTAAGTAGATTCACTGACTTGAATCATTCCTGGCAGTCCATTTTTTTCCATACGGCTGGCCATATTGACAGTATCGCCCCAAATGTCATAAGCAAACTTGCTTGTACCAATGACACCTGCAACAACTGGGCCACTGCTGATGCCGATGCGCATTTTTAATTGTTTACCGATTTGTGCGTTAAACAGCGAGAGTTCTTCCTGCATTTGCAAGGCTAGCTGGGCAATAATACTTGCATGGTCGTCTAAATAAACAGGGGCACCGCCTACCACCATGTATCCGTCGCCAATTGTTTTGATTTTCTCTAATCCATAATAATCTGCCAATTGATCAAATCGAGAGAATATTTGGCTTAATAAATCCACCAACTCTGCAGGCGGCATGGTGGCGGTAAGTTTAGTAAAATCAACAATATCGGCAAATAAAATGGTAACCGCTTCATGGCTATCAGCAATACGCATATCGTTATCTTTTAGGCGGCTAGCAATTGATTTTGGCAGAATATTCAGTAGTAGTTTTTCTGATCTTTCCTGTTCCAATTCAAGCTCATGCAACGTGCGCTCTTTTTGACTTTGAAAATAGCGCATCACCGCATACAAAATGCAGGCTGTACCCATAATATTCATTAAAAAGAAGGTGTCTTTTACATGCATTGGTATAGGCAATGAATTGCCTGCAAATAAGTAGTTAAGCTTCCAAGATAATCCAGCTAGAAAAGCAAATAGAATAAACCAAGGTGTAGATTGCTTGGTGCCAAGAATCATTAATGCGCCTATGGGCGACAATATTGCCCAAATGGCTATTCCACTAGAAGCCTCGTAGCCGCCAATCGCCCATTGCATAAAAAAAGGCATGACTAACAACATCACTAATTGGGTAAAAGTAAAATATTCGAACTTTTTTGTGCGATAAAATACTAGTAAACTTGCGTAGGAAAGAATAATGTAAGCGTATGGCACGGCAGCCATCATGGCATAGCCTTCGCCAAGGCCTGAAAGTGTAAAAATCCAGAAAATACAGACTAGACTCTCTGCGAAAACTAGAATTGAAAGAATGGCCTTACCTAAAGTTGAGTCTGTTGGATGACTGATGTTATGCCAAAACTCTCTTGTGGTAATTCCAAAAACTGCTGACGAGTCAGACATACACGCGTTTTTACCTTACTAAATATAAAGTTAACTTTCTTCTAATGCGCAAACTATAACGTATGCGACATTAGTTCGCCATAGCCAAAGAATGAATTTAAAAATAAAAAGCTGATTTAGACTTGATTTGCAGTCGACTAAGGTTTATTGTTTAGCACACTAAGTTATTAGTAAATGTATTATTTAAAAGATAAAAAAGTCTTTAATAACAGATGCATACGTGGAACTAAGTACGCATTTGCAACATTATAAAAAAGTAATGAAGCAATGCGGTTTTAAAAGAAGTAACACTACATAATCAATAGAAAAACTAGAGGAGTTAGCATGAGTTTAGATTTACTAAAAGGCCTTGGTGTAAAAATCCCCTATAAAGCCAAGTACGATAATTTCATTGGCGGTCAATGGGTTGCGCCTGTTAAAGGTGAATATTTCGACGTAATTACGCCGATTACTGGAAAAGTTTATACCAAGGCAGCTCGCTCTAGTGCTGAAGATGTAGAGCTGGCACTTGACGCTGCGCACAAAGCGGCCGATAAATGGGGTAAAACTTCCACCACAGAGCGCTCTAATATCCTGCTTAAAATCGCAGACAGAATTGAAGCGAATCTTGAACTAATCGCAACTGCAGATACCATTGATAATGGCAAGCCAATTCGCGAAACAATGAATGCGGACATTCCATTAACCGTTGATCATTTCCGCTATTTTGCTGGCGCGATTCGCGCACAAGAAGGTGGTATTAGTGAAATTGACCATGATACAGTCGCTTATCATTTTCACGAACCATTAGGTGTTATTGGTCAGATTATTCCTTGGAATTTTCCAATTCTAATGGCAGCTTGGAAATTAGCGCCAGCATTAGCTGCCGGTAATTGCGTGGTGTTGAAACCAGCAGAGTTTACACCGCTTTCTATCTTAATCCTGATGGAAGTGATTGGTGATTTAGTGCCACCAGGCGTGATTAATATTGTCAATGGTTACGGTCGCGAAGTAGGCGCGCCACTGGCCAACAGCAAACGTATCGCTAAAATTGGTTTCACCGGCTCAACTGCTACTGGTCGTGCGATTGCGCAAGCGGCCGCGAGCAATTTGATTCCAGCAACATTAGAGCTAGGTGGCAAATCGCCTAATATTTTCTTTGCTGACATCATGGATGAAGATGATGCGTTTTTTGATAAAGCAATTGAAGGCTTGGTACTGTTTGCATTCAATCAAGGCGAAGTATGTACTTGCCCATCACGTGCGATTATTCAAGAATCCATTTACGACAAATTTATGGAGCGCGTATTAACACGCGTGTCTGCGATTAAGCAAGGCAACCCATTAGATCCAAATACAATGCTTGGCGCACAAGCTTCACAAGACCAGTTGAACAAAATCATGAATTATATTGATATTGGTAAACAAGAAGGCGCTGAAGTATTAATTGGTGGTGATCGTAATGTGTTAAAAGGTGACTTTGCAGAAGGCTATTATGTGCAACCGACTTTACTAAAAGGCCATAACAAAATGCGCGTGTTCCAAGAAGAGATTTTTGGTCCAGTGCTTGCTGTGACAACTTTTAAAGATGAAGCTGACGCATTAGCAATTGCCAATGACACTATTTTTGGTCTAGGTGCTGGTGTTTGGAGCCGTAACGGCACAACAGCATATCGCATGGGTCGTGGCATCAAGGCTGGTCGTGTATGGACAAACTGTTATCACGCCTATCCTGCACATGCTGCATTTGGTGGTTACAAAGAATCTGGCGTTGGTCGTGAGAATCACAAAATGATGCTAGACCATTACCAACAAACCAAAAATTTATTGGTAAGCTACAATCCTAATAAACTTGGTTTCTTCTAAATCATTCACTGTTTAGATTATTAGTTAAATAAGGGGCGGTTTAATCGCCCCTTATTTATTCGTATTTACACGGCTTAATAGCCGATTTATTAAAGTTACAAGCTGATAGATTTTTTTCATTTGGAGAGTTTAATCATGACTAAGCGTTTATCTGCGACACCGCCAGCGGTAGCCCTGATTGACAAATTAACCGCAGAGCATGGTGAAATTATTTTCTTGCAATCTGGTGGTTGCTGCGAAGGCAGTGGTCCTTTATGCATGCCAAAAAATGAGTTTCATGCAAGCCCCTCAGATGTCGTATTGGGCGTATTAGGCACAGAAAATAAAGCCACTTTTTATATGGGGAATAGTCATTTCACTTTCGCTGAGAATATGCATACCATATTAGACGCGCAACCTGGTTCCAGCGGCTCATTCTCGCTGGATTGCGGCAGTGGGTTTGCATTTATTACCAAAGGACGTTTGTATTCTGACGAAGAACTGGCAGAATTGCCGCCTGTGCAGCGTGCTGGCTATGCATAACAAAAGTTAAGGCATTTAAGGCGCAATTTTTTATTGGTGCATTGCGTAATTAAGGTAAAATATCGGCTTGGCGGGCCTCCCCGCATTGTAAAGTAGCCAATCTGGTCAGATGCGGAAGCAAGCAGCCACAACTATTAAGCAAGTGCCGGGGGTTTGGCTCGCCTCCTTTCAAAATCCATTTCAATTATTCATCTGCGGCGTTACTTGGTACTCAAAATCCTCATGTACCAATTGTACATTCCGGTTTTTGCGTGCCGCTCGCCTTACATCTGAATGATTTAAATGAATTTCTGTCAAAATTTTCCAACAAAAATAGAAGACGAAAAGCCTCTTTTAAGCTAAAGTCACGCATATGTCATATCTCGTTTTAGCACGTAAATACCGCCCCAGATCTTTTGAAACCTTAGTTGGCCAACCGCATGTAGTGCGGGCATTAACTAATGCATTAACACAAAAACGCCTGCATCATGCCTATTTGTTTACGGGTACGCGTGGTGTTGGCAAAACAACCATTGCGCGCATTTTAGCCAAATCACTTAATTGCGAAACTGGCATTACAGCCACGCCTTGCGGTGTATGTAATGCTTGCACTGAGATTGATCATGGCCGTTTTGTTGATCTATTAGAAGTGGATGCCGCATCGAACACACAAGTTGATGCCATGAGGGAGTTGCTGGATAACGCGCAGTATGCGCCTACCGTCGGTCGATTTAAAGTGTACATTATTGATGAAGTACACATGCTGTCTAAAAGTGCATTTAATGCCATGCTTAAAACGCTGGAAGAGCCGCCAGCGCACGTTAAATTCATATTGGCAACAACTGATCCGCAAAAAGTGCCGGTCACTGTTTTAAGTCGATGTTTACAGTTTAATTTAAGGCAAATGGCCAGTATCACCATTATCGAGCATCTGCAAAATGTACTTGCGCAAGAAAATATCAGTTATGAGCCGGCTGCAATCAGCTTAATTGCACGTGCAGCTGCAGGCAGTATGCGCGACGCATTATCATTAACCGACCAAGCAATTGCATACGGCAATCAAACGGTTAATGAAACAGAAGTGCGCAGCATGCTAGGTGCAATCGACCAAACCTATTTGTTTGATATTTTATATGCTTTGATTAACCAAGATGGCGCAGGATTGATTGAAAAAGCTTTAGCCATGCAAATGCGCAATATTGCATTTGAAGCGGCTTTGAACGATTTAGCAACTATTTTGCATCAAATAGCAATGATACAAACAGTGCCAAACAGTATGGCAGACGATCATCCTGAATATGCCCTATTGACAGATTTGGCAGCAAAATTACCAGCTGAAACATTACAGCTGTATTATCAAATTGCCCTACTTGGTCGTCGCGATATTGGTTTGGCGCCTGATGAGTATGCAGGTTTTAGCATGAGCTTATTACGCATGCTGGCTTTTTCACCACATGAAAAACTCAACGCTAATCAACAAAAGTCTTCTATCACAACGCAACAGGTGCAATTAAAACCAGCAAGCAATCGATTGCCTGATGCTACTGAAAAAACTGCCGACTTACAAAACACTCAAGTCAACATTGCAAAAACACCACCAGCAGAGATTGAACACATCGCGATTGAAACGCCTCGCGCTGAGCAACAGCACAATCACTTTGATGGTAATTGGCGTGGATTAGTTGAGAAAAACCTAAAATTAGGGCTTGCTCGCGCATTAGCACAGAACTGTGAAATGGTCAGCTATGACGATAACAGCATCACGTTGCGAGTGGCAGAAAGCCAAAAACATTTGGTCAGCACAAGCTATCAAGAAAAATTATCTAACGCAATTAATCAATATTTTGGCAAAAAAATTAAATTGAATGTTGAGATTGGTAACGTACACGAAGCTGAGATTATTACACCTGCCAAGCAAAATGCAGAAGAAAAAGCCACTATACAAAGCATGGCAGAAGCGTCGATTATGCAAGACAGCTTTGTGCAATCACTCATCAATGATTTTGAGGCGACTATTATCCCAAACTCAATAAAACCTGTTTAAATAGCATTTAGTTAACCATTAAAAAAGGAGAAAAATGATGATGAAAGGCGGCATGGGCAATATGATGAAGCAGGCCCAGCAAATGCAAGCAAATATGCAGAAAGCACAAGCGGAACTGGCGGACACATTGGTGGAAGGAACAGCCAGTAATGGTCTGGTTAAAATTAGTATGACTTGTAATAACGCTGTCAAACGCGTCACGATTGATGATTCAGCAATGGATGACCGTGAAACTTTAGAAGATCTATTGCTGATTGCATTAAATGATGCCAGGGCGAAAGCTGAAGCGACTTCCAATGCACGCATGAGTGGCATGATGCCTGCTGGCTTTAAACTACCGTTCTAGATGACTTTAGTTTTAATATTGTCTTTCTAATCTTTCAAAGTCTTTACATTGAAAAATCCACCTGCGCTTGAGCAGCTCATTGAATCCTTGCGCTGCTTGCCAGGCGTAGGGCCAAAATCTGCTCTGAGGATGGCGTATTACCTGTTGCAACGTGATCGCAAAGGTGCGGCCAAATTGAGCAGCAGCCTTGAAAATGCTTTGCAGGCGCTAGGACATTGCACGCTATGTAATAATTTTTCTGAAATGTCTATCTGCCCACTGTGTGATTTTGAAAACCGCCCTGCAGACCAGCGCGTGCAATCACAATTATGCGTGGTTGAAATGCCAACTGATTTGATGATGATGGAACAAACTCATTCTTACAGTGGTATGTATTTTGTGTTGATGGGTCGATTATCGCCACTGGATGGCATTGGGCCTAAAGAAATTAACTTGGATAAGCTGATTAAGCGCGCGCAAAATGGTGTTATTAATGAAGTCATTCTAGCAACCAATTACACAGTTGAAGGCGAAGCGACTGCACACTATATCAGTGAGCTATTGAAAATGCGGGGTATCGCTGTAAGCCGTATTGCGCGTGGCTTGCCAATGGGCGGTGAAATTGAGTACGTAGATAGTGGGACTCTATCGATGGCATTACTAGGCAGAAGGCAACTTTAATATTTAAGCCTTTTTAGATACAAATTATCTTTTAGTCAGTCATTTCCAGAATATTTAAAAGTTAAGCGCAAAAACCTATTAAGTCTAACAAATCTAAAGGCTTTTGCAGCATCACATCCGCACCCCAATCCTGCGGATTATCGGTTACATCAATATAACCAAACAAAGCCACTGCCGTCTGCATGCCTGCCGCTTTTCCTGCTTGAATGTCGCGCTCTGCATCGCCGATATAAATACAATTTTCCGGCTTAACCTGCACTTGTTCACATGCCATTAAAAGTGTCGCTGGCGAAGGTTTAGGTTGTGGCGCGTCATCTCCACTTACCACACAGGCCGCTCTCTGATCTAAATCCATGCTTTTAATTAACGGCTGGGTAAAACGACGCGGCTTATTCGTCACAATTCCCCATTTTAATTTTTTATATTCAATCACTTGCAATAATTCTGAAATATCTTCCAGCAATATGGGGCTGCGCGTAAAAACCTGATTGTAAATGCTTAAATATTCATCACGCAAAGCTAAAAAACTGGCATCTTCAGGCGTAATGCCAAAGCCCAGGCCAATTAGTCCACGTGAACCGTGCGACGCAAAAGGTCTGATCACTGCATCACTTAAAGCTGGTTTGCCATGCCTGTTTAGCAAAATATTAAGCGCGTAGCCTAAATCGGGAGCTGTATCAACAAGCGTACCGTCTAAATCAAATAAAATTGTATTAATCAAGCAATAACACCTATTAAGCTTTAATTGTGTGCATCATGTAATTAACTGAAACATCTTTATCCAGCCAATAACGCTGCGTAATCGGGTTATAACTCATGCCAATTTGATCTTGCAATGAAAGGTCTGAAGCTCTTATCCAACTTGCTAACTCGGATGGTTTGATAAACTTAGCGTAATCGTGCGTGCCTTTTGGCAACATATTCAACACATACTCCGCCCCAATAACCGCAAACAAATAGGCTTTTGGATTGCGATTAATCGTAGAAAAAAACACGTGCCCTCCAGGCTTAGCTAATTTGGCACAGGCCTGAATAATGCTGGCTGGATTTGGAACATGCTCAAGCATCTCAAGACATGTCACTACATCAAAACTCGCCGGTATTTCTTCAGCTAATTGCTCTACAGCTATTAATCGATAGTCCACTTCAACACCAGCTTCTAGACTATGTAATTGTGCGACTTTGAGTGCTTTTTCACCCAAATCTATACCAGTTACTATTGCGCCCTTTTCGGCCATGGACTCACTTAATATACCCCCGCCACAACCTACATCCAACACAGCCTTACCCGATAATGAAGTCGCCTCATTAATATAATTTAAACGTAAGGGATTTATATCATGAAGTGGTTTAAATTCGCTGGTTTTATCCCACCATTTATGAGCCAAGTCACTAAATTTATTAAGTTCTGCAGTATCGTAATTAGTCATCAGTTTGTTCACTTAATTAAATGATGTTTGATTCGAAGTTGTTTTAAATTCAGCTAGTTTAGTTTGCCATTTACCAACAATATCCTTCAACTCTAGTGGCTCAACATGACTATAAACACCTTCGCTGTTATCAGGCTTGTAATATTTCAAATCGCCATTTACCCAGACATGGCTAACTTGCTCGCGACCTGCTACATAAACCAAGTGCGATACAGGGTCAAAACATGGCTGCATATTCATATCGCTTAATTTCACGGCTGTTAAGTCGGCTAATTTTCCAATCTCAATCGAACCAAGCTTGTTGTCTAAACCCAACGCTTTGGCGCCATTAATCGTCGCCATCTCTAAGGCTTTATGCGCTGAAATTACAGTTGCATCGCCACTCGAGCCTTTCGCAAGCAATGCAGCAAGCCGCATTTCAGTAAACATGTCTAAACGATTATTGCTGGCAGCGCCATCTGTACCTAATCCAACATTAACTCCTTTACTAATACACTCGGCTATCGGCGCAATACCAGAAGCCAACTTTAAATTTGAGCTGGGACAATGCGCAATACTGCAACCATGCTCTGCTAATAATTGCATTTCAATCTCATTTAAGTGTACACAATGGGCAAATGTTGTCGTCGCATCCAACAAGCCTAAATCCGCCAATCTTGCTATTGGACGCATACCGTAATTTTGTTCACTGTGAGTGATTTCAGTTTGAGTTTCATGCAAATGTGTGTGCAAACCAATATTGAGCTGCGCACTTAAAGTGGTCAGCTGCTTGAATGTTGCATCGCTCACTGTGTAAGGCGCATGCGGAGCAAAGCTAAATGAGATTAATGACTCATTTTTAAGTTGATCACGCGCTTGTGTACCTTTATCAATATAACTTTCAGCATTATTAGCATATTGAGTCGCAAACTCCAAAACCACTAAACCCAAATTAGCACGCATGCCTATTTTCAAACTGGCCTCGGCTGTTGAAACAGGATAAAAATACATATCATTAAATGTTGTTACACCGCCACTTAACATCTCTGCGCAGGCTAATAAGGTACCATCATGCACAAAACTAGTTGATAATAATTTTTGCTCGGCAGGCCAGATATGTGTTTCCAACCAAGACATTAGCGGTAAATCATCTGCCAGACCGCGCATTAAGCTCATTGCTGCATGCGTGTGTAAATTAATAAAACCTGGGATTAGTACATGCTCAGAAAGTTGAATTACTTCTTTTGCCAGATAATGCTGGTCGGCTTCTTTTAAAGTGCAAACATTAATAATCACACCCAATTGAATAATGACAGCCTGATGCTCTAACAACATATTTGGTGGAACAATAGGCACTAACCAACGCGCTTCAATAATCAAATCAACTGGCTGCTTCATTACATGATTATAACGATAAACGGCAACGAGTTTAAAAACTTTAGACAATAAAAAAGCCCCGTAACACGGGGCTTTTTTAACACTCTTTTTAAATCTATATTTTAAAACTTAGTTACAACCAGTTTCTACTGTGCGTGTAGCTTCAACTTCTACACGACGGTTAGGTGCTAAACACTCAATTTGTGCTTTACGACCTTTAACACTGTCACAATTTACTTTAGGCATACTTTCGCCTTGGCCTACTGAAACTAAACGACTACCATCAATACCTTGACTGATAATATAGTCACGCACTTGATTAGCACGTCTTTCTGAAAGTGCTTGGTTGTACTCAGTACTACCTAACTTGTCAGTGTGACCAACAATTTTAACTGATGCAAAGATTGGATTTTCTTTCATTTTTGCAATAACTTGTGAGTCAATTTCACTTGTATCAGCTAATTTTGATTTATCGAAACCAAATAGTTTCTCAGCATCTATCGTGATTGTTTCGACTTGAGGTGTACATACAACCGGCGCTGCTGCAGGAGCTGGCTCAGGCATTGCCTCTGGTGCTGCTGCAATTGGAGCTGGTTCTGGAGTCGCTTCAGCTACTACTGGCTCTGGTGCGCCGAAACGTAAAATGGCGCCAAAGTTGAATAGTGTATTACCAACTGTTTTTGAACCGCGATTGTTTAAATCGATGTCAGCTCTGCTCCACTGATGACGTAAGTCAGCTTGTAAACCAAAGTTTTCATTTAATAAAATTTGAGCACCTAAGCCTGCACTTGCTAACCATGAAGTTTTGCTGCTATTTGCGTCCTGACCAGGAACAGAATAATCAAGATCATTATGTGCTGCGCCAATACCAGCTAGTAAGAATGGACGGAGTTTGCCGCGACTAAACATATATAATGCGTCTAAACCTAGCGTAGTTTGTTCATAGTTACCTCTAGCGCCAGCAATTCCTGTGTTCTGGTCTACGCTGTTATGGCCCAAACGACCTTGTAAATCCCAATGCTGACTGATTTCTTTACCAATGCTTATAAAAGCACCGCCATCATCCTCAGCTTCTAAATCACTATCTGTATGCATGAAGCTAACACCTGGAACTGCGTACCAAGCACCACGATACATATCTTCTGCAGATACAGCAAAAGCTGACAAACCAAGTGTAGCTGCAACAGCTAAACTTACTAAATTCTTTTTCATTATTAAACTCCTAGTTAAAAACACACAAACAAATGTTTACCCACGAACTATACTTAAACTAACTTAACTATGCAACGCAATACTTTAGCTAAAGTGCTCTAAATCGTTGAATTTGTTGTGTTCCTGCAACAGTTTTTTCAGAATGATGATTTTTTCAACCATTAAACTGCTATTACGAAGATTATCTGTACACACGCCGCCTCTAAAACCAATATAGGATGGGTTGATAGCAACTAAATTTTCAATATGTTGTGGTTTTAAAGAGCCAGCTATACCTGCTTTTAAACCGATTTTTTGGCATTTTTGTACAAAGTTCTGTAAATTCGAAATCGAGCAGATTTCAAATAGATTTTGCTGTTTTTTTTGTGTGTCTATCATGGCACCGTAAAAGCCGCCATTTTTGAATTTTTCAAGCCAAGTTAAATCCATCGATTCATCCGCAAAAAAAACCGCAACCAATTTAACTTGCCGCGCTTGTGCAGAAAGCGTTTTTAACACGTTATTTCTACATACATCCGTTGCTGCAATTTTGATAATATCGATACCCATTTTTATTCTGTTATCAATCTCTTTAACCAATGCATCAAGATCTGTATGATTTTCACCGACTGTAGCACTAATCAGCGGCTGAGATTGGTGAAATGTTAACGCTTGATATTGCTGAATTTCTTGCAGAATTTGTTCAGTTGTTTTTAAATCGAGCGCCCCTAATGCACCAACGTTGGGGTTTTTCAAATCAAGCATATCAACGCTAGCCTCTAATGCAATCAAGGCTTCTTCAGCATTTTTAACACTAATCAACAAATTCATCATTTCTATTAATTCTGCTCTAAAGATTCATAAAATTGACTGATTTTTTCGGTTAACCATGACCACGCAAGCAACTCATTTTCGCCCGCAGTTTTATTGATGGCGATTTGCAAATATTGCATTTCAGCCTGAACTTTTTCTTTAGGCAACAGATGCAAACGGCTGACCAAAACTGCCAATTCAATGACTGCGGCTTGCGCGCGGTTAAATCCGCAAAATGACTGATGCTGCTGCGTGTGTATTTTTTGCATAATCAGTTGCGGCCTAACAGCATCGTCACGTACTTCTAATAGTGTTAACTCTATGTGCGTCAAACAGTTTGTCAGTCGGTAGCCGTTAACTTGTTCAACTTCCTGCAGTGTCCAAGCCTGCCGATTGGTCAATGCAGCTGCAAAAACACGCACATCATCGGTGAGATTCATCACGGCATGTTTAGTGGCTAATATGTTCGCTAAAGTGGTCGATGGTTTATAAGGAGAAATCACCACATTCTCGCCCTCATGGCGCACGCCAAAAGGCGTTACATGCGGCTCGCCTTCCGCACTAATAGTCGTGATAATGGTTTCGAAAATCATGGTTTTTTATTTTGTTTTTCTTGGTGTTTTACTTGCAGCTTTTCTTTTAGAGATACTTCACGGTGGCTTTTTCTGCCATCCACTTTTTCCACCTCACTAGAAACACCCCAATTTAGTGCTTCATCTTGCACATAGCGCTTTTTCAGCTGCCAGGCGATTTGTGCCCTTGCCAACTCAACACCTAGATAGAACGCATGCGAGGCATCATTTTGTACACCTAAATTCGGATAGAACGCAAACGGATCAATATTCTGCTGTATGCCATCGCGATTATAGACATGCACGCCCGCTTCACTCACCATAATCCTGAAACTTGGGTCTTTGATTTGCGCGGCGATTTCGCCGATTTCTTCTTTATTATAAGGAAAAGGTTTTCTATCATGTAGCCCAAGCAAAGCATTACTATATCCGCGCGGCAATCTGTCATCCAGCTTTGCGCGATACATCACACGCCGTGCATTATCCGCTTCGGTAATCGCATTCACCGCATGTGGACTGACTGATGTGGCTAAAACCGCTTGAATATCCAACTCACTAATCAAGCCAAACAGAATCGCGTTAATACCTGTGGTATCGGCGTCGGTTAATTCAGTTAAGTTACCGATTCCCATCATGATTTGAATGTGCGGATATTTTTTGCGCAGCTTGTGGTAACGCACAATCGAATCGGCTAAACCAAAATGAATCGGATCTAAAATCGCATCGGCAATAAACGGTTTATCGTGTTTCAGACAATGCTCGATTGCGCGGTACAGCGAGGCCATATTTCCCGGTTTGGCGGGAATCAGAATTGGCGTAGCCGCGACTTCATCGGCAATCCACAACGTTTTTTCGGTCAGACTTAATAGATAATCTGCGCCGGATTTTCCGGCCAATAACAAATCATCAGCATGCATTGAATCGACACTAACTTTAAGCCCAGCCGATTTTAATGTTTGAATCGCCTCTTTTAAGTGGATAAAAGGCTTGCCGGGCAAACAACCCAAATCAATCACATCCGCACCTTGCGCCTGAAAACGCAGTGCCTTTGCTAAAATCGCATCCACGCTTAAATCAGGCGCATCCACAATCTCAGCAAAAATTTGTACTGAATATTTGGTTAAGTCCGGCGCAACGCCTTTATTGCCAAAGTATTGTGGCAAATCTTTTAAGTCTGCTGGGCCACGTTCAACCGGAATGCCATATTGGCGATGTAACTGGCTTAAATCGCCTTGACAAAGACCCGGCAAAATCATTTTGTTCGCATTACCTGTATTTTTCAGTCGGCGCACGATTAAATCCGGCGTCATCAGCGCAGCCACCGAAACGCCAATCTGTTCAACTCGATATTTGAATTGCGGCGTTTTAGCATCGATTTGAATGGTTTGCAACACTTTGTTCAGGCTTTTTTCCGCCAGTTTGCCGGTGACAAAAAGCAGATTTTCTGGCTTGCTGGCTTTCATTTTATACGGCAGCTTGTTTTAAATGCGCGTACACCGCTTTTTCAAGCACATCCATACTATCAACCACTCGCGTTAACTCAAACTGCGCTAACTTAACCACATTTTCAAGGTCAATTTTTCGCGGAAAAACGTTAACGATATTGTCGCGCGGCGCTTCAGATTGTATAAATGCGCTATCAATTTCTGGCTGTGTATCACAGGCGAACACAATACTCGGCACACGTGTTTTACCTGCTTGGGCATACAGATTGGTGACCAGACTATCGGAAAATCCGTAAGCCATTTTAGCGACAGTGTTGGACGTTGCTGGCGCAATCACTAAGGTGTGATATTGGCCTTGATAGAAAAACTCGACTGGGATACTGCTGGCAGTTTTGTCTTGAAAAACACGATAACCTGTTGCGTCTAGTTGTTTTTGAAAGCCATATTGTTTGATAATTTCAGCGGCAGCTTTGCTTAAAAAAACATCAACTGAAGTCGAGTTCGGAGTTACGTTCTGATTTTTAAGCGCTTGTAAAACATTCAGGCATTCGCGCAGATAATGCCCAGAACCTGTAATCGCCCAAGCTAATCGCTGGTTTTGTAAGATGGACATTTAGTCTAAATTTCGCATAATAAAATGCAAAGCCCTAAGCTATGCCTGATTTAAATAGAACGAGCGCAAATAAAAAATTGAGCGCAGCATATACAAGTATGTTAGCGAAAATTTTTTATGCAGCAACAACGCATAGCGACGGGATTTGCATTTTATGCAAAAGGATGCTCAATAATAATGGTCTCATCGCGCTCCGGACCTGTTGAAACGATTGCGATTGGCACGCCACATAAAGTTTCCAGACGTTTTAAATAATGTTGCGCATTTTTAGGCAAACCATCCCAAGTTTTAACGCCAAAAGTCGTTTCTTTCCAACCGGCAACCGTTTCATAAATCGGTTTGCAGCGCGCCACATCATCTGCGCCAACTGGCAGCATACCCACCACTTTGCCATCTAGTTCATAACCGGTACAAATATCCAAACTTTCAATACCATCTAAAACATCTAACTTAGTAATGCACAGACCTGTTAATCCGTTAATTCTGGCAGAGCGGCGTAATGCCGCGGCATCGAACCAGCCACATCTTCTTTTTCTTTTCGTGACTGTGCCAATCTCTTGGCCTTTGGTTGACATTTGATAGCCAGGACAATTTTCAGTTTCAATATCCAGCTCGCTTGGAAAGGGACCGCCGCCAACACGCGTGGTGTAGGCTTTGGTAATGCCCAGCACATAATGCAGCATATTGGCGCCAACACCCGTGCCCGCAGACGCTTGGCCGGCGATACAGTTGCTCGAAGTGACATAAGGGTAAGTGCCATGATCGATATCTAGCAAAGTACCTTGGGCACCTTCAAACAACAGGTTTTCGCCTCTGGCATTTGCCGCATACAATTCGGCTGAAACATCCGCAATCATCGGTTTTAATGCAATCGCTTGTGCCATGCTGGCATCGTATTGTTGATTAAAATCAACCGCTTTTGAGCCTAGATAATTGGTTAATACAAAGTTGTGATAATCCATCACTTCTTTTAATTTTTCGGCAAAGCGTTCCGGATAAAATAAATCGTAGACACGCAAAGCTCTACGCGCAACTTTGTCTTCGTAAGTAGGACCAATGCCTTTACCAGTTGTGCCGATTTTAATAGCGCGTTTCGCTTCGCGCGCAGTATCCAAAGCAACATGATGACTTAAAATCAACGGGCAGCCCGGACTGACTTTTAATCGGTTTTTAACCTCTAAACCATCTTTTTCCAAAGCAGCAATTTCGTTCAGCAAATGCCCCGCATCCAGCACAACGCCATTGCCGATATAGCAATTAACACCTGTGCGTACGATGCCAGATGGCACAAGATTCAGTTTATACACGCGCTGCTCGCTGCCTTGACCAACAACCAAAGTATGGCCTGCGTTGTGCCCACCCTGAAAGCGCACAACACCTTGCGCGTGATCAGTCAGCCAATCGACAATTTTGCCTTTGCCTTCATCGCCCCATTGGGTTCCAATAACGACCACATTTTTAGCAGGATTTTTTACACTATTTTGCGTCATAACTTTTGCTTAACTATTTTTTCAACTTAAATATGAATGGGATTTTTTATTGCAAAGGCTGAACTTGCCATTGATTATTGCTGTAAATCAATTGCCGATCACAGTTCAACTCAAGAATATCGCTGGTGGAATTTGGTAGCGCTTGTATGACGATTTGATCATCGGCACGCAACAATTCAATCGTGCTTAACAGCATCTTATCATCACCAGCTGGGGCCAGAATCGCTTTTGAATTGACTGCGGGCGCTAGTGCAGTGACTGCGCCGCGTAAATCTAAACTAAAGCCTGTCGCCGGGCGCGCACGGCCAAAAACCAGTCCCACTTCGTCATAACGTCCACCTAATGCAATTGGCCCTGTATAACCTTTTGCATAGGCAGCAAACACAATTCCGCTGTGATAATGATAGCCACGCAGCTCGCTTAAATCGAACGATACATTGACATTTAAATCATTTAACTGGCTTGCGACAATACGTAAATCTGCTAATGCTTTGCTTATCGCAGGCAATTTTGGCAATTGCTGTTCTGCTTTTTCCAGCACGCTAGCATCGCCATTTAAATCGGTTAAATCCATTAATGCCTGCTTAACTGTGGCATCTAAATTAACCGCTAAAAGTGCAACGCTGGCTTTGTCTTTACTTTGCAAAGCAGCATACAAAGCTTGCTCTAAATTGGCGTTAATGCTGCCCGCTTCAACCAAGCTTTCAAATATCGCCACATGGCTAAAATCAATATGCAGCTCTTTCAGACCCAAAGTCTGCAACGATTTAACCATCAAGCGATGAATTTCAATATCGCTTTCGATTCCTGCGTGACCAAACAATTCTGCGCCCAGTTGCAAAGGCTCGCGCGTGCGCGCCAGCCCATCTGGATTTGTGCGCAAAACAGTACCTGCATAACAAAGTCGCAAAACACCTTGATGATTGAGCATATGCGCATCGATACGCGCGGCTTGTGGCGTCATATCTGCGCGAATGCCCATCAAGCGGCCTGTTAATTGATCCACCACTTTAAAAGTTGCCAAATCCAAATCATGACCCGTACCAGTAATCAACGATTCCAAATATTCCAATGTAGGCGGAATCACATATTGATAGCCATGTACCTTGAATAAATCCAATAGTTGTCGGCGCAAAGATTCTAATCGAGTTGCCTCAGCAGGCAACACATCTTCAATATATTCGGGGAGCAACCAATTTCGCATAGCGATTATTATACAAGAGAAACGATTGAATTGATTTTGGACTTGCGCAAACTGGGCTAGGACTTGGCTATAACGACACCTATCCGCTGAAAATCAAAAAAAATTTAGCGGCTTAAGAATACCAGCAGCAACCCGCCTAAGATAGACAGTAAGCCAATAAAGCGTAGCTGCCCATCATTGAACGTAATCATGCGTTTAAAAGTTTCGCGCCAGGATCGTGGTGCGATTAAAGGCAAGATACCTTCCAAGACCAACATCAAGCCTAGCGCAGTTAATAAAGTTGTGTTCATTAAAATGTTAACTTAACGCTGATATTTAAAAGATCATTAAGTCAAAAACTGATTAATTAGCCACAATATCTGCTAACTATTTACCACCAGCACTACGCATATACTTGAAGAATTCCGATTTAGGGTCTAATACAAAGATATCGGACTTGCTATCAAAGCTATTTTTATAAGCTTGTTGGCTACGGTAAAACGCATAGAATTCAGGATTTTTGCCATAAGCATCAGCATAAATTTCTGACGCTTTTGCGTCGCCCTCACCTTTCATTTTTTGTGCGTCCCTAAAAGCTTCCGCGATAATCACTTCGCGTTGCTTGTCTGCATCAGCGCGGATTTTTTCAGATGCGGCAGAGCCTTCAGAGCGCAGTTGATTGGCAATACGTTTACGTTCTGCAATCATACGATCAAACACGGATTTACTAATTTCTTCAGAATAATCAACCCGTTTCAAGCGCACATCGACTACCTGAATACCAATTTGACGTGCTTCGGCATCAGCGCGTTTACGCAAGTTATCCATAATCGCGTTGCGCTCACCGGCAATCACATCATGTACAGTGCGTTTACCAAATTCTGCACGAAAGCCCGCATTGACTACTTTGGAAAGCCTATCTTCCGCAGCCGCTTCGCCACCTTCTTTAATGGAAACGTAATACTTGGCAGGGTCGATAATGCGCCATTTCACAAATGAATCAACCATCATATATTTGTTTTCGCTGGTGTTAAACTTGGCGGGCTCTTCCCAATCCAACGTCACGATGCGATTATCAAATTTTTTTAAATCATCCACTAGCGGCACTTTAAAATAAAGTCCTGGCTCTTTTTTAACTGCCACAATCTCACCCAAGCGGAAAACCAATGCATACTCGCGCTGATCAACGGTGTAGAAAGACATACTCAGTATCACCACTGCCGCAAACAAGCCAATTAATAATGTGCCTATATTTTTCATCTTAGTCTTCTCTTAACTTTTAAACTGAATCACGAGCCTGGGTGTTGATTAGCGACTATCGCGATCGCGTGTTAATTCACGCGAGTCATCAACACTAGCTTGATTATCTTTTGATTCTGGTTGCTGAACCGTCGCTGGCGCTGGTGTGGCTGCAGAAGGTGCAGTGGTCGCCATTAATTTATCTAACGGCAAGTACAACAAGCTGTTACCACCTGGTTGATCAACAATTACTTTGCTGGTGTTAGACATAACTTGCTCTTGCGCATCTAGATACAATCGTTGGCGTGTGACTTCTGGCGCTTTTACATATTGCGCTAAAATTTGCTCAAAACGGCTGGCATTACCTTTAGCCTCGTTTTCAACTTTTAATTGATAACCAGCGGCTTCTGCTGATAAGCGTGATGCTTGGCCTCTGGCTTTCGGTATCACGTCATTCGCATAAGCCTGACCCTCATTAATAAAACGCTGATAGTCTTGGTTAGCCCTGTTAACGTCTTCAAAAGCTTCTTGCACTGGCTCGGGTGGTTGCGCACCTTGTAATGACACACTGGTAATTTTTACGCCAGTTTTATAGCCATCTAAAATCGCTTGCATGCGCTCAGATGTATCTGCCAAACCTTTTTGCAATAAATCATCTAGCTTGTTTTTACCAACCACTTCACGGATAGCTGTTTCTGCTGCTGACATCACTGCATCGTCTGTATCGCGATTATTAAACAAGTAATCTTTAGCGTTTTTAAGGTTATATTGCACGGCAAATTGCAGGTCGATGATGTTTTCATCTTCTGTTAGCATTAATGCTTCTTTTGGCTGCCTGGTTTTTCCGCCAACACCTTCGCCATTGCTCCGATAACCCACTTCTAAACGACGCACTTGCTCCATATTAACCACTTCAACCGACTCAAAAGGATATGGCCAATGCCAGCGCGGACCTGTTTCAGTAGTTTCAGTATATTTACCAAAACGCTGCACAACACCTAGCGAACCTTGATCAACAATATAAAAACCAGTCGCCAACCAAATAGCCACAATTACCGCCACGATTGGCAACACAGGCACATCGAAGTCTTTTTTACTGGATGGCTGATTATTGTTGCCATTACCTTTTTTACCAAAAAGATTGCTGATTTTTTGATTTAAATCAGCCAATATTTTATCTAAATCAGGCGGACCTTCATTGTTGCTTTGGCCAAATCCAGGAAACTTAATCATTCATTACTCCACATACTTATTAAAAACATGACCATATTGGAAATATAGTTGTCCGCATTATTAAAACTAAAATTAAACGTATGCACTTTCTTCCGTGCTTTGCCGTTTTAAAAGCTGTTGATATTCTGTTAATGCCAATTTTAAATAATCAATTCCATCGCCAGTAGACGCTGAAATACTCACTTTTGAAATGTTACCATATTCATCACGAATGAAATCTGCCGGCATGTCCAGCTTATCGATTTGATTTAATACTAAAATTTGTGGCACTTTTGAAGCGCCAATTTCTTGTAAAACCAAATTCACCTGCGCGATTTGCGCGTCACGATTGGAACTGGCAATATCGACGACATGTAACAATAAATCTGCCTGCGCCGCCTCTTCTAAAGTTGCACCGAATGCTTCAATCAAAGTGGTGGGCAAATGTTTAATAAAACCCACGGTATCTGAAACCACCACAGAACCACCACCTGAATGATAGTCTTCACCCAGATACATTTTGCGTGAAGTGGTATCTAAAGTAGCAAACAGCTGATCTGCCGCGTATACGCCTGATTGGGTTAAGCGATTAAAGAGCGTAGATTTTCCTGCATTGGTGTAGCCAACTAAAGATACAGTCATCAAATTGGAACGCTTGCGCGCACGCCTTTGCATACCGCGCTGAGATTTGAGCTTGTCTAATTTTTCGCGCAATTGCTTAACGCGCACGCGTAACATGCGGCGATCCAGCTCTAGCTGCGTTTCACCTGGACCACCACGCACGCCAATACCGCCTTTTTGGCGCTCCAAGTGAGTCCAGCCGCGAACAAGTCTTGTAGATAAATGTTCTAACTGTGCAAGCTCGACTTGCAATTTACCTTCATGACTTTGTGCGCGCTGTGCAAAAATATCCAGAATCAAGCCCGTTCTATCAAGCACTTTTGCTTGCAGAAATCGCTCAAGATTACGTTGTTGCGAAGGGCTTAAATCATGATTAAAAGCCACCAGATTGGTTTCGCTTCCTTCCAATATTGTTTTTAATTCATCGGCTTTTCCGCTGCCAATAAATAATTTTGCATCAGGAATGCTTCGCTTGCCTTCAAGCGTGGCGCGTACTTGCATTTTTGCAGAAATAACTAATTGACGCAGCTCATGCAAGCTTTCTGCATAATCTGGCTCACCAAAATCGATACTGACTAAAACAACGCCACCATCTGATGGCGTTATTAAAGTGGTTGGATTCGCTAGGGTATTTTCGCCGTAACCGGAAGGTTTAATTGCCAAACCTTAGTCTTCCGTCTCATCTGGCAACGTCATACTCACCGCGCGCGCTGGCACAATGGTTGAAATAGCATGTTTATAAACCATTTGGGTCACAGTATTTTTCAATAAAATCACATACTGGTCAAACGAATCCACCTGGCCTTGTAATTTAATACCGTTAACCAGATAAATAGAAACTTGTACATGCTCTTTTCTGAGGGCATTTAAAAATGGATCCTGCAGCATTTGTCCTTTGTTATTCATATTTTGCTCCTTTTAGTTGT
>JAZKEJ010000001.1:0-6584 GCA_040387095.1 Pseudomonadota bacterium | reverse complement strand
ATGGATTTTTGCCAATAGAACGCTTTTTAAATGGCTATCCAAGTGAATTACTCGTCCAAATTATGCAAAGCTCAAATGCTTTAAATACTATGATTGCAATGGTCTTGGCACGAATGAATGGTGAAATGGATAAAGTTAATTTGGTTAAACGTCTACAAGTTGATTTCAAAGACTGTTTACCAAAGTTGGAACCTATGACTTAAAGTTTGTTTTCGCCTGTTAGATCCAAATTATTGCCCGTTGATTGATTTCAGCGGGTTTTTTTTCGTTCGTAAACAATAGAAAGAGGGTATTTATATCGCTGAATTCAACCAAAGAAAGTCTAGCAACAACCGTCAATCTAATCTCAACATAACAACCAAGCAAGTATCAAAATCACTTATAAAGACAGCATCTTCAGCAGCACGCCAAACAGGTAAAGCCTATCAATACCATTCATCAGAAACAAACGGCGCCGTTAATCAAAGTGTGGAATTGATGTCATTGAGATTCAAAATCAAATTTGACATAGCACTGATGAATTTACGTCAGCGACGCTTTGAAAGCAGAATGGCTGCAATTACACGGATAGGCGAAACCAGCAAAGCTTATCGTTATCTTCAATTTTCGATTGATTGGCTAATCGATTATCTAGTATTGGTACTAGAAATGCTTTGGGTACTAATGTTGTCAATCTTGATATTTTTAATAATGCAAATTATGCGTGTAGCTCTCATCATAAGTTTGTATGGACTAATCATTTTATTGCTTTATCTAGTGCTCGCATCCTAACCTTAACCAACTTTAAATAGTCATTCCCCGCCCATTTCACCGAAAGGTCAGTGGGCTTTTTTACGTCTATATACGGAGCGGAAATTTAACCATCTTATATGAGATACAAGTGCAATTCATTTCAACCCAAAGGAGTATTACATGACAAAGAAAGCAATTATCAAAACTAAACCACAAGTCACACGCATCATCAAAATAGCAACATGCCCAACCTGTTCTGGTAAAGCAACTCTCAACTATCATTTTGGTTGTGACGAAGATAAGCAAGTCTACATTCGCATTGTGGCCAATTCTGGAGGGGGTTTTTTTAGTGAAGAGTGGATAAAGCTGGTTGATATACAAACAGCGCTTGATACTGCACCTTTCCGAGTGACATCATTCCCGTTGATCAAATTGTTTATCGGTAAGTCAGTCAATACGCCAGGTTTTCTATTAGCTGTATTGAAGCATGAAGGCTTGGTAAAACTTCTTGAAGGAAAAATACGTGGCTATGAAAAACTAGACCCAGCGCCATTTATGCTTGAATTGGGTAAGCTAGTTTCTTCAGACGTCAATCTAAAACCCGAGTCATCCCCGGCCATCAAAAAAATCTCACCAACACACCCACCTAAAAATCCAAACAGGCATTAACGCCAATTTCAAGTAATCCATAAACCTCAAAAAATCACTCCGATGTAGTAGAAGTCCGCTGTTCTTAAAAATCACCTAGCCATAACACCAAGCCAGACAGGGTCTTTCCGCTTCGCAATGAAGCAAACCAGTTATACCGAGCTTATACCGACCCAAATTTCAAATTCTTACCTAATTTATAACCAATCCGGAGCTACTTATGGAATTCATCACATTAACTGTGATTACTTTTGCATGCCTGTTATCTGATGCTACACGGAAATTCGGCATCTTTTTATTCATCGTTTTATTTCTAGCATTCCCACTCACCTTTATCACCATCGCAGCAATCGCAACCTACTTCATTAACCGTTACAAACATAAAAGGACTAAACACTATGTACCACCAACATTACCTAGAAGCCATTGAAACTGTACTTACTTGGGACTTACCCGATGAAGCTTTAGCCTGTGCAATCAATCAACAATTCGCATTCATTACTACCAATCAGGAGACTTAGATGATCAAGATTCATTGCTTCAATGAAGCCTTTCTGCACTACAAGCTAAATAAGCTTAGTTTTAGGTTGTTGCAGGAACAGGCCGCTGTGTTGTTAGGTATTTCCGAAAACACAAACTTATCAGTAAGCAATGCATTAGAAATTACTCAAGAAGATATTGATTTGTTACAGCTACAACCGGAAGCCACACAAGACTTTAACTTTTGCTTAGGCGGGTACGTTTATATCTGTGAGGTGGAATTAGACCTTTTGCAAATCCTTGGCTGTGACTTTGAGTGGGCTGAAGCACATGATGGAAACTGGCCTAATGTAACCGATATTGCAATGTCATGGGACGCATGCGAATTTTTACCTGAAAGCATTGACGACCCGCAGTGGGTAATGTTTTTAATGTGTTGGAACAATGCAGGTGGCCCTGTTTATTACGTACCTAAGCATTTATGGGCGCAGGCAAGGGTCATTGAACATATTGAAACGACCAATCCAACTCCTCATAACTGAGTGCAACGCTCAGACGTTTTTCCCTAATCCACCCACTCCCACCTACCACCAAAACGCAGAAGTCCAAAAAGCTATCCGGGTCTATGCGGATGAGTTTGCACGTCTGTAGCTAGTGGGGGTGGGGGTGCACCTAAATATAATTTCAAGGAGTTACACATGACACTATCAACTATTAGCCGTCACCAAGTCAGCGACAAACAACGTGTTCAACATACCGCTAATTTATTTGGTATTCGTTTTTCGCTTAATATCGAGCCTGCTGTTTATTCAATTGCTGGCAATATTGCATCTGAATACATTGGGGCTTATTGGGAGTTTTATTCTTTAAGCAATGGCGGCTTTTACATGGCATCTTGTTCTGATGATATATATAAGGTCAGCTGCGACAATGGTTATAAAGGTAAATTTTCAGCGGATGCACTGGGCATTACAGCTTGCTTATATGCATACAGTCATTTGTCGTTTGGCAGTAATTTAGCTTTTGCTGAACTATGCACTAATCATTACCACTGTTTACGTGCATATATGCTGGAGCATCAGGAGGTATTAAAGATTCTTGGTGCAATTGATTAATAAGAAAGGGTGTATATGAAAAGTATAGGCTTACATAAAATTTTAGCCGTATGTGGCTGCTTTATATTTATGTTGAATGTGTCTGCTGAAGAAACCAAAATCTATCAACAAGATTCGACTGGAAACATTCAATATCACAAGCCGTCTGTTGTGATTAACAAAAATGGCCGTATTATTGAGACAGATGCCATTGGCAATAAGCAATACCATAAACAGCAGTATCAGATTAAAGACGGGAAAATTTACCAAACTGATTCACTTGGTAATATCCAATACCACAAACCGCAAGGGGTGATTAAAGCGGTAGGTAGCTAATTTTTTCGCAACGGTGCAACAAATGTTTAAGAGTCAATACGGGCATGGGGTCTGGCGTTGCGGATATAAAAAGCGTTTCGGAAAGGTTAAACATATTCGCAACATTGGATCCCTTGCCAATGCTCGATGTGGCGGTGTGGCGGACAAAATCGGTGGTTTTTTGCCGCTTATGTAGGGCATGAAATATACGGTTGACGGCTACAAAAAATCGCATTATCATGCGGGCGAGTAAGAAATTTTACTCACATGGAAATTGGTTGATTTTATGCGGTCACCAATAGCAGACCATTAAAAAGCTGCAACTGAAACTAAAAATTAAGATTCTAGAGGCATATAGAACCACTGTGCAAAGCACGGTGGAATTTAACTTACTTTTTAGGATTGGTTATGCACGCACCTGTATTAAACCCCCGTAACTCTAGCCAAGCTAATGCATTGTTTGCATCTGTTTGGCCATCATCAAATCTCCATCACCAAATCTGCTCGTATGATAGAGCAAATCACACTTTCAATAACATCCCTGTTACCGGCTTTACTGAGGCCACTAGACTTACTACAGCAGTATCAAAACAAGGTAATGAAGCTTACTTTGCATGCGCTGAATTCATCACTACAAACAATCGCGAAGCATCAAATGCAGCTGGCGCAAGTTGCTTATTCTTTGATATAGACTGTGGTAAAAATAAAGCACTTGCTGGTATTGGTTATGAAACTGAAATCGCTGCTGTTAAAGAGTTGGAGCAATTTTGCCAAGATACCGGAATACCTTACGCAACTCATATCGTTTTTAGTGGTAGTGGTTTACACGTTTATTGGGCATTCGACTCTTTCGTTGAACGTGCTACATGGCAAACGTATGCTAAGAAATTAAAAGCGCTTTCTAGAGCACGTGTCTTTCTGGTTGATCACTCACGTACTGCTGACATTGCAAGTGTATTACGTGTTCCCGGCACTTTAAATTACAAATATAGTCCTCCAAGATTGGTCACACTTGAGTATAAAGCTGAAGAGCCTATCAATCACTTAGCCATGTTTGCGTCAATTGACGCAGCTTACAACAAATTTTGTAGCTATTCACTTACGAGCGTACCAAACAATGCTATTCAAGTTGATTTCACTGGTACAAGATTCCAAAAATTTGGGCCACCAAATTTAGATTCTCTGGCTTCTGCACTAGCTATGCTTGAGCCTGACTGTGACGAAAGAACGTGGAAGCTCTATCGTATTGCACCAATGGCTAGAGCAGCCCGGGATCACGGAGACTATGGTGTGGCCTTGTTTGAGCTTGCAAAATCATGGAGTAGTGGCGAATTACAAGGTAAACAATCAAAGGCATGGTTTACTTGTACTGGTAATGGCAAAAGAGGCAAAGACGTATTTGATGCGGTTTGGTATCGCTTTTTAAATGAAAAGCCTACTGACCAACTGGTAACAACACTTGGCTCTATTTATCGTGATGCGAAAGAAGTTGGCTGGTTAGGCTGGGATGAAGATTCGTTTCAAGTTGTTGCAAACGAAGGCGGTCAATAATGACTAAAACTATCGCTAAAGCATTAACATCAAGTGATGCTACTTCTTCAATAATTAATATTGCCGAAATATTAACCAATTTAGCGGCTCTGTCTCCCCTTGACTACGAGTCTATTCGTATAGAGCAAGCAAAGCAATTAGGCTGGCGCACCACAGTTTTAGATGCAGAAGTGAAGAAAATTAAAACCGACGATAGTGAGGTAAGCAATTTACCTTTCGATACTGTCGAGCCTTTTCATGAGCAGGTAGACCCTTCAAATCTGTTAAACGAAATTTCACGCATGATTAGAAACTATATCGTGCTGGAGCCAGAACAAGCCGATGCGGTTGCTCTGTGGATAGTACTTACTTGGGTTATACCGCACATTGACTTAGCGCCATTAGCTATTATTAATGCGCCTGAAAAGGCTTGTGGCAAAACACAATTACTTACCGTGATTGGCTATATGTCATACCGGCCATTACCAGCATCTAATGCATCTTCATCCGCTATATTTAGGGCAGTTGAAAAGTGGTCACCTACAATATTAGTTGATGAAGCTGACACCTTTTTTAAAGACAATGCTGAACTGCAGGGTATGGTTAATGCTGGGTATCTGCGTGGTGGATATGTCTTGCGAAGTGAGGCTGCAGGTGACAGCTTTGAGCCGCGCATGTTTTCAGTGTTTAGTGCAAAAGCCATTGCCGGTATTGCGTTAGAAAAGCATTTACCAGACGCAACAATGAGCCGGGGCATTATATTCAATTTACGTCGCAAGATGGCGACTGAAAGCGTTAGTCGTTTACGTCATGCTGATCGTCTGCTATTCGGCGATATTACTTCTAAGCTGGCACGCTTTGCTGAGGATTATGGCCAGCGAGTTAAATATGCACGCCCTAGCTTGCCTGAAACGTTAAGCGATCGCGACCAGGACAATTGGCAACCTATGCTGGCAATCGCCGCCTGCGCCGGTGAAGAATGGTTAATACGCGCAACCAACGCTGCTCAAGCACTATCTATTGCGGGCGAGCAGTCGGTAAGTATGGGGAATCAATTACTTGCAGACATTCAATATGTTTTTGAATCAAAACGTATCGATAAAATTAGCACGTCGGATTTAATCGATGCACTCATACTAGATGAAGAAAAGCCATGGGCGACTTATAACCGTGGCAAGCAGTTTTCACCTCGTCAGTTAGCCAAACTGTTATCGGCATATGGTATTAGCTCTAAAACGGTGCGTATGGGGCCTTATAGCACGCCTAAAGGCTTTGATACTGCACAGTTCAATGATGTGTTTGCGCGGTATCTAAACTCTCAACCCGATGTGCCGCAACTGGGCATCGAATCCCCAGATTTGAACAAAGATATAGCAAGTGACGTTGCGGCAGTTTCGCAACCTGAATTTTACGTCATTAATGACGCAACGCCGCAACGCTCATATCCCGTCCAAAACGACAGTGTTGCGGATTAGCGGGCATTTTAGCTTAGTCCCTAACCACCGCAAAAAATAACCCGCCAAGTTCAGTTGTTTTGGATTGGCGGGGAATTCAATATATTTTTCAAATTTATTATTTATTTTCTTTAAGGAGCTTACCTATGGCAATTGTAAAATTAACTCAGCAATTTATTGATAACCAACTCGTTTGTCCAGAGGGCGTGCAGCGTATTGAATTTGTAAGTGATGAGCGTAGCGGGCTATACGTAGAAGTGCGCAGCGCAAGCAACTGCTACGGTACATATTACTTACGTTATAAAGACCCAAATGGCAAATCCTCTCATCA